>JAOPVE010000368.1 GCA_025963185.1 Actinomycetes bacterium
GCTGCGGACCTTGGCTCGTTCGCGGCGCTGGGCGGCCAGGACGTCGGGGTGGCGGGCGTTCGCGTTACGCCACCGCAGGTAGGCGTGCAGGGCGCGGATCGCGGCGGTGTGATTCGGATGGTTCGAGCCGGCGACGGCGAACGTCCGCAGCGGCCCGAAGTGCGCCTCGATCGGGTTCGCCCAGGAGGCGTAGGTCGGGGTGAAGCACAACTCGACCTTGTTCTTCGCGGCCCAGCCGCGGATCTTGGGGCCTTTGTGCGCGGACAGGTTGTCCAGGATCACGTAGATCGGTGCCCTGTCTGGGCGAGCGGCGCGGATCGATTTGAGCGCGGCGAGGGTGTTCGCGCTGCCCTTGCGGTGCCGCACGACGCCCCACATGGTGTCGTCTCCGATCGAGTAGCAGCCGTGGAACTGCCGGACGCCGTGCAGCTTGTGATAGTTCGCCGGCAGCCTGTCCGGTTTGCCTGCCGGGGCCCACGTCGCGCCGCCGTGCGGGCGGATCGTGAGCGGCCCGAACTCGTCGAAGGCGAACACCCGGTCCGGGAAGTTGCTGGTGACGTGCTCGATCCGGGCCAGCTTGGCGTCGCGGTCAGGGTCGGTGGACTCCTTCCAGGTCTTCGTCCGCTGGAAGGAGATCTCGTGGCGGGCGAGCAGAACCCGTAATGACTCCCGGCCGATCGTCACGGCCCGAGCCGGGTTGGCGCCGAGGTACTGGGCGAGTTTGCGCAGGCTCCACCGGGTGAACGGCTGCCCGAGCGCCTCGGGGCGGGTGGTGGCCGTCGTGACGATGAACGCCTCGTCATCGGTGCTGGTCCGGCGGGGACGGCCACCCGCCCACCGAGGGTCCAGGCTGGCCAGCCCGGACTCGTTGAACCGGTGGATCACCGCCCGGACCGAGTCCTCATCGGCCTGCACCAGCCGGGCGATCACCGGCACGCTGTTACCGCCCGCCGAGGCGAGCACGACCATCGCCCGGCGCAGCCGCACCGCCGAGCCGGTCCCGCGCCGCACAATCTGCTGCAGCCGCTGACCTTCATGATCACTCAAGCGGCGTACTCGAACTGGATCTGCCACCCGGCCAGCCTGCCCGACCCGCGGCCCGAACGCGACGACCCGCCGCTCACCCAACACCGTGAACGTTTCCGGTCACAGCACTAGGCACCCGAAGTGCGGTAACTGTGGCCGGTCCCAGGCGGCCGGAGTTACCGCGCTTGGCGGGGTTAGCGGGTCGTCGCGGGGGAGGGGCGGGCGGGTTTGTCCGCTGGGGGCACGATCCGGGTCAGGTCGTCGGTGAGTCCGGTGAGCCAGACCCGGATGTCGGCCAGGTGGTAGAGATCGGCGCCGAGGTCCGTGGGCCAGCGGTCCGGGGGCACTGGGTCGGGGATCCCGGCGGCGGGCGCCCGCTCGTGCCGGAGCAGGCGGGTGGCGAACCGCTCGTAGGCGTCCGCCACCGCGGCGGCCGCGGCCTCCAGAGGTGCCACACAGGGCAGCAGCCGGCCCGTCGGGCACGACCGCAGCAGCGCCTCGGCACCGTGGACCGCGTGGTCGCCAGCCAGCAGCGTCGCCTGCCAGTCCACAGGGGACGGTGAGTGCCGCTCGGTCTGGTACAGCGCGTAGGACGCGTCCGCGAGGTGGCCGAACAGGCGGGCCCGGGGCAGGGCCGTCCCGGGCTGCGCTCCGCGCGCGAGTACGGCCACGGTCTCCCGCACGACCTCCGCGCACGCGGTGAGGTAGTTCGCGGTCGCCCGGCGCAGTTCTCCGGCGCCGCCGCGGGGCCAGGCGAAGACGCCGATGAGGACCCCGACTCCGGCGCCGGCCGCCACGTCGAGGACCCGGGCTTCGGCGAGCCGCCAGTCCACTGGCGCGACCTGGGCGAACACCAGCGCGATGACCAGCGTGAACAGGGCCTGCGCCCAGCCCAGCCCGAGTAGCGGACCGGCCGCGAAGCCGATCAGCATCACCGGCGGCAGCGCGACCGCGTACACGTGCGGATCCGCGCCGACGACGAGAAGCCCGCCCGCCAGCACCGCGCCCGCGAGGGTGCCGATCAGCGCCGGGCGCAGCGCCGAGCGGGTCTCGGCGGCCGAGGTCCGCAGCAGCGTGAGGGTGGCGAGCAGGACCCAGAAGCCGTGCGAGAGGTCCAGTCCGCCGGCCAGCAGCCGGGCCGCGGCGAGGGCCACGGCGAGCCGCAGCGCGCCCTGGAAGTACACCGAGCGCGGTGTCAGGTGCGCGCGGAACCGATACCACCACAGCCGGATCGCCGGTTCGTACGCGTACCAGAACTCGCCGGGCCGCCCGCTCGGTGGCGTGGGATCCGGGCGGATCGGCGCGCCGCGGGCCACCCGGACGGCCGTGACGAGGACCGTGGTCCACTCGCCGATCATCAGCGCGAGCGAGCCGAGGCGCAGCCGGTCCGGGTGGACGCCGTTGGGAGCCACTCGGAGCCGGTCCGCGCGGAAGGCGGCGATCGCGGCGGCGAGCGGTCCGGTGTCCGGTGCCGATCCGGGCCCGCGCAGGGCGGCGGCGGTGGCGTGGCTGCTGGCCGCCGCCTGGCGGAGCAGGGTGGCCGCCTCCAGCCGGGAGAGCGCGCCGCGATCGTCCTCGAAGTACAGGTCGGCGATGCGGCCGAGGATCAGCCTGGTGCTCCGGCCCGCGTGGCTGAGCGCGCGGTCGTGGCGCCCGGCCGCGGCGGGCCGCTCACCGGGTGGCAGCCGCGACGGGCGGATCGCCTCCGCGGCCTCGGTGGCCCCCGGAAGCAGTGCGGCGAGCCGGTCCCGGCCGTACGGGTCGCCGTCGAGGGCGTCCGCGATCGCCGTCAGGCACCCGGCGAGCGCCGACACCGCGCCAGCCAGCCGGTGCTCGTACGGTGCGGGCACCGGATCCGGCCAGAGCACCACCTCGGCCAGCGCGAGCAGCAGCAGCGCGATGGTCACGCCGGCCAGCCGGTACCCGAGCGACCCGGGATCGTACGGCGGGAAGCACGGCAGGATGTAGAGGAGCTGAAGCCCGGCGGCCAGGCCGACGAGCCGGGGTCCGCCCACGCCCGCGTAGGTCACCGTGAAGCCGAGCACGAACATGCCCGCCGCGGCCGTCCAGTTGGACACCGACAGCAGCGTCCCGGCCACGACCAGCACGTAGGCCACCGGCAGGACGGCGAGGACGGTGCGGGCGCGCTGCTTCGGGGTGCCGGGGATCTGCGCGAGCATGCCCAGGGCCACGGCGCCGAACAGCGCGTAGGGCGCCATGACCCGGTTGCCGAGCCCGTACCGGCACACGTAGAAACCGATGCAGGCGACCGTCGTGACCCGGGCCGCCCGCCGGACCGCGACGAGCCCCGGATCCCGGTGCCGCAACCACGCGGCCACTGCCGTCGGCACGGTCATAGCCGGAGTCCTTCCCGCGGCGCCGCGGCCTGAACATTGCCACCTCCGGCCACCGGCGGACCAGCAGCGGCCGGTGCCCCAGGCCGAGGATCAGCCGTGGCAGCAGGAGAGAACCGCACCGGTCGCCACGACGGCGGCGGCCGCACTCGTCACGAGGCGCCCGCGCGGCCGGGCGCGGCGGCCAGGATCGTCGCGACGACCGCCGAGAAGTCGCGGTCCGCATAACCCGCCTCGGCGGCCCGCTCGAACCATCCGCGGGTCGCCGCCGCCAGCGCGAGCTCCTCGCCGGACCGGGCGGCGGTGTCCGTGACGAGGCGGATGTCCTTGAGCGCGTGGCGCAGCTGGAAGCTGGGCGGGTAGCTGCCCGACTCGATGTTGGCCCGCTTGCCGCGGACGATGCCGCCGATCGGCGAGCCCTCCAGGGAGTCCAGCAGGGTGGGCCGGCCGAGTCCGAGCGCCTCGCCCAGCGCCAGGGCCTCGCCGGCGGCGGTCATGACCACGCCGAGCGTCAGGTTGATGACCAGCTTGGTCGCCGCGCCCGCGCCGAGCGGACCGACGTGGCGCGGGGTGCCGAGCGCTCGCAGCAGCGGCTCGACGGCCTCGAAGGCCGCGTCCGTGCCGCCGACGTAGATCTGCAGCGTGCCCTCGGTCGCCTCGGGAACACTTCCCCGCACCGGGGCGTCGGTGAACGTGACGTGGTCAGGCAGCCGGGCCGCGACCGAGCGGATCGTGTCGGGCCCGACCGTGGACATGTCGATCAGGTACTGCCCCGGGCTGGTCCCGCGCACGATGCCGCCGGCGCCGAACATGACCTCCTCCAGCGCCTCCGGGGTCGCGACCATGGTGATCGCGGCGTCCGCTCCCGCTACCGCCTCGGCGGGGGTCTCGGCGGCCGAGGCGCCGAGGTCCACGAGCGGCTTGGTCTTGGCGCTCGTCCGGTTCCAGACGGTGAGGTCGTGGCCCGCGTCGAGCAGGCGGTTCGCCATCGGCGTGCCCATCTGGCCGAGGCCGAGGAACGCAAGCTTGGCCATGTCCTTCTCCTTCACAATTGCGCGGCGTGACGACTCCATCGTCACCCCGGGAGTGGTGATCAGCTCGCCAGGGCCAGCCACTGGGGGACTTCCTGGCCGACGGGCCCGGCGTCCTCCAGGATCCAGGGCCGGCCTGGGCCGCGCGCCGCGGTCAGCGCCCAGCCCCGGTACCGGCCAGCGGGAACGGCGGGGTGGGGGCGGGCTGGCCCAGCACTCCTGCTAGTGGGAATGCGCCCCGGCCAGGACCGCTGCGATGCTGGTCAGCATGTTGCGCTGCCTGATCATCGACGACAGCCCGGGGTTTCTGGAGGCCGCTCGCGGGCTGCTGGAGCGCGAGGGCGTCGCGGTGGTGGGCACGGGATCCACCGGCGCCGAAGCGCTGCTGCGAGTGGCCGAGCTGCGGCCGGACGTCACGCTGGTCGACATCGACCTCGGGGGCGAAAGCGGCTTCGACGTGGCGCGCGCGCTGCACGGCGAGGCCGGGCTGGCCGAGCCGGCGGTGATCCTGATCTCCACCCACACCGAACTGGACTACGCGGACCTGATCGCGGCGTCCCCGGTGGTGGGGTTCCTGCCGAAGGCCGCGCTCTCGGCCCGGGCGATCCGCGAGCTTGTCGACAGCTCCGGTCGCGGTCAGCGGGCCTCGAGGTAGGTCACGACCGCGATGACCCGGCGGTGGTCGTCGTCGGTCTCGGGCAGGCTCAGCTTGGACAGGATGCTGCGGACGTGCTTCTCGACGGTCCCTTCGGTGACCCAGAGGCGGCGGCCGATCCCCGCGTTCGATCGACCCTCCGCCATCAGCTCGAGCACCTCGCGTTCGCGCGGGCTGAGCACCCCCAGCGGATCGTCGCGCCGGCGGGCGGACACCAGTTCCTGGACCAGCGCGGGGTCGACGACCGAGCCGCCCCTGGCGATCCGGTGGAGGGTGTCGATGAAGTCCTCGACGTCGGTGACCCGGCTCTTGAGCAGGTAGCCGATGCCGCGCCCGCTGGCGAGGAGCTCCATCGCGTGCTCGACCTCGGCGTGCGCGGACAGGACGAGGATCGCGACCTCGGGCAGTTCCGCGCGGATCGCCCTGGCCGCCTCGAGCCCCTCGGTGGTGTGCGTCGGGGGCATCCGGATGTCGGTCACGACCAGATCGGGCGGGTTCTCGCGGACCAGCGACAGCAGTTCCGGGCCGCTGCCGGCCTGCCCCGCGATCGCGAAGCCTGAGCGCTCCAGCAGGCTCCCGAGCCCCTCGCGCAGGAGCACGTCGTCCTCGGCCAGCACGACCCGCAGCGCGGACCCGTCCGTCGTCATGCCCGCATTATCTGCCCCGCAGCGGTCCGGGTCACGCCTGCGCTCCCGGTGGCCCGCCCGTTCCGGCGGTGCCCAAGCGGTGGGCGCTCGGCTAGCCTCGTCGTGTGGCCATGTGGGGGCGCGGGCGGGGCGTCCCGCTCGCCGCCGAACTTCTGTTGGCGCTCCTGGCGAGCGCGGGTTCCTTCGCGTTCTCGACGATGGTCGTGGCCGTCGCCCTGCCGTACATTTCGGTCGTCGCCGTGGCGGTCCTCGACGTCGCCGCCGTTCTGGCCGTCGCCCGGTTCTGGGGAATCGTGTACGCGATCCCGATCGGTGTGGCGAGCGTGGTCGCGCTGGACTGGTACTACATCCCGCCGACGCACGCATCCCTGCTGCCCGACCCGACGGACGTGCTGGCGCTCGGCATCTACCTCGTCATCGGCGTGCTGCTCGGGGAACTCGCCCAGCGGACCCGCCGCCGAGCCGATGCCGCGGAGCTGGCGCGCGCGGTGCTGGTCGACGAGCAGGCCGCGCTCCGGCGGGTGGCCACGCTCGTCGCGCGCGAGCCGTCCCCGGCCGAGGTGTTCGCCACCGTGGCCGAGGAGGTGGGGCGGCTCCTGCAGGCGGACGTCACGAGCATGCTGCGGTACGAGACCGACGGCACCGCCACCGTCGTCGCCGGGCGCAGCGAGCTGGGGATCGACATTCCCGTCGGCACGCGGCTGCCCGTCGACGGGGCGAACGTCGCCGCCACCGTGTTCCGCACGGGGCGCCCGGCGCGCGTCGACGACCTCGCGACTGCCAGCGGATCCCTGGCGGACTTCCTGCGCGAACTCGGGGTCCGCTCGTGCGCGGGCAGCCCGATCGCCGTCGAGGGACGGCTGTGGGGGGTGATGGTGTGCGCGTCGGTGCGGTCCGAGCCGGTGCCGGAGGGCACGGAGTCCCGGATCGGCGAGTTCACGGAACTGGTCGCCACCGCGATCTCGAACGCCGAGACCCGCGCCGAGCTGACCGCGTCCCGGGCCCGGGTGGTGGCGGCGGGTGACGAGACGCGGCGGCGGCTCCAGCGCGACCTCCACGACGGTGCCCAGCAGCGGCTCGTTTCGCTGGCGCTGGAGGTGCGGGTCGCCGAGTCGATGGCCCCGCGCGAGCTCGCCGATCTGCACGCCGTGCTGGGCCGGGTGGGCGAGGGGCTGGTGGGCGTCCTCGACGACCTGCGCGAGATCTCGCACGGGATCCATCCGGCGATCCTCACCCAAAACGGGCTGCGGCCGGCGCTCAAGAGTCTGGCCCGGCGATCCGGTGTGCCCGTCGAGCTGGGGATCCGCGGCGACGGACGGCTGCCCGAGGCGATCGAGGTGGCGGTGTACTACGTCGCCTCCGAAGGCCTGACCAACGCGGCCAAGCACGCGGACGCGTCCCTGGTGTTCGTCGACGTGGACTCCGAGGGTGCCGTGGCCAGGCTCTCGATCCGCGACGACGGCGTCGGCGGCGCGGATCCCGGCCGGGGATCCGGGCTGGTCGGGCTGCGGGACCGGGTCGAGGCGCTCGGCGGCCGGATCGTCATCACCAGCCCGCCCGGCGGCGGAACATCGCTGATCGTCACCCTCCCGCTCGGGACCGCGATCCCCGCGGCCGAGGCCAGCGAAGCCCCCGTCGCCACCACCTGACCGCGCCCGGGCCGGCCGCGGACGGCGGTACGGCACACTCCGTCGTCCCGCCGTGGGGGAACGCCGGCCCGTCCGCTACCCAGCCAGCAGGAAGCCGCGGACTCCGGTCAGCCGCCGGTCACGACGGCGGTTAGCGGCGATGCCCGGCACCCCCGGTTCGGGTGACGCTGTGTGCGGTGACGATCCGCCACCGCACCCCGGAGCCGAAGGAGGCCGGCATGAGCAGCCTCACGCCGACTGATCCCGCCGCGCCGACCGTCACCGGCGATGAGCCGGTGACGTCGCCCGACCAGCACAAGCCAGGACATCGAGCGCTGGACTACGCCGGGGCGGTGATCTCCGCGGCGCTGCTGCTCCTGCTGCTCGTGGGCAACGGCGCCAACCACGTCGAGATCGCGTGGGTGTCCGGGACGTCCATAGTGCTCCTCGCCGCGGTCGCGGCCGACTTGCGGCTCCGCCGTACCGGCGTGCGCCATGACTAGCGTCCAGGTCGCGCTGGCCGGGACCGGCCGCCCAGGGCGCCCGGGCGGGACGGAGACGGAGCGGCGGTCGTTCCTGCTGCAACGCGTACAGCCCGCCATGACCGGGCTGATCGACGGATCCCTGTCGACCCTGGCGCCGATCTTCGCGGTCGCGCTGGCCACCCACCAGCCGCACTACGCGTTCTTCGCCGGGCTGGCGACGGCGATCGGCGCCGGCGTCAGCATGGCGTTCTCCGAAGGGCTCTCCGACACCGGGGAATTCACCGGCCGGGGCAGCCCGTACCTGCGCGGCGCGATCACCGGACTGGGCACCTGCCTGGGCGGGATCGTGCACACCCTGCCGTTCCTCATCCCGCAATACCGGACCGCCCTGGTCGTCGCGCTCGTGACGATCGCCCTCGAACTCCTGGTGCTGGCCGTGATCCGCTGGCGGTTCTTCGGCACCGGTTTCCTGCGCTCGTTCGCGTCGATCGCGCTGGGCGGAGCGATCATCGTCGCCGTCAGCGCGGCACTGGGCGCGGTGAGCTGACCATGACCTCTGAGGAGTCACGATGACCGCTATCACCGCCACCCGTGCCGTCCTGTCCCGCCAGCTCACCTGGATCGGCGTGCTCGCCGCCGGATCGGCGCTGTACGCGGCCGTCCTCGTCGCGTTGCTCGCGACCGGCGACGTCCTGTTCGTCCCGTCGCTGCTGCTCATCGGCGCGGCGATCATCCCGGTCGCGTTCATCACCTTTCTCGACGGCATCGACGGGCACCGGGTCTCGTTCGCGCAGGTCGCGGCGGCGGCTCTCGGCGGAGGCGTCCTCGGCATCGTGATCGCCGGATCGCTGGAGTACGCGACAGCGAGCCAGTTCGGCACGCTGCCGACCGCGGCCGTCGGCGTCATCGAGGAAGCGGCCAAGCTGGTGGTCCCGGCCGCGATCCTGCTCTGGCGAAAGCCACGGCCACTGGACGGCATCGTGCTCGGGGTCGCCGTCGGAAGCGCCTTCGCCGTGCTGGAAACCATGGGGTACGCCTTCGTGACGCTGTTGCGCAGCGGCGGCAACCTCGGCTCGGTCACCCAGCTCCTGCTCGTGCGGTCCATCTCCGAGCCCGGCGGTCACGCGGCCTGGACCGGGCTGGCGTGTGCGGCGCTGTTCACGATCCGCCGGAGCCGGCGGCGCTGGCTCGGGTGGCTGCGCTTCGCGGTCGTCTTCGCGGGCGTCGCGTGGCTGCACTCCACCTGGGACAGCCTGAGCAGCAACCGGGGCTACCTCGTCATCGGCATCGGCAGCTTCGCCGCGCTCATGGTCGCAACCTGGTGGCTGCACCGCGACCGACACGACGACCCGCCCGCCGCCGTGGACAACACCGCCTGGACCGGCAGCGAACCGGCGCTCGCCCGGTAGCCACCTGCCTGCCTTGTCCTGCCTGCCTTGCGCCCGCCTGCCTCCTGAGAAACCGGACTGTTCGGGTATTCGCGCCCACATGCGCCCGTTATGTGGACGAATACCCGAACAGTTCCGACGTGCCGTGGCGGACGGAAGCGCCCGTCACAACGGCTTGCTGCCCCAGGCGGAGATCATCGGCGAGGTGGCCAGGTCGAGCGTCCCGGACTCCACGGTGGCCAGGTGCCGAGCGATCTCGGCTTCGGTGGCGAGTCCGGCGGCGATCAGCCGGTCCCGGATCTGCAGCACCGTCGCGCGTTCCAGCGCGGCACAGGCCGGACCGGTGACAGGGAAGTACGCGTCCGCGGTCACGCCGCCCAGACCCACCGTGCGGAGCAGCCTCGGCAGGGACCGTCCGAAGGCGAGGTCGACGCCGCGTTCGCGCATGAGGGTCCGGAAGCCGCGTTTGAGCTTGTTCGCGAGTTCGTGCTCGGGCGTGAACTCGTCGAGGCAGACCAGGGGCTGCAGCGCCGGATCGGCCTCTTCGAGCAGCAGCCATCCGCCCGGCCGCAGCGCGGCGACCATGGACGCCAGCGCGTCGGCGCGCCGGGCCACGTGCCCGAGGACCAGCCGCGCGTGCACCAGGTCGAACCCGTCACCCGGCGGCGGATCGGCCCCGACGTCGTGCACGCGCACCTCGAATCCCGCGCCGGTCCGCGGCAGCCAGGACACGTCGATGTCGGTGGCGACCACGCGCCCGCCCGGCCCGGACCGTTCCGCCAGCCAGGCCGGGATCGTCGGGCCGCCCGCGCCCACCTCCCAGCAGCGCCAGCCGTCCGCGACGCCGATGGTCTCGAAGTGGCGCAGGGTGGACGCGTCGAACAGCGCGGCGAGCGCCGCGAACCGGGCGCCGGCCTGCGCCTGCTGATTGGCGAGCAGGTATTCGCCGTCGGTGGTCACCCCGGGAATTATCGACCCCGTGCCGCCCGCCCGCCGCAGACACGTCCGGCGCGCGCGCCTCGCGGCCGGCTCGGAAGGCCGCGCGTCTGGTGGCATGCGCTCCTGAACTGACCAGCCCGCCGAAGTGCGGTAACTGCGACCGGCTCTGGC
>JAOPVE010000382.1 GCA_025963185.1 Actinomycetes bacterium
GTCGAGCCGGATCGCGTCCCGCGGCGCCCGGTAGTCCAGGTCGAGCACCCGCGGATCGGCGACCCCGCCACCGAGTTCCACCAGGAGCTTCACGGCCCGCTCCGCGGCGACCGGCGCCATCCGCGGATCCACCC
Organism: Actinomycetes bacterium; assembly: GCA_025963185.1. Lineage (GTDB taxonomy): Bacteria > Actinomycetota > Actinomycetes > Mycobacteriales > Cryptosporangiaceae > RYN-140. The sequence goes on from JAOPVE010000382.1 coordinate 135, forward strand.
CGCGCTCGAACCGCTTCGAGGCCTCGCTCGGCAGCTTGTGCCGCCGGGCGCTGCGGGCCACCGACACCGGATCCCAGTGCGCGCACTCGATCAGCACGTCGGTGGTGGACGCCGTGACCTCGGTGGTCGCGCCGCCCATCACCGCGGCCAGGCCGATCGGCCCGGTGTCGTCGGTGATCAGCAGATCCTCGGGATCGATGGCACGGTCGGCACCGTCGAGGGTGCGCACCCGCTCGCCAGCGCGGCCCCGCCGGACCACGATCGGGCCGGTCAGGGTGGCCCGGTCGAACGCGTGCATGGGCTGGCCGAGTTCGAGCATGAGGTAGTTCGTGATGTCGACCGCGAGCGAGATCGGGCGCATCCCGGCGAGGATCAGCCGCCGCTGCATCCACAGTGGCGACCGGCGGGCCCCGTCGATCCCGGTGACCGCGCGCGCCACGAACCGGTCACAGCCCACCCGGTCGGCGATCTCGACGGGGTGCGGCGGCTCGGCGGTCACGGCATGGGTCTCGGCGAGGCCGGGGTCGCGGAACTCGGTGCCGAACGCGTGGCTGAGCTCGCGCGCGATGCCCCGCACGGAAAGGCAGTAGCCGCGGTCGGGGGTGATGGCCAGCTCGAACACCGTGTCGGACAGTTCGAGCAGCTCGACCGCGTCCGTGCCCGGCCGCACGCTCGCGGGCAGGGTGGTGCGGTCCAGCACGAGGATCCCGGTGTGGTCGTCGCCGAGGCCGAGTTCCCTGGCCGAGCAGATCATCCCGTCGGAGAGCTCGCCGTAGGTCGTGCGGCTGGCGATCGCGAACCCGCCCGGCAGGACCGCACCGGGGAGCGAGGCGACGATCCAGTCACCGGTGTTGAAGTTTGCCGCCCCACACACGATCGACCGCGGCTCGCTCTCGCCGGTGTCGACGAGCACGTGCCGGATCGGCTTCTTGAACCCGGTCAGCTCCCGGATCGTCACGACCTCGCCGACCACGATCGGCCCGGACAGCCCCTCGCCGAGCTGGTGGACGGCCTCGACCTCCAGGCCCATCCGGACCAGCGCGGCGTCGATCTGCTCGGTCGTCGCGTCGCCGAGGTCGGTGTACTCGCGCAGCCACGAGACTGGCACGCGCATCAGATCTCCATCCCGAACGCCGCGCTGAAGCGCACGTCGCCCTCGAAAATGTCCCGCATGTCGGTCACGTCGTGGCGGAACATCAGGGTCCGCTCCAGGCCCACCCCGAAGGCGAAGCCCGTGTACTCGTCAGGGTCGATGCCACACGCGACCAGGACCCGCGGGTTGACCATGCCGCAGCCGCCCCACTCGATCCACCGGGCGCCGCCCTTGGCCGCCGGGAACCACAGGTCGAACTCCGCGGACGGCTCGGTGAACGGGAAATAGGACGGCCGCCAGCGGGTGCGCGCGTCCGGCCCGAACATGGACTTCGCGAAGTGGTCCAGGGTGCCGCGCAGGTGGGCCATCGTGATGCCCTTGTCCACCACCAGACCCTCGACCTGCCCGAACACGGGCGAGTGGGTGGCGTCGACCTCGTCCGTGCGGAACACCCGCCCGGGACACACGACGTAGATCGGCGGATCGCGATCCAGCATCGTGCGCGCCTGCACCGGCGACGTGTGGGTGCGCAGGACGAGGTGGTCCTCCACCGGATCCACGAAGAACGTGTCCATCATGGACCGCGCCGGATGGTCCCGCCCGATGTTGAGCGCGTCGAAGTTCAGCCACTCGGCCTCGACCTCGGGACCCTCCGCGACCTCGTACCCCATCCCGATGAACAGGTCACTCACGCGCTCCTGCAGGGCCGCCAGGGGGTGCCGGGCGCCGCGCGGGCGCCGCGCGAACGGGAGGGTGACGTCGACGGTCTCCTCGGCGAGCACGCGCGCGTCCCGCTCGGCCGTCAGCGCGGCAAGCCGGTCGTCGTACGCGGCCTGGATCGCGGTGCGCGCCTCGTTCACGCGGCGGCCGGCGTCGGCGCGGGCCTGCGGGGGCAGCGCCCCGAGTTCGCGGCGGGCGAGGGAGACCGGCGCCCGGTCGCCGAGGTGGGCGGTCTTGACCTCGGCGAGTTCGGTCAGCCCGGCGGCCTCGGCGTACGCCTTCTCCGCGGTGGCCACGGCCTCGGCGAGCGCCTCGGGGGCCAGCAGCGCGACCTGCTTGGGGTCGTACGGGTCGTTCGTTCCAGACATGGGTATGCGTTCCGTCCTACGGCGAGGCGGCGTCGGGGATCCGCGCGGAACGCGCCGCGCGGGTCAGAGCCGCAGTCTAGAGAAGGGAGAACGCGCGGCTGTGCCGCAGCCCACCGTGGCGCCTCAGCGGGACGGCCCGGCGGGCCGGGGAAACTCGCGACGGATCATCGCCGAGCTCGCCTCCTCACCGGTACTGCCCGCCACTCCTCAGCGGACCTGTTGTGCGCGATGCTACCCGATGCGTCCGGTTCTCACACCGAGTAATCAACTAGGGGCTTTGGTGTCACGGAGCGTTGACAGGTGCTGCGGTCGTTGTTTCTATTCGGGGCAAGGAGCCGCTGTGTCCGCCGTCACCCTGCGTCTCTGGACGGCGCTGCGGGCTCTCACCCCCACATGAGAGTTTCGAGGACCAACTGAATGAGATCTTCCCTCTTAGCGATCCCGCGTAAGCGCGGCCTGGCCGTCGGCGGAACGCTCGTCGCCTCGGCCGCGGTGCTCGCCGCGACCTGGCTCCTGGTGCCCACCACGAACGCCGGTGCCGCGGTGCCGCCCGCTCCGTCCGGGATGACCCTCGTCTTCAGTGACGACTTCAACGGCACCGCCGGATCCGGCCTCAACCGCACGAACTGGCTCTACGACTCCGGCCACGGCTACCCCGGCGGCGCCGCCAACTGGGGCACCGGCGAGATCGAGACCGTCACCGACAGCACCGCGAACGTCTTCCAGGACGGCCAGGGCCACCTCGCGATCAAGCCGATCGAGGACGCCGCCGGCAACTGGACGTCCGGCCGCGTCGAGACCCAGCGCACCGACTTCGCCGCACCCGCCGGCGGGAAGGTCCGCATCGAGGGATCCCTCCAGCAGCCCAACGTCAGCGGCGCGGCCGCCGCGGCCTACTGGCCCGCGTTCTGGACCATGGGTGCCGCCGCCCGTCCCGCCGGAGCCACCAACTGGCCCGGCATCGGCGAGTGGGACGTCATGGAGGACGTCAACGGCCGCAGCTCCGAGTTCGCGACCCTGCACTGCGGCGTCGCTCCCGGCGGTCCCTGCAACGAGTTCACCGGCCTGGGCAGCGGCGAGAAAGCCTGCGGCGGCTGCCAGACTGGGTTCCACACCTACGCCGTCGAATACGACCGCAGCACCTCGCCCGAGCAGCTCCGCTGGTTCCTCGACGGGAACCTGATCCACAGCGTCAACTCCGGCCAGATGGACGCCGCGAGCTGGAACAACGCCACCCACCACGGCATGTTCGTGATCCTCAACGTGGCGATCGGCGGCGCGTTCCCGGGTGCCTTCGGGGCTGGACTGCCCACCGCGGCGACCAAGTCCGGGGTGCCGATGCTCGTCGACTACGTGGCGGTCTACCAGTCCGGCAGCGGCAGCGGTAACCCGCCGCCTCCCCCGGCCAGTCCGCCGTCGTCGCCGAAGCCCTCACCGAAGCCCAGTCCTGGGCCGTCGACCTCGCCCGCGCCGCCCGTGCCGCCCGGTACGCCCGCTCCTCCGGCTCCGGGTGGCGGGACGAGTGCCACCTCGGTGATCGAGGCCGAGAAGTTCAGCGCACAGTCCGGCACCCAGATGGAGAAGACCGGTGACCCGACTGGCGGCGGATCCGACATTGGCTGGATCGGCAACGGCGACTGGCTCCAGTACAACAACGTCAACTTCGGATCCACGCCGCTGCACACCTTCCAGGCCAGGGTGGCCTCGGGCGCGGCGGCGGGCATCAGCGGACTGGTCGAGGTCCGCCTCGACAGCCGCAGCAGCGCGCCGGTGGCCTCGTTCTCGGTGGCCAACACCGGCGGCTGGCAGAACTGGAAGAGCGTGCCCGCGTCCCTGTCCCAGGTCACCGGCAAGCACACGGTGTTCCTGACCTTCCGCAGCGGCCAGCCCGCGGACTACCTCAACCTCAACCGCTTCACCTTCCGCCCCTAACCGACCCCCCGAGGGCGGCACCCACCACAACGGGGGTGCCGCCCTCCCCCATCTCCACCCACCCCACCGCACCACACCCCGCGCCGGACGACGGCCCGCGCCGCAAGGTGTGCCCGCGCCGCAGGACTGCCCGCGCCCTACCCGTGCGACCCCCAACAGAACGGGACTGTTCGGTTATTCGCGGCGATAACGCCGCCCATGACCGCAACTACCCCGACAATCCGACGCACAGCGCCGACTCCATCCCCTCTGTCGGGACCGCCGTAGCCGCAAATACCCGAACAGTCCGGTTACCGAGGGTGGGAATCGTGACCAGCCGAGGACGGGCCGGCCGCGTCGGCGAGCCGGAATGCCAACACTCTGCCCCGCCACCAGGGCGCCCGACCCTGCGCAACTGTCGGGGAAATCGCTGTCATGCCCAGGCGATGTGGCCACAAATACCCGAACAGTCCGGTCGTCAGGACGGCGAGACCCCGAACACAGGCGCGCCGATTCGCAAGCGCGGACGGCGGGAGCGTGAGCGCCGCCCGGCCCGCCCCCACACCGAAGTGCGGTAACCGGCGCCGGTCAGGACCGGCCACAGTTACCGCAGTTCCAAAGAGGCGCGGACGCGGGGTCCGAACGAGCCAGGTTGCGGACGGCGGGAGCGTGAGCGCCGCCCGGCCCGCCGCCACACCGAAGTGCGGTAACCGCAACCGCCCAGGACCGGTCACAGTTGCCGCACTTCCAGAGGACGCCCAGTTGCCTCACAGGCCGAGGGTCCCCGACCGGGGCGGACTTGCCGACGGGGCGCGGGGCGGCCGCAGAGCGAGCGCCAACGCCCCCCACGGCCGAAGTGCGGTAACCGCCGCCGGTCAGGACCGGCCACAGTTACCGCACTTCCAAGACGAGACGCCGTTCCCCCCAGGCCGCGATCCCGACGGGGCGGGCTCCCGACGGACGGGATCGCGGACATCGGGAGCGGGAGCGGCCGGCTTCACGCCGAAGTGCGGTACCTGCGGCCGGTCGGGACCGGCCGCAGTTACCGCACTTCGGAGGACGGCGGGGCGGGTCCGGAGGTGCGGAAGTGCCCGGCGGGCCGGGTGGCCGATGGGGCGGCGATATCCGACGGGGTTAGGGGCGGTGGTGGGCTCGGGCTGTGGCGTAGAGGGTGATTGCGGCCGCGGCGGCGAGGTTGAGGCTTTCGGCGCGGCCGTGGATCGGGATCCGTACGCGAGCGGTCGCCAACGAGGCGAGGGCAGCCGGCAGGCCGCGGGCCTCGTTGCCGAACAGCCACGCCGTCGGCCCGTCGAGGCCCCCGGCGGAGTCCAGTTCATCGAGGTCGCGTTCGCCGTGACCGTCCGCGGCGAGGACGGTGAGACCCGCGCCGGACAGCTCAGCCACGACCTCGGCCGCGGGCCCGCCGCGGACGATCGCGGGGTGGAACAGGCTGCCCGCGGTGGCCCGCACGCACTTGCCGTTGTACGGATCGACGCTGGCGTCGCTGAACACCACCGCGTCGGCCCCGGCGGCGTCCGCGGTGCGCAGGACCGTACCGGCGTTTCCCGGATCCCGGATCTCGGCGAGCACCGCGACCAGCCGCGGCGCCGTGGCGAGCACGGACGCGAGGGGGACGTCGAGAAACGAGCAGACCGCGACGATCCCCTGAGGGGAGACGGTCTCACTGAGGCCGGCCATCGCGGACTCGGTGACCACCGATACCTCGACCCCGAGCGCGGAGGCGAGGTCGGCGAGGTCGGCGTGGCGGGTCAGCGCCTCGCCGGTGCCGAACAGGGCCTCGGCGGATCCGGGGCGGCCGGGCCCGAGTGCGAGCGCCTCGCGGACCGCCTGCGGCCCCTCGGCGAGGAACCGGCGCTCGCCGTCGCGGCGGGACCGCCTGGTCAGCCGCCGCGCAGCAGCGACCCGGGGTGTCCGCTCGGTGAACGGATCGGCCCCGGGTCGCATACGGTCGTTCGCGGCGGCACCGCGCTCGATCAGGCCGCGCCCTGCGACTCGGCCTCGGGCAGCGCGTCCTTCGCCACCGAGACGAGGGTGGCGAAGGTCGGCGCGTCGTTGACGGCCAGCTCGGCCAGCACCTTCCGGTCGACCTCGACGCCGGCCAGGCGCAGGCCCTGGATGAGCCGGTTGTACGTCATGCCGTTCGCCCTGGCGGCCGCGTTGATGCGGGTGATCCAGAGCTGACGGAAGTCGCCCTTGCGCGCCTTGCGGTCGCGGTAGGCGTAGGTGGCCGAGTGGAGCAGCTGCTCCTTGGCCTTGCGGTACAGACGCGAGCGCTGGCCGCGGTATCCGCTGGCGGCTTCAAGAGCAGTCCGGCGCTTCTTCTGAGCATTGACTGCCCGCTTCACGCGTGCCACGGGTACACCTTTTCTCTCATACGGTCACCCCTGGCGGAGCCAGGTGGTGAAGGTGGTCTGGGACGGGCGTTGGAACTCGGCGCAGGACTAGATGCCCAGCAGGCGCTTGATCCGCTTGGCGTCGCTCGGAGCGACGGGGGTGAGCCCGTCGAGGCGGCGCGTCTGGGTGCTCGGCTTGTGTTCGAAGTTGTGGCGCCGGTTCGCGCTCTGGCGAAGCAGCTTGCCACCGCCGGTCACCCGGACCCGCTTCGCGGTGCCCTTGTGCGTCTTGTTCTTCGGCATGTGTCCTTCTCCTTGTGGCGCAGGCACGGGCGAGCACCTGCGTCGCGTGGGTGCGCCCGGGCAGGTGCCCGGGCGCGTTTTAAACCTCGGCCGCTTCCGAACCCGCCTCGGAATCCGCCTCGGGCTCAGCGCGTGCCACAGCGGGCTTGATGACCCGGTGCGGCGCCATGACCATGATCATGTTGCGGCCGTCCTGCTTCGCCGAAGACTCGACGAAGCCGAGTTCCTGGACGTCTTCCGCCAGCCGCTTGAGCAGCCGGAAGCCGAGCTCTGGCCTGCTCTGCTCACGGCCACGGAACATGATCGTGACCTTGACCTTGTCGCCGGCCTTGAGGAACCGGACCACGTGACCCTTCTTGGTCTCGTAGTCGTGCGGATCGATCTTCGGCCGGAGCTTCATTTCCTTGATCACGGTGAGGCTCTGGTTACGCCGAGCCTCCCGCGCCTTCTGCGCGCTCTCGTACTTGAACTTGCCGTAGTCCATGAGCTTGCAGACCGGCGGTCGCGCGGTCGGCGCGACCTCGACCAGGTCAAGGTCGGTGTCCTGTGCGAGCCGGATAGCCTCGCCGATCGGCACGATGCCGACCTGCTCGCCCTCCGGTCCCACGAGGCGCACCTCACGAGCTCGGATCTGGTCGTTCACACGCAGCTCGACGGTGATGGGACCTCCTCGGACGTACTGTCGTCGTTCGGCCAGCGAGCTCGCCACCGGCGGTGACGGAACCTGCGATCACGCGGAAAAGCCCTGGGAGCGTCGCTCCCAGGGCCCAGCTGACCGGCGCACTCGCGGCGCGAACCGCGTGTGCGGACCACCGGCACGAGGCCGCTGGCGGACCGGAACCTGGCTGCCGTGAGGCTGCTCAGGTGGGAGCTGGACTCCGCTTGATCGCCACCCGCCATAGGCGGAGGGCTGGTCGGTCTGTAAGGCTACCAGGTGTGATGACCGAAGACCCCAGCCGTCCGTCCTCCGTCCGGGAACTGGCCGAGATTCCCTCAGTGGAGGTGATCACCAGGGCCGGCGTGATGCTCATGAGCGCGGCCGCCGAGCGCCTGGGACTCAGTGATTCCGGTGCCGCCCACCGCGATCTCGACGAGGCGCGCCGGCTGATCACCGCCCTCGCCGGGCTGGTCACCGCGTCCGCCGAGTATCTCGGGGCGCACGCAGGGCCGATGCGGGACGGGCTCCAGGCGCTCCAGCGCGCGTTCCGCGAGGAGTCGGTCGTGCCGGACGAGCCGGGTCAGGGTCCCGGCGAGAAGCTCACGGGGGCCGTCCACCCGCGTTCGTAGTGCGGCCGCCGAAAGGGGGTGACTCCGGGGACGCCGGCGAGTTACGGTCAATGCGTCCGCCCGTTTCGGGGCGCGCTGCACAGGGAGGCACCCGGGATGTGATCAGGTAGGCAGCAGTCGACGCTCTCCCACCCAGCCGCCGGACCGCGGCTGGCCGCTGGAGATGCTCCAGCCGCCGTCCGTCCTGAATCCCCGAAGGAGCACCACATGTCCAAGGACAAGCAGCGCAGGGAATCGAAGAAGCCGAAGAAGTCCGCGATCAAGGCCCCGGCCGGTACGTCCGCCGCGCCCAAGCCGTTCGTGCCGGAGATCAAGCCGGCCGAGAAGAACTGACGCGCCGGGAGGCCGACGGTCCGCCGCCGGCCTCCCGCTTCGCTCACATGCTGACCACAGAACGCCTGCTGTTGCGCCGCTGGCGCGAGTCCGATCTGGTGCCGTTCGCAGCGATGAACGCGGATCCGCAGGTCATGGAGCACTTTCCCGGGTTGCTGAGCCGCGCCGAGAGCGACGCGATGGCGGCCCGGATGGAACAGAGCATCGCGGAGCGCGGCTTCGGGTTCTGGGCGCTCGAACGCGACGGCGAGTTCGTCGGGTTCACGGGGCTGTCCGTGCCGCGGTTCGAGGCGCCGTTTCTGCCGGCCGTCGAGATCGGGTGGCGGCTCGCCCGGCACGCCTGGGGCCACGGTTACGCCACCGAGGCGGCCCGCGCCGCGATCTCCTACGGCGTCACCGAACTGGGCCTCGCCGAGATCGTCTCGTTCACCATCGAGCGCAACACCCGCTCTCGGGCCGTCATGGAACGGCTCGGCATGACCCACGATCCGGACGGCGACTTCGACCATCCGCTGCTGCCCGACTGGCCGCTGCGACGGCATGTGCTCTACCGGCTGCTCGCGTGATCCCCTCCGGTGGCGAGGCCGTGGCTGTCGCGAGGCAGGTGGCCGCCGAGGCCGGGGAACTGCTGCAGCGGATCCGCGCGGAAGGGCCACTGAGCACCTCGCTGAAGAACGGGCACGAACTCGTCACCTCCGCGGATCTGCGGTCCGACGAGCTGATCCGCCGGTCGCTCGCCACCCGCTACCCCGAGCACCGGATCGTCACGGAGGAGACCTGGGACGGCTGGCACCCAGGGCTGTTCGATGGGCCGGTGTGGATCGCTGATCCCCTCGACGGGACCGTCAACTATGCGCATGGGCATCCGTACTGGTCGGTGTCGCTGGCGTTCGCCGTCGACGGCGAGGTGCGGGCGGGGGCGGTGTGTGGTCCGGCGATGGGGCAGATGTTCACCGCGGTCCGGGGCGGCGGAGCCTGGCTCGGCGATCAGCCGTTGCGGGTGGGCGCGCCCGCATCGCTCGCCGAAGCGCTCGTCGGCACCGGGTTTCCGCACGACCGGTCCGAGGTGGGCGGGGCTGTGGAGCGGATCCGGCGGCTGGTGACGCACTGCCGGGACGTCCGGCGGATGGGTTCGCCCGCGCTGGACATCTGCTGGGTGGGCGCCGGGATGCTGGACGCGCACTGCGAGAGCCTCGCCCCGTGGGATCTCGCCGCGGCCGCGCTGGTGGCCACCGAGGCCGGGGCGTCGCGGACGGCGATCGAGCCGCAGCCGTTCCCGCTGCCGCCCGACCTCGCCTGCGCGGGCTTCCTGGTCGCCGCGCCCACGATCTTCGGCGGCCTCACCGCGCTGCTATCCGGGCAGCGGCCGTAGGGCCGGTTCGAGAATCCAGCTCACGGCCAGCGATCCTCCGGCAGCGGCCAACCGATAGCGTCGGGGCGCCGCCGAACCAAGGAGGATCCGCCGGTGCCCGCATCGTGGCTCTCGATCCGCGTTGACCTGGTTTCGGGCCGTGGCCGGGACTTCTGGCCGCGCCCCGGCCGGATCTTCGCGGCCGCCCCCACCCACACGTTCGCAGCCCTCGGACGCGAGATCGACCGCGCCTTCGCCCGGTGGGACCACTCCCACCTGCACCTGTTCACGCTGGACGACGGGACCGAACTCACCACCACCCAGCACTGGGACGGCGAACCGCCGGACGGCGCGCGCAACGACGTCACGGCGAGGCTGAGCCGGCTCGGTTCCGGCGAGCAGTTCGCCTACGTGTTCGACCTCGGCGACGGCTGGACCCACCTGTGCACGGTGGGCGAGCGGCACGTCGATCCGCTGGTGTGGGCCGGTTCCGCGCCGCCCTCGCCGGTGCCCTACGCGGGCTGGGGCGACCTGCCCGACCAGTACGGCATGCGGTGGTACGGCGACGACGGGCAGGCGCGGGCGCCGAAGCGGCCCCCTCGCACGGTGGGCGACCTGCCGCCGATCCTGCCGGAATGGGGCCGCTGAGCGGGCCTGACACCGCGGTCCTCGATGTCGATGTGCCCAACGCGCCTGGACGCCGGCCTCGGCTCAAACGCGTGGTCAGGCCGCTCCGTCGAGGGGAGCGCCGTGGCTGGCCATGAACGGCACCGGATCGATCGCCTGGTCGCCGATATGCACCTCGAAGTGCAGGTGCGGGCCTGACGAGTTGCCGCTGCTGCCGACGAATCCGAGTAGCTGGCCGGCGGTCACGTGCTGGCCGACCACGACCGAGGGCCGCTGGCCCATGTGGCAGTACCGGGTCCACACCCCGCCACCGTGCGCGACCTCGACGTACCAGCCGCAGCCGCGCACGCTCATGCCGCCGTCCCGGTCGCAGGTGCCGCTGCTGGCCTGGCACAGGACCGTGATGACGATGCCGTCTGCCGCCGCCTGGATCGGCGTTCCGCGCGGGGCGATCAGGTCGACGCCGTTGTGGGTCGGACGGTCCGGCGTGCGGAAACCGCTGCCCAGGTGGAACGTGTAGTGCACCTGCTTCACGTTGTTGACGACACTGACCGCGGGCTTGGCGGGGATGGTCCAGCCCGAGGCGCTGGTCTGCCCCTCGGCCGCGCAGAGTGGCGCGCCGAGCGAGGCAAGTGAGTCCCCCGCCAGCTTGCTGACCAGCGCGACCGCCAGGTGCTCCCACTTCTGGTAGGCGTTGGGGAACGCCGATCCCTGCACCCGCTGCGCAGCGTCCGTGACCCGCATCGCCTCCCAGCCCGCCACGGCCACCAGCTTCCGGTAGAACTTCGTGGCCGCATACCGGGGATCGGTGACCTGCGCCGGACTTCCCCAGCCCATCGACGGCCGCTGCTGGAACAGGCCGAGCGAGTCGTGGTCGGTCGCGGTGAGGTGATTGTGCAGGGTGCTCTCCTGGAGCGCGGTCGCGAGCGCGACGACCAGGCCGCGGCCGGGCACCTTGAGCTCACGGCCGACGGCGATGATCGCCGCGGCGTTCGCGACCTGCTCGGCGCTCAGCCCGTTCATGTCCGGCATCTTGCTCAGGTCCATGCCGCAGCCGGCCTGAAGGCTCAGCGGTGCGTCGCTGGAGTCCGGGAACAGGCCGCCGAGCAGCGAGGGCACCAGTCCGGCGCAGACCAGCAGGACGAGCGCGGCGACGCCTGCCGCGGCGGCGAGCACGACGCGGGCGCGGCGGCGGGAGGCGCGCTGGAGCCCGCGCTCGCTCATTCGGGGCTCCGCTGGAGGTCGACGTCGCTGACCGTCCAGTGCCCGCCCACGAGCGTGCAGGTGAGCACGACCTGCCCGGCGTCGGTGGGCACGCCGACGCTGGCGCTCGACACCCCGCCCGCGAGGCTGACGGCCGGCCCGGTGACCGTCGTCGCGGGCACCAGCCGCGGATCCGTGAACGTGAGCTGCTTCGCCAGCACCGGATCCGCGTGCTTCCCGACGGCCGCCGACCACTGCGCGGCGGTGATCCCGTCGGGGTGGTGCGCCCACGCCTTGGTGAACGCGGTCGCGGCGGCCAGGGCCTCGGGCGCCGCCGCCTGCTTCGACGGCGGCGTCGGATCAGTGAGCACCCCGTCGTCGGGCACCGGCGAGGCCGTGGCAACAGCGCCGGGACTGGGTGCGGTGGCCGCGGCGCCCCGCGCGCCCGGACGGCCGGAGGGCGCCGACCCGCCGCGGACCCTGGCGACGAGCACGACGACGATCACGACCAGCGTTAACCCGGCCGCCACGTAGACCCGCCAGCCAGGACGCGGCATGCGGAACGACGCGCCCTCCGCCACGTCCTCACCTCCTCGCGAGTCGCTCGGGCCGGGGCTCGGGGGCCGCCGGCCAGCCCGTCAGGCCCGGCGGTCCTGGTTGGCCCTGGACACGGTCGCCGCCGCGGCGGCCACATCGCGGACCGCGTTCGCGGCCTGCGTGACCCGCGCCGCCGCCTGCGTGAGCCGCGCACCCTGGCCGTCGTCCGTGCCGCCGTTGCGGGCAGCCGGGGTGTACCCGCGGTCGGGCCGGTAGATCACGTAGCTGCCGGACTCCTCGGCCAGGCCCGACTCGTCGCTGGCGTACCGGGCGGTGACGGGCACGGCCGCGGGCACGTCGGTGGGGTCGTAGCCCCCGGGCGCACCGGCGGGCGGGCCGTCGGACACCCGCGCTGGGCGGGCCGGCGGCCCGGTGTCGGGACGCCCCGCGGTTTCGGGCCTGCGGGGC
>JAOPVE010000406.1 GCA_025963185.1 Actinomycetes bacterium
GCTTGCAGGCGACGAACGACGAGGCTGAGCCGGCGGCGGTGGCCGGGACCGGGCGAGTCGCCGCGTTCGTGGCGGCGGTAGCACTCGTCCCGGCCCTGCTCGTGCTCGGCGAGGGGCTGAACAACACTCCGCACCCCGTGGTGCCCACCCAGCCGACCGTCATGGCCGACGCGCAGGGGCCGATGATCATGCTGCCTTCCGGGTCGTTCCCCGACATGTGGGCCATGTACTGGTCCACGAGCACCTACCCGAAGATGATGAACGGATCGAGCAGCTTCAACCCCGTCTCGTTGCAGCAGGCCCAGCAGGCCGTCGCCGGGTTCCCGGACGCGGCGAGCGTCGACTACCTGCACCAGCACGGGGTCAAGAGAGTCGTCCTCGTCACGGGGATGACCCCCGGCACGCCCTGGGAGAACGCGGCGAACAAACCCGTCAACGGCCTCCCCCTCACCCGCACAGTCCGCCCCGACGGCATCATCTACACCCTCACCAACTAGCGCGCACCGGCCCCAGCCCGCCGCCACCCGTGCTCCCCAGACAATGGCGACGCGGCCGGCCGAACTAGGTGCCACGGCGACCGCCGACGCGCGGGACCCACTACGAAGTGTGTGCCGGTATGCCGGTCCAGGGCGGCGTGACGGCACGCACTTCCGTGGTCGTCACGCGGCGGGATCGGTTGAGCGCCGACCCCACTCGCCCGGACATGCAGGCCTTCCGGGCGCTCCCGGCGGAATTGGGCGCGGCGGCGGTCTCTGACGCGCAACCACGAGGGCGCGTGCCGTTGTGCCGGTCCCAGGCGGCGTAACGGCACGCACTTCGGAGAGGAGGGGCGGTCAGGCTACGGCGATTGCTTCTTCGGGGTGGTGTTCGGCGGCGGTGGGCTCCGGATCCGGATCGGTGAGTACGCCACCCTCCGGATCGTCCTCGCCACTCGCGCGGACCACGTCGAGTTCTGGCCGCAGTGACTCCCGGACCACGAGCCCGCACAGGACCGCGAGGCTGACCCACCGGGCGATCGCCGCGTACGTGAACATCGCCTCGGGCAGCGCCGACTTGCCGCCCGACGAGCGCAGCAGGATCTGGTAGAAGGCGTAGAAGTATCCCAGCTCGAAGACCTGCCAGATCAGGAACATCAGCCACCGCGGCCGGGCGAGCACCGCGAGCGGGATCAGCCACAGCACGAACTGCTGCGACCACACCTTGTTCGTGAGCAGGAACGCGGCGACCACCAGAAATGCCAGCTGCCCGAGTCGCGGTGGCCGTGGCGCGAGGAACACCAGGGCGGCGATCCCGACGCAGGCAACCACGAAGAACCCGAGGCTGAGGTTGTTGAGCAGGTCGTGGTTCTGGTCGGATCCGAGGGTGGCGAAGAACGGCAGGTCCGGCTTGAAGCGGCCGATCTGGAAGTGGCCGCCGATGTACCAGAACGTGCCCCAGTCGATCCCGCGGTCCTGGTTGAAGCTGTAGAACTTCTCCCAGGCCCCGCGCGCGACGACGATGACCGGCAGGTTCGCGGCGACCCAGGTGATCGCCGCGACCCCGAACAGCTGGCCGAACTCGGGGAGTTTTCGCCGCCGGATACAGAGCAGCAGCAGCGGACCGACGATGAACAGCGGATAGAACTTCGCGGAGATCGCGAGGCCGAGGAAGATCCCGGCGAGCACGAGCTTCTTCTTCGACCAGGAGTACAGGAACAGGCTGGTCAGGCCGACGACGAGCAGGTCCCAGTTCACCGAGGCGGTGACGAACACCGCGGGCGCGAGGGCGACCATCGCGCCGTCCCACGGCCGGCGGGGCCGCATCGAGACGATCGCCCACACGCTGAGCAGCCCGAACAGCGCGAGCGCGATCGCGTTGACGTCGTAGAAGACCTTGCCCTGGTTCATCGGCCCGCCCTGGGCGAGGCCGACCTTGGCGAGCGCCGGCAGGACGGACTTGTTCAGCCAGTCCTGACTACCGAGCCAGTGCACGGGCAGCCCGAGGATCCCCATGAAGTAGCCGGTCAGCACCGGGTACTCGACGGGGTGGTCGACGTAGGGCACGGCGCCGTCGCTGAGGTGCTCGGCGTAGTACAGCGCGAGCACGTCGGTGTAGCACTGCTTGGTGTACTGGATGTTGTCCGCCCAGCGGCCATCGCGGCACGGCGACTTCTGGATCCAGTTCAGGGCGAAGGCGAAGGTGGCGAGCCCGAGGACGATCCGCATGGGGGTCCAGTAAAGGCGGCTCAGCCGAGCGTGTATCCCGATGGGACCGCCGATCGCCTCCGAGAGCCCGGCCACCACCGGGTCGGAGTGGCTGGGCAGGTCGATCGTGGTGCCGCCGGGCGGCTCGGTTCGTCCGGTCACGGTGCCGATCCTGCCTTATGGCCGCTGTGGCAGGCGGCGCTGGTGGGAAAAGAACGCGAGGCCGTCCGTTCCGCGGTGTTTCGCGGTTCGGACGGCCCGGCGAAGTGCTGCGGGTGCGACTACGGAACCAGGCCCTGACCCGGTCTCGGCCTCGGCGAATGGCTCGGGATCGTGGGCGGGAAGCTCGGCAGCGGCGACTGCCCCGGATCCACGGACGGCGACGGCTCCTGCGACGGCTGCGGATCCGGGTTGCCGTCACCGGGACCCTGGGTCGGCAGGAACGACGGGACCGGGGACGTCTGCGTCGACGGGAACGAATCGGTCGGCGCCGGGATCACCGGGTCCTTGAACTCGCCCGCGTCGACGCTGCCGTGGTACACCGGCGCCGGGAGGCTCTTCGCGTCCTGGCCCTGAAGCGCGTCGTCCATGAACGTCTTCCACAGCTTGGCCGTGTACGCCGAGCCGATGTTCACGCCGCTGGAGAACTTGATCGGACCCTCACCGCTGCGATGCCCAACCCACACCGCCGCCGCGATCTGCGGGGTGAACCCACACATCCACACGTTCGAGTTGAACT
The DNA here is from genome assembly GCA_025963185.1 of Actinomycetes bacterium. GTDB lineage: Bacteria > Actinomycetota > Actinomycetes > Mycobacteriales > Cryptosporangiaceae > RYN-140. Next base: position 2,923 of record JAOPVE010000406.1, read on the forward strand.
TCGTGTTGTTGTAGTCGTGGGTACCGGTCTTGCCCGCCGCCGGCCGCCCGTTCGCGAGTTGCGCGCTCGGGGTGTGCACGATGACCTGCTGCATCGCGAAGCCCGCGTCCTTGGCGGCGTCCTCGCTGAACGCCCGCTTGCCGGCGCTCGCCTTGTGGTCGTAGACCGGGGTGTTGTTGGGACCGAGGATCTTGTCGACGAAGTACGGCGCGTGGTACACGCCTCCGTCGGCGAAGGTGGCGAATCCGGCGGCCTGGTCGACCACGGGGATCTCGTACGCGCCGATGCCGATGCGGTTGTCGGGGTGGGCTTCCGCGATCGGGATCGGCTTGAACCCGTCGGAAGCGCCCTTCTTGCCGAGCTCAGTGATCCCGGCCGCGGCCGCGGTGTCCCTGGCCTTGCCGGCGCCGACCCGATCCGTGAGCGCGTAGTACGTGGTGTTCAGCGACTTCGCGGTGGCCTCGATCAGGGTGCAGCGTGCGCACTGGATGTTGCCGGCGTTCTTCAGCGGGTTGCCCGGCCGGTCCGCGAACGCGCGCGGCGAGGTGCCGTCCCAGCGGGACTTGATGCTGATGCCGTCGTCGATCGCCGTGGCGAGCACGTAGGGCTTCATCGACGATCCGGGGAAGTGCGGGTTCTTCTTGCTGGCCATGTCGTTCTGGCCGTAGTCACCCTTGCCGCCGTAGTACGCCACGATCTTGCCCGTCCCGGGCTGGACCGCCACGAGTGACGAGTCCAGGTCGGTGTCGCTCTTGGGGATGTCGGGCAGCTTCAGCGGGCCGGCTGCCGCGTTGACGGCCTTGCTCTGGAGGCCGAGGTCGACCGTGGTGATGACCTTGTAACCGCCCTCGTTGAGGGCCTTCTGGGCCGCCGCGTCGTCGTTGGCCGGGATGCCCAGCCGCTCGTGGAGCCGCTGCAGCACTTCCTTCTCGACCGCGAAGGCCAGGATGCCGTTCTGGCCCTTCTGCCAGTCGAACTTCTTGGGGATCACGGGCTTCGGGTACTGGGCGGTCGCCAGCTTCTCCTTGGGGTACCAGCCCGCGTCGGCCATCGCGGAGAGGATGTACTTCCACCGCGATTGCGCCGAGGCCAGGTTGACCGCCGGATCGAAGTTGGTCGGGTCCTTGATCACCGAGGCGATGACCACGCCCTCCTCGGGCGTGAGCTGCGAGACGTCCTTGTTGTAGTACGCCTTCGCGGCGAGCTGGATGCCGTAGGAGTGGCGGCCGAAGAAGATCGTGTTCAGGTACAGCTCGAGGATCTGGTCCTTGTTGAACGTGCGATCGGCCTTGATCGCCATCGGGATTTCCTTGGCCTTGCGCGCGAACGAGCGCTGCTGAGTCAGGAACTGGTTCTTGATGTACTGCTGGGTGATCGTCGAGCCGCCACCCTTGTCCTGGCCGGTGAGCAGGCCCGTGACCGCGCGGCCGAGGCCGGTCACCGAGATGCCCTTGTTGCTGTAGAACGTGCGGTCCTCGGCGGTGATGACCGCGTGCTGGACGGCCACCGGCACCTTCTTGATGGACACGTCCTCGCGGTTCTCGGTCGCGTGGGTTGCCATCACGGTCTTGCCGTCGGCGTAGTAGAACGTCGTCGTCTGCGGGCGCGCGCCGATCGTCGGCAGCGGCACCTGGACGAGCGCGTACCCGGCGCCGACGGCGGCGACCATCAGCGCGAGGATCGTGAAGCCGGAGATCGTCGCGATCATCCGGCGCCGCTTGCGCCTCTTCAGCTTCTTCGCCGAGTCGGCCGGCCTGGCCGCGCGGCCACCACCGGGACCGGGGTTGCTGATGACGTCGTCGCGGTCCCAGCCGGCGGCGGACGGGCTACGGCCAGCGGCGCCGCGGGCGATCGCGGTGCGGTCGTCCATGCCGGGCTGGCGGTGGGATCCCTGAACCGTGGTCGGCGCACCCTGGCCGGGCCGCCCGGCTCCGGGGACCGACGCGGCACCCGACACGCGCGCGGCACCGCGGACCGGACCACCAGCGCCGGGCGGAGGCGGCGGGCCGGCC
>JAOPVE010000408.1 GCA_025963185.1 Actinomycetes bacterium
CCCTGGCGATCGCGCTCGAAGAGCTCCAGCCCGCGATCCGGCCGGTGTTCTTCGAGGCCAGGGCGCAGGTGGCATGGCAGTCCGAGATGCTGCTGCCCGGCTCGGACATCCAGAACAACCCGGTCCGCGACCTGGTCACGCCGCGCAATCCGCGCAGCCGGTATTCGTTCCTGAACTTCCTGCACGAGCAGGGACGGCTGCTGGAGTACCTCAACCTCGGCCTCGAATTCCCGCTGCGCAAGGAGTACAGCCAGTACATCTCCTGGGTCGCCGGGCACTTCGCCGGGCAGCTGCGCTGTTCGTCGCCGGTCGACTCGGTCGAGTTCGCGGACCTGCCCGACGGCACCCGCGGCTACGCCCTGCGGATCGGCACCGAGCGCCACCTGGCCCGATCCGTCGTCGTGGCACCGGGCCGGACCCCGTTCATCCCCCCGCCGTTCGATGCGTGCACCTCGCCGCGGATCGCCCACTTCACCCGGTACGCCAGCACCGTCCGCGAGCTGGCCACCGACCTGCACACCGGGCGGATCGCCGTGGTCGGCGGCAGCCAGAGCGCGGTCGAACTGACCCTGGACCTGTCCCGGCGCTTCCCCCGGGCCGAGATCGTCAACCTCAGCCGCAGCTTCGCGCACCGGCTCAAGGACACCTCGCCGTTCAGCGAGGCCAGCATCATGCCGGAGTTCGTCGACTACTACTTCGGGGCGTCCCAGCAGAGCAAGGACATCCTGGACGCGGACCTGCGCTTCACCAACTACTCCGCGGCCGACATGGACGTGCTGCGCGAGCTGTACGTGCTGATCTACTCCCAGCGCCTCGACGGCGACCAGCGGGTACACGTGCGCAACAACGCGCTGGTCACCGGGGTCACGGCCGGACCGGACGGCGTGGAGCTGACCGTCACCGAGCGGCACTACGGGCACGTCACCCGCGAGCGGTTCGACCTGGTCGTGCTCGCCACCGGCTTCCGCAACTTCGGCAACCGCCCGGACCAGGAGGCCTGCCCGCCGCTACTCGCACCGATCGCGGGCGAGCTGGCCCGCACCGAGCGTGAGTGCGTGGCGGTCGGCCGGGACTACCGGGTCAGCGCCGCGGACGGCCGCGAGATCCCGCCGCTGTTCCTCTACAACCTCAACGAGTCCTCGCACGGGATCTCCGACGCCGGGTCGTTCAGCCTGCTCTCGCTGCGCGCCGAGACGATCGCCACGACCGCGGCCGCCCTGCTGGCGAGCTGCCCGGCCGAGCTGCTCCCGGCATGACCGGGGCCGCCGTACGGGGTGCCGCTGTCCGGACGGCGCTTCCCGGTCCGCAGTCGAAGTTGCTGCTGGACGAGCAGGACGCGGTCGAGTCCGCCGCCCGCACCTACCCGCGGCACACGCCGATCGCCATCGCGGGCGGGGACGGCGCGTACCTGCGGGACGCCGACGGCAACCTGTTCCTGGACTTCCTGTCCGGCGCCGGGGTGCTGGCGCTCGGCCACAACCACCCCGAGCTGATCGCCGCGGCCCGCGACCAGCTCGGCGTGAGCGGGCACAGCCTGGACTTCCCCACCGCCGTGCGGGCCGACTTCCAGCGGCGGCTGATCGCCATGCTCCCCGAGCCGATGCGCGCCCGGACCCGGATCCACCACTGTGGACCCACCGGGGCCGACGCGATCGACGCCGCGGTGAAGCTGTGCAAGACCCACACGGGGCGGGGCGACGTGATCGCCTTCCACGGCGGGTTCCACGGCAGTACCCAGAGCACGATCGCGATCACGGGCCTGCGCGGATCCAAGGAGCACCTGCACAACCTGCTCCCCGGAGTGTCCTTCTTCCCCTACTCGTACTGCTACCGCTGCCCGCTCGGCCTCGCGCCGGACCGCTGCGAGCTCAACTGCACCCAGTACCTGGAGAACATCCTCGCGGATCCGAACGGGGGTGTCCGCAAGCCCGCCGCCGTGGTCATGGAGCTGGTCCAGGGGGAGGGCGGGGTCATCCCGGCGCGGCCCGAGTTCGCCCGGCGGATCCGCGAGATCACCCGCGAGCACGGGATCCCGCTGATCGTGGACGAGGTCCAGACCGGCTGCGGACGGACGGGCACCTGGTTCGCGTTCGAGCAGTTCGGGATCACGCCGGACGTCGTCGTGGCGTCCAAGGCGCTCGGCGGTGGGCACCCGGCCGCGGTGATTCTCTACGACGAGAGCCTCGACGGGTGGGCGCCCGGCGCGCACACGGGCACGTTCCGCGGTAACCAGCTCGCCTTCGCCGCCGGTGCCGCGCTGATGCGGATCGCCGACCGGGACGGCCTGCTCGCCGGGGTCCGCGAGACCGGGCAGTACCTGCGGGAGGGCCTGCTGGCGCTCGCCGCGCGCTACCCGTTCCTCGGCGAGGTGCGCGGCCTCGGGCTGATGCTCGGCGTCGAGCTGACCGCCGCCGGAGAGTGGACCGCGGCCGAGGTGGCCCGCCGGATCCGCACCGCGGCCCTGCACCGGGGGCTGCTGTTCGAGCTGGCCGGGCGCGACGACTGCGTCGCCCGGTTCCTGCCACCACTCAACCTCAGCCGCGCCGAGGCCACCGAGGCGCTGGACCTGTTCGGCGCCGCCGTCACCGACATCGCCGCCGAAATCGTCACCGCAGAGAAGGGCACCCCGGCACCATGACCATGCTCACGGACAAGCCCGCCAACGCGCCCGAGGACGTACCGGGCGCGACGCCCGAGGACGAGTCGGCGCTGATCCGGGCCTCCTACCGGCGGTTCCCGGACGGAACCCAGCACCTGTGGACCTGGATTACCGGAAAGGCCCTGCCCGGCCAGCGCGAGCTCGTGCGGCTCAGCCCGTACACCTACCTGGCCTGCGACCTCGTGGCGCTCGCCGCCGGGATCGGAGCCGCCTGGTGGATCGTGGCCGCCGGGCCACTGTGGGCCCTCGCGCTGCTCCCGCTGTGCTGGGCGCTCACCACCTGCGCCTCGCGGGTGTGCTCGACGGTGATCGCGCACCACTGCGTGCACAGCCGGTTCACCCGCCGGATCGGCACCGACCGCATGATGGCCCAGGTCTTGTCCACGCTGGTCTGCACCGAGGACGCCGACCAGTACTACGAGGACCACATCGAGCTGCACCACCGCAAGGCCACCTTCGCCACCCTCGCCGACCCGACGATCCAGCACCTGCTCATGCTGGGGTTCCGGCCGGGCATGAGCACCAGGGCGCTGTGGCGGCGGCTCGCCTGGGTGCTGGTCTCGCCGAAGTTCCACCTGCACTTCCTCTACACCCGGCTGGCCCAGAACCTGTGGCGCTCGGCGCCGTACCGGCGGGTGATGGCTGTTGCGTATCTCGGCACGATCGCCGGGCTCGTCGCCTGGCGGGGCGCCTGGGTGCCGTTCGCGCTCGCCGTGCTGGTCCCGCTCGTGCCGCTCTATCAGGTGGTCGCGCTGCTGGAGTTCCTGTCCGAGCACGCCTGGTTCAAGGCCAAGGACTCCGGGCTCGGCGGCCGGGCGTTCCACGTCTCCCACTCGTGGGGGCGGTTCACCGGGGATCCGCTGCCGGAGCGGGGACGGGGTGCGGCCGCGGCGATCCGGGGCTGGACCCGGTGGACCCTGCGGCTGGCGTTTTACCACCTGCCGGCCCGGATCCTCGTGGTCCCCGGTGACCTGTCCCAGCACGACTTCCACCACCGGTTCCCCTCGTCGAGCCACTGGGTCCGCGCCGCGTACGGGCGGCAGGAGGACATCGACGCCGGGCACCCGCGCTGGCCCGCCTACACCGACGTGTGGGGCCTGAGCGTCGCGATCGGGCACGTGTTCACGATCCTGTCCGAGGAACAGCCCACCACCTGGGACCTCGCGGACGTGCCCGAGCGCGCCCGGCTGATCCGGGCCGCGGCGAGCTCGGAGGACGACCAGTGATCGGCGTTCTCAAGTTCGGCGGATCCTCGTTCCTGGGCCTCGACGGCTACGGAAGTGTCGCGCGATACCTCGCGAACCGGGTCGCCGCGGGCGAGCGGCTGGTGTGCGTGGTGAGCGCGATGTCCGGGACGACCGGGCGGCTGCTCGAAGCGGCCCGCGCGCTCGATCCGGAGCTGGAGCCCGAGGTCCAGGACGAGATCCTGGCGACCGGGGAGATGGTCAGCGCCGGGTTCCTGCGCGCCGCGCTCCGGGCCGAGGGCATCTCCGCGCTGAGCCTGTGCGCGCCACAACTCGGGCTGCGCAGCGACGGGCCGGAACTCACCGCGGCCGGCGCCGGTCCGGTCCGGTCGGCGCTCGCGAGCCACTCGGTGGTGGTCGTGGCGGGAGGTCAGGCCATCGACGGCGGCGGCCGGGTCCGGATGCTCGGGCGCAACAGCTCCGACCTCACCGCGGTCGTGCTCGCCGCCGCGCTCCAGTTGCCGGGCTGCGAGATCTTCTCCGACGTGGCCGGGGTGTACACGGCGGATCCGTACGTCGTGCCGTCGGCCCGGCTGCTGCCCGGGGTGTCCTACGCCCAATGCGAGGCGATGGCCGCTGCCGGGGCGAAGGTGCTGCACGGGGCATCGGTGGCAGTAGCGCGCGAGCACGCGGTCCGGATCTCGTGCCGGTCACTCGTGGACGGTGAGGCCGTCACCGGATCGGTCATCGGGCTCGGGCTCGGCACCCCGACGGTGACCGGCGACCGGGCGCGGGGCCTGGTCACCGTGGTCGGGCCGGACGGCTCCGCGCGCGCCTCGGAGGTCCCGCCGTCCGAGGTGGACAGCGCGGTGCTGGCCGTACACGGCGAGCTCTACGGGCGGCACGAGGGCGTCCCGACGCTGGTCAAGGCCCGGTCGGGACACAGCGGGCTGCTGACCGGCGTGACGCTGACTGGCGTGACGCAGTGACCACGCGGGCCGGGGGCAAGCCGTCGGTCGCGGACCTGCTCGCTGTCGCCGCCGTGACCGGGGAGCCGCTCGTCCAGCCACGCTGCGGCGTCGGGGGCCACGCCGAGATGCTGGCCCTGCTCACGGGCCTGCAGGACCAGGCGGATCCCGGGATTCTCACGGTCACGATCGACTCGCACACCCGGCTGCTCCAGTTCGCCAGCGTCGACCGGGCGCTCGCGGCGGATCCGGCCAGCCTCAACGGATACCCGCTGGTCACCCACGGCCCGGCCCGAGGCCGCGAGCTGGACGAGGCCGTGCGCGCACCGATCCAGGTGCGGCACGGATCGCCGGACCCGCGCCCGCTGTTCGCCGCGAGCGCCGCCGCCGGGTTCACCTCGTTCGAGGGCGGCGGGATCTCCTACAACGTCCCCTACGCCAAGGACGTGCCGATCACCGACTCGCTGCGCCACTGGCAGGAGGTCGACCGGCAGGCCGGCGAGCTCACCGCGGCCGGGGTCACGGTGGACCGGGAGCTGTTCGGCACCCTCACGGCGGTCCTCATGCCGCCGTCGGTCTGCCTGGCCGTGACCCTGATCGAGGCCGCGCTCGCGGTCGCCGAGGGGGTGCGCTGCGTGTCGATCGCGTACCCGCAGGGTGGGCACCCGTGGCAGGACCTGGCCGCGCTGCGCGCGATCGAGACCCTCGCCGCCCGGTACCTCGGGCCGCACGCCGGCACCGTGCATCCCGTGCTGCACCAGTTCATGGGGGTGTTCCCGGCGGACCGCCAGCGCGCCCGCGAGCTGATCAGCTATGGCGGGGTGATCGCCGCCCTGGGGCGGGTCCGCAAGGTGGTCACCAAGTCGCCCGCCGAGGCCAGCGGGATCCCGACCCTCGCCGAGAACGCCGACGGGATCCGCCTGACCAGGCACGGGATCGCGCTCGCGCCCCAGTTCGGGATCGACGAGGCCGCCGTCGCCGCCGAGCAGGAGGCGATCGAGCGGGAGGTTCGCGACCTCGTGGACCCGATCCTGGAGCGGCCGGACGTGATCCGCGCCGTGGGGGAGGCGTTCGAGGCCGGGACCCTGGACGTGCCGTTCGGCGCGAGCCGGTTCGTGCGGTCCGCGGTGATGCCGTGCCGGGATGCCAGTGGCGCGATCCGGTTCGCCGATCCGGGTGGGCTGCCGTTCTCGGCCGCGAGCCGGCGGCGCAACGACGAGCTGGTGGCGGCCCGCGGATCCGGCCCGCGCACCGCCGGGACCCTGCTCCGGGACGTGAACTACTTCGCGGACGGGCTCGCCGATCCGGCCCTGTTCCTGCCCAGCGCCGAGCCCACCCTGGACGGCGCGCGATGAGCAGCACGGTCAGGACCGAGAACAGCCGCGACCTGGACCTGCTCAGCGACATGCTGGACGGCCGGACCATGCGGCTCCACGTGCTCGCGGACCCGAGGGAGATCCGGCCCGCGCCCCGGCTGCCCGCGACCAGGCCGTCCACTCCGGACCTGCCGATCGCCCAGGTGATCCGGTTCGTGCTGGGGCGGGGCCTGGCCGGGCTCGGGGACGAGTTCCTGCTGTTCGCGATCCCGCTGCTGGTACTCAAGACCACCGGCAGCGCCTCGCTCACCGGGCTCGCGTTCGCGATCGAGTGGCTGCCGCGGGTGCTGTTCCTGCCGATCGCCGGGGTCCTGGCCGACCGGATCGGCGGGTACCGGCTCTACCTGGTGTCCGACTGCGTCCGGGCTCTGCTCGCCACGGCGGCGTTCGTGCTGGTGGTGGCTTGGCCGTCCGGCTCGTTCGTCACCCTGAGCGTGCTCGCCGCCGGGATGTCGCTGGCCGGCGCGCAGGCGTACGTGGCGATGGAGACCTCGCTGCCACGGTTCGTCCCGGACTCCCAGATGGTGCGGGCCCAGGCGACGATCCAGGGCAGCGAGCAGGCCAGCGCGGTGCTCGGCCCGGCGCTGGCCGCGGTCCTCGCGGCCGTGCTCGACACCAGTGACCTGCTGCTGATCACCGGGGGAGTGTTCGCCCTCACCGCGGCCAACGTCCTCTCGCTGCGATCCCGGCTGCGCGCCGAGGAGACCGGAGGGGACCGGCCGACGGTCCGGGCGGTGATCGACGGGATCCGCGAGGGCGCGGCCACCCTGCGCGGCCTGCCCGCGATGATCGGCCTGGTCGGGCTCACGATGATGGTCAACCTGATGGTCGGTGTGGGGGTCGCCACCGCCGCGGCGATCACCACCAGGACCTTCGGCAAGCCCGACAGCTACTTCGGGACCCTGTCCACCACCGCGGCGGTCCTGTCGCTGGCCACCTTCTTCGTGGTGCCGAAGCTCGCCCGCAAGGCCGGATCGTTCCCGGCGATCCTCGGATCCTTCGGCCTGATCTGCGCAGGGGGGATCGCCGTCAGCCAGGCGAGCGGATTCTGGTCGTTCGCCGCCGGATACGCCGTGCTCGTGGGCACCGTCGGGGTGCTCAACGTGTTCATCAGGGCCGAGCGGATCCGCCGGATCCCGCGCGAGCACCTCGGCAAGACGATCGGCCTGGTGATCCTGCTCAACCAGGCGTCGCTGCCGGTCGCCGGAGGTGTGGTCGCGCTGTTCGTCAACCGGATCGGCCCGCAGTCCGTCGTGCTCGGCGCGGTCGCCGGGGCTCTCGCCGTCGCCGCCCTCCTGTTCCCACTCGTCCTGAAACTGAGGATTCCGCATGCGCATCCTGATCCTGCACCGCATCAGCAATGACCTCGTCCGGTACCAGGACGGGATTTCCGCCGCTCACGACGTGACCTGGGTCGGCGTCCCGGACCGGATGGCGGCGCTGCCCGCCGAGCTGCCCGGCACGCGGATCGTCCGTCCGGGCACCGGCGACACCGCGGCCGAGGTGCTCGCCGCGGTCGCCGGGCTCGCCCCCTTCGACCTGGTGGTGGCGCTGTCGGAGTACGACCTGCTGGCCGCCGCGCAGGTCCGGGAGGCGCTCGGAGTGGGCGGGGACCGGGTCGCGGACGTGCTGCCGGTCCGGGACAAGACCGTGATGAAGGCGGCCGTCGCCGCGGCGGGGCTGCGGGTCCCGCGGTTCGCCGCGCTGCCCGCCGCCCGCTTCGCCGGGGTCCCGTGGACCGGCCCGACCGTGGTCAAGCCCGTCGACGGCGCGTCCAGCCAGGACGTGTTCCGCTACCCGGACGCCGAGTCCGCGCTCGCCGCCCCGGTGCCCGGCGAGCCGGTCCGGTTCGAGGTGGAGGAGTTCGTCGACGGCCCGATCCTGCACGTCGACGGGCTGATGGCCGGTGGCGAGCCGGTGGCGATCCAGGCCAGCCGGTACCTCGGAACGTGCCTGGCCTACGCCGAGGGCGATCCGCTGGGATCGGTGCAGGTCGACACCACCCCGGAGCTGACCGGGTGGGCGCTGGACTGCCTCGCCGCGGTCGGCATCAGCGACGGGCTGTTCCACCTGGAGGGCTTCCAGACCCCGGACGGTCTGGTGTTCCTGGAGGTTGGCGCGCGGTTCGGCGGGGGCGACATCGTGGGCACCTTCGAGCTCGCGACCGGCCTGCACCTGCCCTCGGCGTGGCTGCGGGTGCTCACCGGATCCGCGGTGCCGGCCCCCCAGCTGACCGGCGAGCGGTACGGCATGTTCGTCTGGCCCGGCCACCGGCTCGGCGCGGGCCACTGCGAGATCGCCGGCGCGGATCCGTTCGCCGCCAGCCCGCTCGCCTGGCGCTGGGTGCAGCGGACCCCCGGCGAGCCCATCGCCCGGGCGATCAGCTACTCCGACACCGACGTCCCCCTGGCCGGGATCGTCGGGCCCGGCACCACCGCCCAGCTCGAGGACTTCCTGCGCTCGGCGTTCGCCACCATCACCGTCACCGCGGCCGGGCTGGCCGCCGCCAGCAGGAGGTAGACATGCCCGAACTCATGCTCGTCGGGATCGGCAAGATGGGCCGTCCGTACCTCGCGGCGGCCCGGCGGCTCGGGCTGCGGATCCACGCCATCGAGGCCGAGTCCCGCGCGGACGCGGTCCGGGACGACGTGGACTCGCTGCACACCTCCCGCGGCGACCTGGACGAACTGTGGGCCGAGGCCGTCTGGGCGGCCGCCGACGAGTCCAAGCCCACCGGGATCGCCGCGTTCACCGAGTGGAACGTCCTCGGCGCGGCCCTGCTCGCGGACCGGCTCGACCTGCCCGGCCCCTCCCTGCACGCGGCCGTGATCTCCCGCGACAAGGCACTCCAGCGGGGGCTGTTCTCCGTCGCCGGGGTCCAGCAGCCGGAGTACCTCGCCGTTCCGGCGCTCGCCGGCGCCCGCGAGTGGGTCGCCGGCCGGTTCCCCGTCGTGGTCAAGCCGCTGTCGTCGGCCGGGAGCATGGGCGTGGAACTGGTCGCGGGCGCGGCCGAATTCGAGGCCGCCTGCGCGCGCCGCACCGACGGCCCGCTGCTCGCCGAGACCGCGATCGAGGGCCCGGAGTACAGCTGGGAGGCGTTCGTCGAGAACGGCCAGGTCTGGCTCTCGCACGTCACCGCCAAGGAGACCACCGGACCGCCGTACTTCGTCGAGGTCTCGCACCGCGGCGGGGTCCGGTTCACCGGCGAAACGGCTCGCCAGGTCGACCGCATGACCGCGGCGGTCCTGGCCGCGATGGGCATGCGGACCGGCATCGTGCACCTGGAGTTCCGCCTCGCCGAGTGCGGACCGGTGCTCATGGAGGTCGCGGTCCGGACCCCGGGCGACTACATCATGGAGCTCGTCGGCCTCACCTACGGGATCGACGCGTTCGAGACGGTCCTGCGCCTGGCGATGGGGATGCCGCTGCCCGAGCCGCCGTCCGCCCCGGTGGCCTCGGCCGCGACCTACCTGCCCCAGGCGCCCTGCGGGGAGGTGATCTCGGCGGACGGCCTGGCCGAGGTTCTCGCCCACCCACACGTCGTGGACGCCGGCCTGTGGGTGGCCCCGGGCGAGCAGGTGCCCGCCCACCCCTCCGGATCCGGCCGCATCGGGTACGTGGTGCTCGCCGCCCCCGATCCGGCGCCGCTGGAGGAGGCGATGGCGTTCGCCCGCGCCACCCTCCAGGTCCGCACCCGCTGACGGGCAGCTCCCGAAGTGCGTGCCGCTGGACCGCCTCTGGCCGGTCCAGCGGCACACGCTTCCCGGTTCGGGCAATGCGCGTGAGGACTCGCGCGAGCACCTGGCGCGATGCCGTAGCGATGGACCCGCCGGCGCGCCGATCACTCGACGAACCCGGCTTCGCCAGCGCCACCGACTCCCAGGGCACGGTCTGGATCATCGCCGAGATCCTTCGGACTCATCGTCTTCCAGCACCAGACCGCCCCCGGAGCCTGGTAACACCGCCGCGGGGCGGCTCCCGTGCCGCTCCCGCACCGCTCGCGATCCGGCCGGGTCAGGCTTCACCCCTGCTGCGGATCGGCGAGGTCGGCGAGTAGTTCGGCCAGGGGACGGTCTGGGGTGTCTTTGTGGTGGGCCCAGCGGGCGAGTAGGTGTTCGGCCCCGACGGCGAGGTCCGGCGAGAGGCCCACGGCCTGGCATGCCTCGGCGATCTCGCGCATCTCCGGTCCCCAGCGCCACGCGCGGGGGGCCGCGGTGACGAGCCGGGCGGGATCCCCGAGCGGGGTTTCCGGGAGCTTGCGGGCGGTGAGCTCCA
>JAOPVE010000414.1 GCA_025963185.1 Actinomycetes bacterium
TTCACCGCGTTCGTGAACAAGCACACGGGCAGGAACCTCAAGCCCGTGATCGACAAGTGGCTGGACTCCCCGACAACCCCGAGCTGACCCCACCCCGGCGGCCCGCCCCAGCTCGGCCGGGCGGCCCGGGAGGCGGGCCGCCGTACGTCCGCAGACGTAGCACGAAAGCCGCCCGGGGACGGTCGACCGCCGCAACCCCGGCAGCGGACCATGGACCCATGACGACGACAGTCCTGCCCGTGGCGGCTCGTGAAGGGCCGCTGACCTGGTCCGGTGCCCGGCGCGAGGAGCGGAGCGCCTACCTGGTGGCCGCGATCCTGTTCGCGAGCGGGATCGTCCACGTGATCGTCCTGCTCGTCACCGGCCGCACGTGGATCGGCCCGGTCTCGCTGCGCAAGGCGGCCACGTTCGGGCTGTCGTTCGGCCTGACGCTGGCGTCCGTGACGTGGGCGCTGTCGTTCCTCGCGATCCGCAGGCGGGCCTTGCTTCTTGGCCTGTTCACGGCGGCCTGCGTCACCGAGACCCTGCTGGTCACCATGCAGGCGTGGCGGGGGGTGCCGTCGCACTTCAACTTCGAGACCCCGTTCGACTCCGCCGTATCGATGACGCTCGCGGCCGGGGGCGGGGTCATCATCGTGACCGCGCTGGGGTTCGCGGCGTCGGTGGCCCGGCCGTCCGGGGATCCGGTGCTGCGGCTGGCGATCCGGTTCGGAATCGGGTCGCTGCTCGTCGCCCTCGGCACCGGCGCGGCCATGATCGCGGACGGCGTGACGAAGTCGCGCGGCGGCCACCCGCAGCTCGCCTACGACACCGCGGGGCAGCTCAAGCCGCTGCACGCCGTGGCGATGCACGGGATCCTCGTCGTGCCCGCGCTGGCCTGGGCGCTGCGGTTCACGCCGTGGAGCGAGCGGACGCGGATCAGGGCCGTGTGGGCGGCGATCGCGGTCTACTCCGTGGCGATCGCCGCCGCGGCGGTCAGCTCTCTGGGCTGAACGCGCCGAGAACGGAGTGCACCAGCAGCCGGACCCCGTGCTCGATCGCCTTCTCGTCCACGTCGAACGAGCCCTGGTGCAGGTCGAGCGACTCGCCGGGGCGGCCGACGCCGAGCCGGGCCATCGCGCCGGGCACCTGTTCGAGGTACCAGCTGAAGTCCTCCCCGCCCATACTCTGCGGGGTGTCGGTCACCGAGTGCGCTCCGAGGGCGGCCGTGGCGGCGTCCCGCAACAGGCCGATCGAGGATTCCTCGTTGACGACCGGCGGCACCCCGCGGGTGTACTCGACCTCGGCGGTGGCCCCGGTCGGCGCGACGACCTCGTGGACCAGCCGGGTGATCAGCTCGGGCGCCTGCTGCCAGGCCTCCCGGTCGAGCACCCGCACGGTGCCCGCCGCACTCCCCTGCTGCGGGATCGCGTTCGCGGCCACTCCGGCGTGCACGGCCCCGAACACGAGTGAGAGCCCGGCGCGCGCGTCGACCCGGCGGCCGAGCTGCGCGGGGACCTCGGTGATGACCCGCCCGAGCGCCCCGACCAGATCGGCCGTGAGGTGCGGACGCGCGGTGTGGCCCCCCGGACCGGACAGCCGCACCCGGATCATGTCCGCGGCCGCGGTGAGCGGACCGACCCGGAGCCCGACGAAGCCGGTGGCCAGCCGCGGATCGCAGTGGACCGCGAAGATGCGCCCGACCCCCTCGATGCCACCGGCGGCGATCACTTCGAGCGATCCGCTGGGAAAGGTTTCCTCGGACGGCTGGAGCAGCAGGCGGACCCGGCCCGGCAGCGACTTGCCCAGCGCGGCCAGCGCGAGGCCCGCGCCGACGACGACCGAGGCGTGCACGTCGTGCCCGCACGCGTGGCAGACGCCGTCGACCGTGGACTTGTACGGCACGTCCTTGACGTCGGGCAGCGGGAGCGCGTCGAGGTCGGCGCGCAGGGCGACGACGGGCTCACCCTCGCCGATGTCGCAGATCACGCCGTTGCCGCCGGGGATCAGCACCGGGGAGAGGCCCGCGGCGGCCAGCCGCTCGGCGAGCAGTGCCGCGGTGGCGTGCTCGGCGCCGGACAGCTCAGGGTGGGCGTGCAGGTACCGGCGCAGCTGGACGAGCGACTCGCCGTGCAGGCCGAGCCACCTGTCGAGGTGGCTCCGGGTGGCGTCGATGGCGGGTGGCGCGGAGATGGGGACAGCGCTCACCGGGCGAGTCCGTCCCGGAACTCGGCCTGTAGCGCGTCCACCACCTTGGTGAGGTCGCCGTCGTGGGCAGCGGCGACGGCACGCTGCCGCTGGGCGGACGAGCCGAGGGCGACGATGCGCTCGACGTCTGCCAGTTCGTCCGCGCAGTCCAGCCGCCGGGCGGTCGGCATCAAATCCTCGACCACATCGAGAATGGCGTGCTTCATCGGCACCACGTTACCCCGATCGTCCACGATTACCTCGGCCGCCAGCCCGTACCGGGCAGCTCGCCATTTGTTCTCGCGGACCACCCAGCTGGTGGGGACCGGCAAAGTGTAGCCACGATCGAGGTCGCGATCGAGCCGCTCGACCAGGCACTGCGACAGGGCGGCTATTGCGCCGATCTCGTCGAACGTCGGAACGCCGTCACAAATTCGTAACTCGACAGTTCCGAAGTCCGGGTGTGGCCGGATGTCCCACCAGACTTCCCGGATCGATTGAATCGTACGGGTCGAGATGAGCGTATGCATGTAGGACTCGAACTCGTCCCAGCCGGATAACTGGTAGGGCAGTCCCGCGGTAGGGAGGCTCTCGAAGACCTTGCTGCGGGCGCTCGCCAGGCCGGTGTCGGTGCCGATCCAGTACGGCGACGACGAGGACAGCGCGAGCAGGTGCGGGATGTACTCGGTCAGCGCGTTGACGATGGGGATGACCTTCTCGGGCGACCGCACCCCGACATGTACGTGTACCCCGAAGATCTGCAGCCGCCGGGCCAGCCACTGCATGGCCTCGACCAGCGCGTGGTAGCGCGGGTTGGGGCTGACCTGCTGGGTGGTCCAGTCGGTGAACGGGTGGGTGCCCGAGCACATCAGGCCGAGGTTGAGGTTGGCCGCCGCCTTGCGCACTTCGCGGACGGTCCCGGCCAGGTCCTCCTTCGCCTCGGCGACCGTGGCGCAGACGCCGGTGATCACCTCGACGGTCGATTCGAGCAGCTCGTGCTTGGCCTTGGGGTGCTCGGCGGCGTCGGGAGGGCAGATCTCGGCCAGGATCTCGCTCGCGCCCGACCGCAGTTCCCTGGTTTCGGTGTCGACCAGCTCTATCTCCCACTCGACCCCGAGGCTGGCCCGTTCCGATGCGGCGAAGGGAATCCTCACGAGACGAAGCGTATAGATCCGGTGAACGGTGTGTAGTTGATTCGGGGAGCCCGCCGGGGCTCCCTGGCCTCAGAAGGAGTCGTGCGGCTGGTAGGTGCCCCAGACTTCGCGCAGCGCGTTGCAGACCTCCCCGACGGTGGCCCTGGCCCGCAGCGCCTCGCGGATCGGGTAGAGCACATTCGCCGTGCCGCCGGCCGCCGCCCGGATCGCGGCCAGGTGCCCGTCCACCGCCGCCTGGTCACGGCCGGATCGCAGCCGCGCCAGCCGGTCCCGCTGCCCCGCCTCGATCGACGGATCGGCGCGCAGCGGCTCGTACGCCTCCTCCTCGTCGAGGGCGAAGCGGTTGACGCCGACGACGATCCGCTCGCCGGAGTCGATCGACTTGGCCACCTCGTACGCGGCCCGCTCGATCTCGGACTTCTGGAAGCCCCGCTCGATGGCCGCGACCGCCCCGCCGTAGGAGCCGATCTGCTCCATGAGCGCCTGCACGCCGGCCTCGACCTCGTCGGTCATGGCCTCGACCACGTACGAGCCCGCGAACGGGTCGACAGTGTCGGTCAGGCCGGTCTCGTAGGCCAGCACCTGCTGTGTGCGGAGCGCGAGCCGGGCCGCCTTGGCCGACGGAAGCGCGATCGCCTCGTCGTAGGAGTTGGTGTGCAGCGACTGGGTGCCGCCGAGAACCGCGCCGAGCCCCTGGAGCGCGACCCGCACGAGGTTGAGCTCGGGCTGCTGCGCCGTGAGCTGGACCCCGGCGGTCTGGGTGTGGAAGCGGAGCATCTGGGACTTGGGATTCTTCGCACCGAACTCCTCGCGCATGATCCGGGCCCAGATGCGGCGGGCCGCGCGGAACTTCGCGACTTCCTCCAGCACGGTCGTCCGGGCGACGAAGAAGAACGCCACCCGCGGCGCGAATTCGTCGACGTCCATGCCCGCCGCAATGGCCGCGCGCACATACTCCACTCCATCAGCGAGAGTGAAAGCGATTTCCTGGACGGGCGTCGCCCCCGCCTCGGCCATGTGATAGCCGGAAATGGAGATCGTATTCCACTTCGGCAACTCGGATTTGCAGTAACTGAACGTGTCCGTGACGAGACGCAGTGATTCGGCGGGCGGATAGATATAGGTTCCGCGTGCGATGTATTCCTTGAGTACGTCGTTCTGGATCGTGCCGTTGAGCGCCGCGCCGTCGGTGCCCTGCTCCTCGGCCACCAGCTGGTACATCAGCAGCAACAGGGCCGCCGGCGCGTTGATCGTCATGGACGTCGACACCTCACCCAGCGGGATCCCGCCGAACAGCACGCGCATGTCCTCGATGGAGTCGATCGCCACCCCGACCTTGCCGACCTCCCCGTGCGCCACCGGATCGTCGGAGTCGTAGCCCATCTGCGTCGGCAGGTCGAACGCCACCGACAGGCCCATGGTGCCGTTGCGCAGCAGCTCGTGATAGCGCTCGTTGGACTCCGCCGCCGTGCCGAAGCCCGCGTACTGGCGCATGGTCCACGGCCGCTGGGTGTACATCGATGTGTAGACACCACGGGTGTAGGGGTACTCACCGGGTTCACCGACCCGATCCGCTAGCCCCGGTTTGACATCATCGGGGCGGTACACGGACTTGATCGCAAAGCCTGACTCCGACAGTCTTTCGGGGGCTGGTTGCGCGCTCATGGCGAAATCGTAGGCGTGGCCAGCGGGCGGGGCCTTCGGTGTGAGCAGTTCGACACGATGTGACCGCGCGGCTCTCCGGAGCGAGAACAAAGGCCGCAGCAGGTAGGAAAGGTAAGCGTGGAGACACCTACCCCCCGCACGGGCGAGACCGCGACCGGCACGGCCGGCCGTACGGTCGGCAACCGCTACACCCTCGGCGAGAGCGTGGGCAGCGGCGGCATGGGGACGGTCTGGCGCGCCTACGACCAGCTCCTGCACCGTGACGTAGCGGTGAAGGAGGTCCTGCTCCCGCCCGGCCTCCCGGCGCCCGAGCGCAAGGTCCTGTGCGAGCGCACGCTGCGCGAGGCCCGCGCCGCCGCCGCCCTCAACCACCCCGCGGTGGTCCGGGTCTACGACGTGGTGCAGGACGGCGAGCGCCCCTGGATCGTCATGGAGCTGCTCGAAGCGCGCAGCATCTCCGAGCTGATCCGCGACGAGGGCCCGATGCCCCTCAAGAAGGTCGCCGAGATCGGGCTCGCCGTACTCGGCGCCCTCGAAGCCGCCCACCGGATCGGCGTCCTGCACCGTGACGTCAAGCCCGGCAACGTGCTGATCGGCACCGACGGCCGCACCACCCTCACCGACTTCGGGGTGGCCCGCTCGGCCAACGAGTCACCCCTGACCAGCACCGGGCTCCTGCTCGGATCGCCCCAGTACATCGCGCCGGAGCGGGCCCGCGGCCAGGCGTTCGGCCCGTCCAGTGACCTGTGGTCCCTCGGCGCCACCCTGTACACCGCGGTCGAGGGGCGCCCGCCGTTCGACCGGGGGGATCCGCTGCCGACGATGACGGCCGTGGTGTGCGAGCCGCCGGATCCGATCACGTTCGCCGGGCCGCTCGCGCCGATCCTCGACGGGCTCATGGAGAAGGATCCGGCCAAGCGCTGGGACACCCCGCGCACCCGGTCCGCGCTGAAGATCGTGCTGGCCGGCGGATCCATCGCGCCCGTCGTGAAGCCGGCGGCCGCGCCCGTGAGCCCCACGTCCCCGGCCAAGCCCGGCGGCCAGCGGCGCGCGCTCACGAGCCGCCTGGCCAACGCGGTCGGGCAGCGCACGCCGCAGCGCGCGATCGAGAACTCCGGCGCGACCATGGAGGCCACCGGCGCCATGGAGGCTCCGGTGTTCACCGACACCCAGCCCAGGGTCGGCCACGACGGGCTGCCCGTCCGGCCCACCTCGCCCGGGCACCGTCCCGCCGCCGCGCCGGCCAGCCCGCCGG
>JAOPVE010000423.1 GCA_025963185.1 Actinomycetes bacterium
ACGGCGACCCCTGGGCCACGATGGACTCCTGCACCGGATCCCTCGACCAGCTTCTCGCCCTCGCCGACGAGCAGAAGGAGCCGGACGCGCCCTGGCCGCCGCACTTCGAGAAGACAGCGGACGAGCCAACCCGCGCCCAGCCCTCTCGCCGCAGAACACCCGCCAGCGGATCGGTGGCCCCGCCGCCCCCCGGCCAGTCCTACGGGGCCTCGGGCCGCCGCCGCACGACGAAGCCGCTGATCGAGGTGGCTCGCGCGGCGGGCAAGGACGACGCCCTCGCCGGGCTGGACCGCTGGAAGGCCCGCCACCCCGACGTGGTCCCCCACCTCACGGAACCGGACGTGCTGGTCGACTCGATGCGCGGCCGAAGCAGCACGTGGACCCGGATCCGGATCAACCTCGAACACGTCCCCGAGGAACTGCGCCCAGCCCAGGAGGAACTCGAAGTCGAGTTCGACCCGTGGGAGAACGCCCGCGGCGACTGGCCCACCCGCCGCCCCAACCCCCCTCCGGAAGCACGGTAACTGGCGCCGGTCCAGGCCGGTCGTAGTCACCGCAGTTCGCGGAGAGGGCACGCGCTACGTGAGGTGGCGGGCGGCCCAGGCGGCAAGTTCGGTGCGGTTGGCGAGGCCGAGCATTGCGCGTATCCCGGCGAGGTGGTTGTTGACGGTCCGGGGGGAAAGATCCAGGCGGGCCGCGATCTGCTGGATGGTGTGACCGCTCGCGACGAGCCTGGCGATGGTGACCTCCCGAGTGCTGAGCGGGGTGGCGGGCTGTGCGCTGTCGCGCTGGGCGTCCGATGCGTCCACGGTGAGCTGCTGGAGGGTGAGTGTGGCGCCGGCGGCTTCGGCGGCGGCTCCGCCCGTGGGTCCCAGTTGGCCGAGGGCCGAGGTCCGGGCGGCGCTGATCTGCTCGCTCCACCAGGCTCCTTCGGCCAGCCCGGTCTCGCTGCGGTGTGCGGCGGCAGCGGCGAGCAGCCGGAGGGCGCGTCGCGGTTCGCCGTCGCGGGCCGCGACGATGGCGACGCCCTCGGCGAGCGCGAGGAGCATCCGGGTGGTGTAGCAGGCCGTCAGCCCGCTGGCGAAGCGCGTCGTGGCGAGCTCCAGGTCATCTGACATCAGCGCGACGGTTCCCGCCGTGTGCCAGTAGCCGGCCGACGCGCCTCCGGCGAGAAGGGTGAGCATCTCGGTGACGGCAGCGGCGGCTTCGGTGTGCTGGCCGGTGACCACGAGATCCCAGGCGAGGTTGTTGAGGGTCGGGGGCAGCAGTCCATGCTCGCCACTGTCGCGGAGCAGCGCTGCCTGCTGCCCGCGCAGGCCGGCGGGACGGGCGGCATCGTTGCCGTAGGCGCGGCTGAGCACCGCGATGGCCTGGACCTGGAGGACGGCGTCGCCCGCATCGGAGGCGACTTCGCGGGCCGCCTGGGCGTGCCCCTTCGCCGCGGGGTAGTCGCTCGACAGGATGCAGATGTGCGCCATGGCCACCTTGGCCCAGACGGTCTCGTCCGCCGACAGTCCGGCGATGGCCAGGACCGGTTCGAGGATCCGGCGGGCGTGCTCGATCTGGCCTTCGCCGGCCATCAGGCGGGCCGCGGCCGTCGCCAGCCGCGGATAACGGGCGTCGCCGGTGTCCCGCGCGATGCCGGTGGCCAGCCGGAAGGCCGCCATTTCCTCGGTGGCCCAGCGCTCGACGTCCGGGTTCTGTCCCAGGTGTCTGTCCCGCAGCAGGACCTCGGCCTGGTGCGCCAGCCAGGCCAGGAGAGCTTCGGTGATCGCCGCGGTCTCCCCGGCGGCGGCGAGCTGTCCGCGTCCGTAGTCGCGCAGCGCGGCGAGCATCCCGAACCGGCGGGGCGCCGCGTCGGTGGTCGTGAGCAGCGACTTGCCCGCGAGGCTCGTCAGTACGGTCCACACCCCGGCCGGGTCGAGGCCGAGGCTGTAGCCGAGCGCGGCGGCGGTCAGGTCGCTGACACCGTCGGGGAGCAGCGACAACCGGCGGAACATCGCCTGCTCGGCCGGATCCAGAAGGTCGTAGCTCCAGCCGATCGCCGCGCGCAGGCTGGTGTGCGGGGCAAGTAGGGAGCCGCGGCCGCCAGCCGCCAGGTCGAGTGGGCGGTCCAGCAGGGCCAGCAGGGCGGTCACCGGAAGGACTGCGCACTGCCCCGCCGCGAGCTCGATCGCCAGTGGCAGCCCGTCGAGGGCGTTGCAGATTTGCGCGATCGCCCGCTCGTGCCCGGCCAGCGCCACGTCGTGGACGCCGAGGCGGGCCCGGTCGGTGAACAGCTGCACCGCCGGGGCGGCGGCCAGCCACGCGTTGCCAGGATCGGTCGGTGCGGCGGGCAGCGGATCCAGCCGGAGCCGGGCCTCCCCCGGCACGCCGAGCGTTTCCCGGCTGGCTGCCAGCACGGTCACGGCCGGGTGGGCGGCCAGAATCCGCGCGGCCAGCTGCCCGCAGCCGACTGCCACGTGCTCGCAGTTGTCCAGCACCAGCAACACCGGGCCAGCCCGGCAAGCCGCACCGAGCGCCCGATCGAGCGCCTGGTCTCCGTCCCCGGCAGCCCGGACCGCGGCGCTGATCGCCGCGGTGATCAGCGCCTGGTTCGCGAACACCGCCAGGTCTGCGAGTGGCACCCAGAACACTCCGCCGGGGAACGATCCCGTGAGCTCGTGACTGGCCTCGAGTACCAGGCGGGTCTTGCCCACCCCAACTGGACCGGTCACCGTGACAAGCCGATGCCGCCGCAGCAACACCCCCAGGTCGGACAGGACCACATCCCGGCCGGTGAACAGATCCAGTGGCAGCCCCGGGATTGCCGGCGCACCCGCTGTCGCAGACCGCGCCGGTGGCGACGGCGCGTCGCCGCTGGCGGCGAACAACCCGCCCCCGAGCCGGTACTTGCGCAGCAGCGACGAGGTCGGCACGCCCAGCATCTCCGCGAGATCCCGCCAGCTCATCCCGGACTCCCGGGCCAGCGACACGGCCTCCCGCAGACCCCACGCCGCCGCCCGCTGAGCCTCTGCCAGGGCCGCAGCCCGTTCGGCCGGGCCCACCGCACGCTGGGCCACCTGCGCCAAGTCGGCCAGCCGATCCACATAGCCGTGTCCGGCCCCACTCTCGGGGGACAGCCCCGGCCCTGACCCACTCAACGCTTCCCCCTCGCCTCACCGCACCGGAATGTCCCGGCGCGGACGACCGCACCCAGCCCGCGTTCTGGCAGGCCAGTCACCCGGCCGCGCTGATCCGTGGCCGTGGTGGCGACTGTGCCAATCTGGCACAACCTCTGCCGGGCAGGCGGGCACGCCTGGATGCCATTCCGTGCAGCCACCCACGGCCAGGCTTATCCCGGCCTTGTCTCAGGGCGAAATTCTGACCGCCTGTATGCGGACCGGGACCCGCTGTGCACAAAACAAGATTCACATGATTTGGGTGCACAAACTGCCCATGACAACGTCGGCGGACGTGTGGTGTTCTTTGCGAGCACGAAAATGGGGATCGGGAATATCGCATCGCCATTCAACGCGAGAAGCCTGACTCACAGCGAGCCGGGTATGCGAGAGACCGCCAATTGTCCGCGAGTACCGGCGTGCGATCCGACAAGGGCCTTTTACCGGATCACCCTTGCAGCAACAAACGTACCCAGGCACTGGGCGCGTTCACTCACGGCGCATTCATTCGAACCGATCAATGCGCGTTCCATTCAGACCGAACAGGGAGTTGCACAATGCGTCTAGCCAAGCGAGTGGTAGTGACGAGCGTGGCACTGGCCGTCACCGCAGGTGTGATGGGCGGTTCCATCATGGCCGCGCACGCGGACGAAAAGCCGGCGCCGCCGGTAGCCGCGGTGGCCAGCACCGCGCCGGGCATCGACGACACCACGGTACCGGAGGGCGATCTCAGCGGCCCTCCGAGCGCAGACGCCCAGGACGACCCACTTTCGGACAACGGCGTGGCATTCGACCCGAACAGCGACTCGGACGTGACGACCCTCGCCCTCCCGAGGATCTGCAATCACCTTCCCAAGGGCACCCAGGGAGTGGCTTTCAGGGCTTGGTGCTTCTGGCTGTCGAAGGGCATGCCCAAGAAGCGCGTCAACATCAACACAGATCTGTTCCATCTCGGGGTCACGATCTGGACCGGCGGCGGCCAGTTCTTCAACCGCGATCACAAGCTTCCGGTCGGCGGAAACCACATGTACATGGAATATGACATGAAGGAGCACTTCGCGAGCCACGGTCGGGACGCGAACCGGATCGTGATCGACATCATGTCCGGCATGAAGTACTACACGGTCGACCACTACCGGACGTTCATCCCGTTCGGCTAATCGGCGCCGGGGTGAGCGGAGGATGCCCAGCGGCTTCCTCCGCTCACCTGGCGAGAAATAGA
>JAOPVE010000427.1 GCA_025963185.1 Actinomycetes bacterium
GACAAGAACGCCTGCACGGGCGCACTGTTCAGCTGCACCAACATCCCGCAGACCTCGCTGGAGTTCAGCAAGATCTTCGCGGGAGCCCAGGGCGCCTGACCGCCAAGGTCACGCCTGAGCGCCGAAGCGCGGTAACTCCGGCCGGTCCGGACCGGTCGTGGTTACCGCACTTCGGGTTGTGGGGGGAGGTTTAGCGCCGCAGGCGAGGGTAGGCAGCGTCGGACGCACGCCCGCCGGTCGAGGAGCGCCCATGACCGCCACGCTGCAACCGACCCCCGTGCCCGGCCGCCGGGTCCACCCGTTCCCGGTGAAGGGATCGGTGATCGCCCGAGTCCTGCGCACCACCGACCACAAGACGATCGGCAAGATGTACCTGGTCACGTCGTTCGGGTTCTTCTTCGCCGCCGGGCTGATGGCCCTGCTCATGCGGGCCGAACTGGCGAGACCGGGTCTGCAGTTCCTGTCCCCGGAGCAGTACCTGCAGCTCGTGACGATCCACGGCACGATCATGATGCTGCTGTTCGCGACCCCGCTCGTCTTCGCGTTCGCCAACTACATCGTGCCGCTGCAGATCGGCGCGCCGGACGTGTCGTTCCCCCGCCTCAACGCGCTCGCCTACTGGCTGTACCTGTTCGGCGGCCTCATGGTCGTGAGCGGCTTCCTCACCCCCGCGGGGGCGCCCGACTTCGGCTGGACCGGGTACACCCCGCTCAGCGAGGCCGCGAACAGTCCCGGCGTGGGGGCCAACCTGTGGGTGACGGGGCTCATCGTGTCCGGCCTCGGGACGATCCTCGGGGCGGTCAACATGGTCACGACGATCCTGACGCTGCGGGCGCCCGGCATGACGATGTTCCGGATGCCGATCTTCACCTGGAACATCCTGCTGACCAGCGTCATGGTGCTGCTGGTGTTCCCCATCTTCGCCGCGGCGCTCGCAGCCCTCGGCGCCGACCGCAATCTCGGGGCGCACGTGTACGACGCCTCGACCGGCGGGCCGATCCTCTGGCAGCATTTGTTCTGGTTCTTCGGCCATCCCGAGGTCTACATCGTGGCGCTGCCATTCTTCGGGATCGTCTCCGAGGTGTTCCCCGTGTTCAGCCGCAAGCCGCTGTTCGGCTACAAGGGGCTGATCGGCGCGACGCTGGCGATCACGGCGTACTCGATGGTGGTGTGGGCGCACCACATGTTCGCCACCGGCGCGGTCCTGCTGCCGTTCTTCAGCTTCCTGTCGTACCTGATCGCCGTGCCCACCGGCATCAAGTTCTTCAACTGGATCGGCACCATGTGGCGAGGCCAGCTCACCTTCCAGACCCCGATGCTGTTCGCCCTGGGCTTCCTCGTCACGTTCCTGCTCGGCGGCCTGACCGGCGTGATGCTGGCGTCGCCGCCGATCGACTTCCACGTCCACGACACGTACTTCGTCGTCGCGCACTTCCACTACGTGCTGTTCGGCACGATCGTGTTCGCCGCCTACTCGGGCATCTACTTCTGGTTCCCCAAGATGACCGGCCGCATGATGGACGAGCGCTGGGGCAAGCTGCACTTCTGGCTCACCCTGGTCGGCTTCCACACGACGTTCCTGGTGCAGCACTGGCTGGGCAACGCGGGCATGCCCCGCCGGTACTCCGACTACCTGCCCACGGACGGCTTCACGATCGCCAACACGATCTCGACCGTGGGCGCGTTCATCCTCGCCGTCTCCACGATGGTGTTCCTGTGGAACGTCGTGAAGTCCCTGCTCACCGGCGAGCCGGCCGGGGCGGACGATCCGTGGGGCTACGCGAACTCGCTGGAGTGGGCCACCACCAGCCCCCCGCCGAGGCACAACTTCCTCAAGCTCCCGCGGATCCGGTCCGAGCGGCCCGCCTTCGACCTGCACTACGGCAGAGCCCTCACCGGATCCCCGCGCCCCGAGCCCCAGGACGTCAGCTGACCTCGCTCGCCTCCGGGACGTCGGTGAACAGGGCGGCGTAGCGGCACGCACTTCGGACCGGCAGAGTGGCCGCGGCGGAATAGGGTCGGCGAAATGACTTCGGAGATCACCGCGGGCGCCGCGGGTACCTGGCAGCTCGGCGACCGCACAGTCAACCGGATCGGATTCGGCGCGATGCGGCTCACCTCCGGCCCGGGCGGATCCCCGAGCGACCGCGACCGTGTCGTCGGCGTCCTGCGGCGCGCGGTCGAGCTCGGCGTCAACCACATCGACACCGCGGCCTTCTACTTCTCGCCGGCCCGATCCGCGAATGAGCTCATCAACACCGCGCTCGCGCCATACCCCGCCGACCTCGTCATCGCGACCAAGGTCGGACCGGGCCGCGACCCGTCCGGCAACTGGACTCCCATGGCCAGGCCGGACCAGCTCCGCGGGCAGGTCGAGGAGAACCTGCGCCAGCTCGGCCGCGACCACCTCGACCTCGTCAACCTGCGGCTGCTCGGGCCGCAGCCGATCGCCGAGCACCTCGGGGCGCTGGCGGATCTGCGGGCTGAGGGGCTGATCCGGCAGCTCGGGCTCTCGAACGTCCGGCTGCACCACCTCGCCGAGGCCGCGTCCGTCGCGCCCGTGGTGTGCGTGCAGAACCGGTACGGCATCACGGATCGGCAGCACGCCGACGTGGTCCGCGCGTGCGGCGAGCAGGGCGTCGCGTTCGTGCCGTACTTCGCGATCGCGGGTCCGGGGCGGGAGTCCGGGGCGACGGGTACCGATCCCGAGCCGGTGCTCGCGGTGGCGCGGGCGCACGGGGTGAGCGCGGCCCGGGTGCGGCTGGCGTGGACCTTGCACCAGGGGCCGCATGTACTGGCGATCCCCGGCACCGGCAACCCGGACCACCTCGCCGACAACCTCGCCGCCGGAACCCTCCACCTCACCCCCGACGAACTCGCCACCCTCAGCACGCCGTAACCCCTCCCCGCGCCCGCACCCCTCCTCGCGCCGTAACCCCTCCCCGCGCCGTAACCCCTCCCCGAAGTG
>JAOPVE010000457.1 GCA_025963185.1 Actinomycetes bacterium
GTGGCCGCCGAGGCAGGGGGCGCGCTCGCGGGCAAGCAGTCCCACTTCGGCACGCCCGCGCCCGCGCTCCCCGCCGGCACCGCCGCGGCGGACGGGCTCACCGGCGAGTTCACCGTGGACATCCCGCACGGGCTACACGCCAGGCCGGCCGCCCGGCTCGTCGCCCAGGCCAGGGCATTCGACGCGCAGGTCGACGTCCGCAACCGCACCACCGGATCGGCCTGGGTACCCGCGTCCAGCCTGTCCAGAGTGGCCACGCTCGGCGCGCTGGCCGGGCATGTCGTGGAGATCCGCGCGTCCGGCGCCCAGGCCGCCGAGGCGCTGGACCACGTACTCGCGCTGGCCGCCCACAACTTCGGCGAGGACATGTCCGCTCCCGTCCCCGCTGTCCCCGCTCCCGTCGCCACTGGGCCGGGGCTCGCCGGGGTGGCCGCCTCACCGGGGATCGGGGTGGGTCCGGTATGGATCCGGGCCGCGGCCGCCGTGACGATCCCGGACGTGCCCTCGCTCGGGGCCGCGCCGGAGTGGCGACGGCTGCGGGAGGCCATCGCCGCGGTCCGGCGGGCGGTGCAGCGCGTCCGGGTCCAGACCGCGCGGGCCGCCGGGGACACCGACGCCGCGATCTTCGACGCCCACCTGCTGTTGCTCGACGACGTGGACCTGCTCGGTGACGTACGCGAGCGGATCGAATCTGGGCAGGCCGCCGCACCCGCCTGGGCCGCCGCCATCGACCGGATCGCCGCGGAGTTCGGCGCACTCACGGATCCGTACCTGCAGGCGCGCGCCGCGGACGTCCGCGCGGTCGGCGACCAGGTGCTGCGCGCGGTGCTCGGCGAGAACGCGCCCGCCGCCACCGGATCCGGGGTGCTCGTCGCCGCCGATCTCACTCCCGCCGAGGCCGCCGAACTCGATCCGGCCAGTGTCACCGGGGTGCTCCTCGCCCACGGCAGCGCCACCTCGCACGCGGCGATCCTGGCCCGCGCCCGCGGGATCCCCGCCGTCGCCGGGATCGGTGCCGCGGTGCTCGCGATCCCGCCCGGGACCGCCGTCGCGCTCGACGGCAGCACCGGCGAGGTCGTGGTCGATCCACCGCCGGACGTGCTCGCCGCCTTCCGCGACCGGGCCGCCGGACTCGCCCGCCGGCGGGACCGGGCCCTGGCAGGCGCGGGCACCCGCGCGGTCACCCAGGACGGCACGGAGGTGCTCGTCGGGGCCAACCTCGGATCCGTCGCCGACGCCGCGCAGGCCGCCCGGTCCGGCGCGGACCTCGCCGGGCTGGTCCGCACCGAGTTCCTGTTCCTCGGCCGCACCGAGGCGCCCACCGTCGACGAGCAGGAAGCCGTCTACCGCAAGATCGCCGAGGCACTGGGCGGACGCCGGATCACCCTGCGCACCCTCGACGCCGGCGGCGACAAGCCACTGGGCTACGTGCCACAACCGCGCGAGGACAACCCCTTCCTCGGGATCCGCGGGCTGCGCCACTCGCTGCTCCACCCGGCCCTGATCTCCGGCCAGCTGCTCGCCATGGTGCGGATCGCGCGCGAGACCCCGGTCAGCATCATGTTCCCCATGGTGAGCACTGTGGCCGAGGTGATCGCCGCCCGCCGCCTGCTGGACACCGCGATCGCGCTCGCCGGATCCGGCACCCCGGCCGGGCTCGCCGCCGGGATCATGGTCGAGGTGCCCGCCGCCGCGCTGAAGGCCCGCGCGCTGGGCCGGCACGTCGACTTCTTCAGCATCGGCACCAACGACCTCACCCAGTACACACTCGCCGCCGAGCGCGGAAATCCCGAGCTCGCCACCCTCTCGGACGGCCTCGACCCCGCCGTCCTGCGGCTGATCGGCATGGTGTGCCGCGAGGGCGGAGTCCCCGTCTCGGTGTGCGGCGAACTGGCCGCCGACGAGGACGCCACCGCACTACTCACCGGCCTGGGAGTGCGCGAGCTGAGCGTCAGCCCACGGGCGATTCCGCTGGTCAAAGACGCGATCCGGGGAGTCGACCTCAAAGCCGCCGCGGACCTCGCCGCCCGCGCCCTCGACGCCGCCGGACCAGCCGAGGTCCGGGCCCTGGTAGGGGCTTGCGGTCCGCCCCGGTGAGGCATCTAGTGGATGGCAACCGCATCCCGGCGGGGATGCCATTCGCGAGGAGGCGACGGGATGACGGCAGCCGAGGTACGCGATTTCCGGCACGCGGACGAGGTACGCGAGTTCGAGGGCAAGGGCCGCATCGAGCTGGTCCACCTCATGGGACGGACCGTTGGACGGGCCACCTTCGAGCCCGGCTGGCGCTGGTCGGTCAACGTCCGGCCACTCGCCGGTACCGAGCTGTGCGAGGTGTCTCACCTGGGATACTGCGAGTCCGGCCGGATGCGCGTCACTATGGCCGACGGATCTCAGTCCGACATCGGCCCCGGCGACGTCATGGCGATCGCGCCAGGCCACGACGCCGAAACCCTCGGCAACGAGCCCTGTATCTTCCTCGACTTCGGAGAAATCGAAAAATACGCCAAGCGCTGACCCGAGCTCACCGGTCAACGGCGGCAGGTGAGCTGGTACGGCACTTCGGGGACGTACAGATCCCAATCGTGCTCGTGGAGACCCTCGCCGACGGTGGCACATGCGTATCCGACCGGATCAGCGCGGAGCTCGTTCAGCTCCCGGTAATCCCACAGGGTGACCTTCTGGTTGGGCAGGTCAGGGTTGCCGCGGAGTGCCAGGGTGTGCCTATCCGGGCTGAACACCACCGAGCCGGTCTGCACGCCGTTGCCCTTGAGTGTGGCGAGCCGAACCGGCGTCGAGCGAGCTGCAATGTCCCACAGCGTCACTGCCTGATCGTCGGTCCCGATTGCGAGGGTGCGTAAGTCAGCGGCGAAGGATATCGACCGAACCTTGCCGTCACCGGTCAGGGTGGCGAGCCGGCGGGGACGGATCCGGTCGGTCAAGTCCCACAGGATCACAATGCGATCGGCGCTGCCTGTAGCAATCGTCCGCCCGTCCGGGCTGAACCCCAACGTTGTTACGGCCGTGCTGTGGCCGTTCAGTCCAGCGAGCTGGACCGGGTGAGAGCGGTCGGTAACGTCCCACACCACCGTTGCACCGGAGCCATCGCTACTGGCCACGGTGCGCCCGTCCGGACTGAAGACAAGCGGTCCCGCGAAACCGGGCTGCG
>JAOPVE010000458.1 GCA_025963185.1 Actinomycetes bacterium
TCGCCGAGGTCGCCGGAACGCTCCCGCCGAAGTCGTGATGCTCGCCGAGGCCCGGGACGCGATCGTCGTCAGCGGGCGCCGGATGCTGTGGGACCGGCTCGTCGTGGGCACCGCCGGCAACCTGTCGGTCCGCGAGGGCGACCTGGTGGCGGTCACTCCGACGGGGATCCCGTACGACGCGCTGACCGCCGGGTCGGTAGGTGTGCACGACCTGAGCGGATCCGCGGTCGAAGCCCCACATGCCCCGACGAGCGAGCTTCCGCTCCACCTCGCCGTGTACGCGGCGACCGACGCCCGCGCCATCGTCCACACCCACTCGGTGGCCGCGACCGCGTTGTCATGCCTGGTCGACGAGGTGCCCGCCGTGCACTACTACGCGGCGATGTTCGGCGGGCCGCCCCGGGTGGCGCCGTACGCCGAGTACGGATCCGCCGCACTGGCCGCCGGGGCCGTGGCGGCTCTGGACGGGCGATCCGCCTGCCTGCTCGGCAACCACGGGGCGGTCACGGTGGGCCACAGTCTCGCCGAGGCCTACGACCGGGCCCTGTACCTGGAGTGGCTCTGCGAGGTCGCCCTGCGAGTGCTCTCCTCGGGATCCCCACCCCGCCTCCTCACCCCCGCCCAGCTCACGGCCATCACCCCCCGCCTCACGACCTACGGCCAGCCCTGACCCCACTTCGCCGAGGGTCACGGCGGGTAGGTGGCCGGTTCGAGGGCGGTCCAGTGGCGGGTGGTGGGGTTTGCGGCGGACCAGGCCTCGAGCAGGCGGATCGCGTCGGGCTCCGGAGCGGCCAGCCAGAACGTCTGCCCGACCCCGACCCCGACCCCGCCCTCGGCATCGTGGGCCGTGTGGTGGACGGATCCCTCGCTGCAGCGCCGGCAGAGGATCCGCACGTTGCGCTGTGACTCGGCGCCGAAGCCCGCGTCGGCGAACGAGTCGGTCAGCGCGTCCATGTCGTCCTCGGTCGGTGCCTCGACGACGACCGTGAGCGAGGGCAGCTCCGAGGGGCGCAAGAGCTTCAGCTCGTCGAAGACCGGGTACGTGTGCCCGTTGGAGACGCGCTCGCCGCTCGGCACCCCGTCGTGCAGGACGACCTCGCCGAACCGCCGCGCCTGGAGGATCGGCACACTCAGGACCCGGACACGCGCCGGGCATAACCGGCGCCCCCATACCACCTCACCGCTCGGATCGAGCCGCACGGGAGTCATCCCGAGATCCGCCTCGATCTCGCCGTTGCCGGGCGGGACGTCGATGCCGAAGCCGGCCCACGCGTCCCGGGCGGTAGCCCACTCGCCCAGCGCGGTGGCCGCGATGCCGAGGTTCCAGAACGCCGGATCGCCGATGCCCCGCTTGGCCCGCGCCGCCGCCTCGATGCCCAGTTCGTACGCCTTCGGCCAGTCGCGCAGGAACTTGTGGGCCAGCGCGGCATTGAACCAGAGCGCCTCGGCGTTCCGGCCGTCCGGATCCTGTGCCAGGTACCGCTCCAGGGCGACCGCCGCGGCGTGCCACTGCTGGGCCTCCCAGGCGGCCCGGTACTCCCGGTACAACGCTCGCTGTCCCCACGCCATCGCGGCCCTCTCTATGGTCCCGCCAGAGAGGTTAGGTCCGCTGGGAAAGCGCGGGCACCCGCCGTCCGGCCGGAGCCCGACGCCGAAGTGTGTGCCGCTCTGCCGCCCATGACCGGCATAACGGCACACACTTCCCGAACGGGAGTACGGCGCGAACGGGGGTACGGCGCGAACGGGGGTACGCGAAGGTCAGGCGGATCGGCGGTGGCGTTGTACGACGTCGATCAGGTCGCGGAGGGGGGCGGGGACGGGGTCGAAGGCGGTGACCGTGCGATCCGTGCCGCCGGAGGCGACCGTGACCGTGTAGCTGCGCGCGTCGGGGGGCGGCGGATTCCCAGGAACGTCGAACAGCCGTTCGTCGGCGACGAGCTTGGCGACCCGGTCGGCCTCCTCGGGCGGGAGGTCGGCGGTGGACACCGTGACCGGGCGGGACAGGCCGGGGAACGCGGCGAGCCCGCCGTCGATCGCGACGGACACCGTCACCTCGTCGCTCACGGCAGTACCTCCACCTCGTTCCACGCCCCACGGATCGCCTGCTGCTCGGCGCTACCCACCCCGAACAGTTGCCCGGCGACGTCCACCGTAACCCCGGCGAAGCGCGCGAACCCGGTCGTCGGCCGGACCTTGGCCGACCGCATCGACTCGTACCAGATTCGCCCGGCGCGCTCCCAGGCGTACCCGCCGAGGGTGGCCGCGGCGAGATAGAACGCCCGGTTCGGGATGCCCGAGTTGAGGTGCACGCCCCCGTTGTCCCTGCTGGTCTGGACGTAGTCGCTCATGCGGGCCGGCTGCGGATCCTTACCCAGTACCGGATCGTCGTACGCGGTGCCCGGCGCCTTCATCGAGCGCAGCGCCACCCCGCGGACCCGGTCGGTGAACAGCCCCGCGCCGATCAGCCAGTCGGCTGCCTCGGCGGTCTGGCCGAGCGCGTGCTGCTTGACCAGGGATCCGAACACGTCCGAGAGGGATTCGTTGAGCGCGCCCGGCTGGTTCTGGTAGATCAGCCCGGCCTCGTCCTGGGTGACGCCGTGCGTGAGTTCGTGGCCGATGACGTCGAGAGCGACGGTGAAGCGGTTGAACAGCTCGCCGTCGCCGTCCCCGAACACCATCTGGCTGCCGTTCCAGAACGCGTTGTCGTAGCGGGATCCGTAGTGGACCGTGGCCAGCAGCGGCAGGCCCTCGTCGTCCACCGAGTCGCGGCCGTAGGCGGCGCTGAACAGCGAGTACGTGGCGCCGAGCCCGTCGTAGGCCTCGGTGACCGTGATGTCGTCGATGGCGATGTCACCCTCGCCGCGCACCTCGCCACCGGGCAGGGACTCGCTGTTCTTGGCGTCGCAGATCGTGCGGGCGAGGCCGGTGTGGGCGGTCGCGAGCGCCGACGGGATCAGCCGGGAGTGCATCCGCATCGCCACGAGCGACCGGTCGACCGCGAGGGTGTCGAGGATCGCCTCCCGCTCGGCGGGGCCACCGTTGCGGGCCACAGCGTCGGTCAGGTGCGGTGGAAGGATCGTGCACAGCAGCCTCATGTCGTCCCCCTCGATCCTGCGGCGTACGCCGAGTACGGCGTCCACCCAGTACACCGCATGGATCCGGGGGATCAGTCCACCTTGTCGGGAATCTGCCACTCCCCACCCAGGCCGCCCCACGAGCGAGCCCCAACGGGCGACGCAAGGGGCGGCCGGCCCGCCACCAACGGGCAGGCCGGCCAAAAACGGCTAGCGGCCAGCCCGGTTCACGGCGCTGACGACGGCTTTGAGCGAGGCGGTGACGATGTTGGGATCGACCCCGACACCCCACAGCACCCGGTCGCCCACCGCGCACTCGACGTACGCGGCGGCCTTGGCGTCGCCACCGGCCGAGAGCGCGTGCTCGGTGTAGTCGAGCACCCGGACGTCGATCCCGACCTCGGACAGCGCGGTGACGAACGCGGCGATCGGGCCGTTGCCCGTGCCGGTCAGGGTGCGCGTCTCGCCGTCGAGCGTGACGTCCACGGAGAGCGAGTCGTTCCCGTTCGCGATGTTGCGGTGGCCGTGCAGGACGAGGCGGCCCCAGGGCGCGCCGGGGTTCGGCAGGTACTCGTCGGTGAAGATCGCCCAGATCTCCGCGGGGGTGACCTCGCCGCCCGCCGAGTCCGTGTGCCGCTGGACCACGCCGGAGAACTCCATCTGGAGCCGGCGGGGGAGGTCCAGCTGCTGCTCGGTCTTGAGGATGTACGCCACGCCGCCCTTGCCGGACTGCGAGTTCACCCTGATCACGGCCTCGTACGAGCGGCCGACGTCCTTGGGGTCGATCGGCAGATAGGGAACGGCCCAGCGGATCTCGTCCACGGTCTTGCCCGCGGCCGTGGCGTCCCGCTCCATCCACTCGAAGCCCTTCTTGATCGCGTCCTGGTGCGATCCGGAGAAGGCCGTGTAGACGAGGTCGCCGCCGTAGGGGTGCCGCTCGCCGACGGGCAGCTGGTTGCAGTACTCGACGGTCCGGCGGATCTCGTCGATGTCGGAGAAGTCGATCCGCGGGTCGATGCCCTGGCTGAACAGGTTCATGCCCAGGGTGACCAGGCAGACGTTGCCCGTGCGCTCGCCGTTGCCGAACAGGGTGCCCTCGATGCGGTCCGCCCCGGCCAGGTAGCCCAGCTCGGCCGCCGCGACCGCCGTACCGCGGTCGTTGTGGGGGTGCAGCGAGAGGATCACGTTCTCGCGGTGGGCCAGGTGCCGGCTCATCCACTCGATCGAGTCGGCGTAGACGTTGGGAGTGGCCATCTCGACGGTCGCGGGCAGGTTGATGACCACGGGACGATCCGCGGACGGCTCCCAGACCTCGTTGACCGCGTTACACACCTCGACGGCGTACTCGAGTTCGGTGCCCGTGTAGGACTCGGGCGAGTACTCGAACCGGACGAACGTGTCGCCCGCGGTCTCGGCCAGCTTCTGGCACAGCCGGGCCCCGTTCACGGCGATCGCGGTGATGCCCTCGCGGTCCAGGCCGAACACGACCCGGCGCTGGAGCGTGGAGGTCGAGTTGTACAGGTGGACGATCGCCTGTTTCGATCCGCGGATCGATTCGAACGTGCGCTCGATCAGCTCGTCGCGAGCCTGGGTCAGCACCTGGATCGTCACGTCGTCCGGGATCAGGTCTTCGGAGATGATCTCGCGGACGAAGTCGAAGTCGGTCTGGCTGGCCGAGGGGAACCCGACCTCGATCTCCTTGTAGCCCATCTTCACGAGCAGGTCGAACATGCGCCGCTTGCGGGCGGGGGTCATGGGATCGATCAGGGCCTGGTTACCGTCGCGCAGGTCGACCGAGCACCACAGTGGCGGGGTGGTCATCGTGCGGGCTGGCCAGGTGCGGTCGGACAGGCCGACCGGCGTGAAGGCCGTGTACTTGTGTACGGGCATGGCCGTCGGCTGCTGGGGATTGCGCTGGAAGGACATGCGGTGGGCTCCTCGTGGGCTGTGTGCCAGGAGGCCGACGGGCACAGCTGACGCCGCGGCGAGGAAGCCGGCCTGTTAGAGGGCCCCGCCGCGGCAAGGAAGGAGGAGGAACGTCCGCCGCATAGCGCCACCCTAAGCCGGCCCCGCCACATTCGGAAATCGCCATCCCGGGATCTGGGCTGGCCGATCCGCGGCGGACGGGGCTGCGCACGCCACCTGGCCTGCGGTTTCATTCAGGGACAGGCGTTTACTCAACTCGCGGCGCATGATGGACGGGCGGTAGGGCCACGCCCCCACATCGGCCCCGCCCGAGGAGGTTTCCCCACATGCGCTCTGGACTGCGCGCGCTCACCGCCGTGTGCGCGTTATCCCTGGTCGCGGCTGCCGGATGCGGTCGTCCCGGCGATGCCCTGGCCGAGCAGGTCACGATCGGCGCCACTCTGGAGCTGACCGGGCCGGCGGCCATCGTCGGCCTCGCGCACCGCAACGCGCTCCAGCTCGCGGCCGACCAGCTCAACGCGGCGGGCGGGGTGCGCGGCCAGCGCATCAACTTGCGGATCCGCGACAACCGCAGCCTTCCGGACGTGGCGGCCGCCGACGTGAAGGCCCTCGCCGCCGGGGACGTGGCCGCGATCATCGGTGGCGGCACCACGGAGACCAGCGTCGCCGCCGCCGTCGAGGCCGAGCAGGCGAGGGTGCCGCTGATCGCGCTCGGCCCGTCGCCGGAGATCACCGCTCCCGCCGAGCAGCGCCGGTACACGTTCAAGACCGAGCCGAATCCGGACGCGGTCGTGGGCACGCTGGTCGACGAGTTCGGCGTCCAGAACATCCGCAGTATCGGGATCTTCGCGAGCACCGGCACGTACGGCGACGCCGGGCTGGCCGCGCTCCAGGCCGGGGCCGCGCAACGGAACATCCGGGTCGCGGGCATCGAGCGGTTCGGCGAGGACGACCGGGACCTGGACGCGGCGGCGGGGCGGCTCAGGGCGATCCGCCCGGACGCGGTCGTCGTGTGGTCGCCGCTGCCTGGTGCCGGCGTCGCGGCCCGCTCGCTGCGGGACTCCGGGTACCAGCCGGGCGGCGGGAAGGTGTACTTCGATCCGGGGGTGGGGGCCGAGCAGTTCCTGCGGGACGCGGGCGCGGCCGCCGAGGGATCCCTGGTCGTGAACCCGGCGATCCTCGCTGTCATCCAGACCGCGGCGACGACGCCGAGCGCGCTGGCCCAGAAGGAGTTCGTCACCAAGTACACCCAGCGTTACGGCACCTTCTCGGGCTACGCCTCGTACTCGGCGGACGCGCTGCACCTCGTCGCGACAGCGATCCACAATGCGGGCACGGCGGACCGGGAGGCGATCCGGGCCGCGCTCGAACGGGTGAACTACGAGGGCCTCAGCGGATCGTACGACTTCAGCGAAACGAGCCACGGCGGCGCGGCCGGGGACGGGCTGGCAGTCCTCCAGGTGCGCGACCAGGGCTGGGTGATGGCGCCCTGACTGCCCTCGTACGCTCCCCAGGTGACCGAGAGCGATGACGACTACCTGAGGCTGCGGGAAACCTTCAACGAGGACGCCGGACGCTACGACCGGGCCCGCCCCCGGTACCCGGCGCGGATGTTCGGCGATCTCGCCGCGGCCGGGGTGGCGACCGGCGCGCGGGTGCTGGAGATCGGCTGTGGAACCGGGCAGGCGACTGTCCCGCTGGCCGAGCGGGGGCATCGCATCGTGGCCGTCGAGCTGGGTGCGGAGATGGCGGCGGTGGCCCGCCGTAATCTCGCCGGGTTCGACTCGGTCGAGGTCGTGACGGCGGCGTTCGAGCAGTGGACCTTGCCAGCTGAACCGTTCGACCTGGTGTTCTCCGCTACGGCGTTCCACTGGCTCGATCCGGCGGTCCGGGTGCCGAAGTCCGCGGATGCATTGAGGTCAGGTGGTCTGCTGGCGACCGTGGCGACCCACCACATCGCCGGGGGCACCGAGGCGTTCTTCCGCGAGGTGCAGGGGCTCTACGAGCGCTTCGATCCGGCGACCCCGCCGGGCCTGCGGCTGCACGCCGCCCGGGACATTCCCGAGGACGATCGGGAGCTGGCCTCGTCGGGGCGCTTCGGGCCCGCGAGCTTCTTCCGATACGAGTGGGAGCTGCCGTACTCGACAGCGGGCTATGTGGATCTGCTGCTGACCTACTCCGGACACCGCGCATTGCCTAAGGCGCAGCAGCACGCACTGCTGACCGCCATCGCGCGGCTCATCGACGCGGACTACGGGGGCCACATCGTCAAGCGCTACCTGACTGAACTCAGGATCGCCCAGCGGATCCGGTGAATCGCCGATACCGCGCTGGCGGGGCACCCGAGAGCACCCCGCCGGGTCAGCTGGCCGGAGCTCCGGCCGGTGCGGCGCCGCGCAGCGTCAGCACGTACTCCACGAGCGCGATGAGCAGCATCTTCGTGGAGTCCCGGCTGCGCGCGTCGCAGGCCATGATCGGCACGTCCGGGGCGATCGTGAGCGCGTCCCGGACGTCCTCCATGGCGTGCGACTGAACTCCGTCGAAGCAGTTGATACCGACCACATAGGGCAGTGAGCGCTGCTCGAAGAAGTCGATCGCCGCGAAGCAGTCGGCCAGGCGGCGGGTGTCGACCAGCACGACCGCGCCGATCGCACCCCGGACCAGTTCGTCCCACATGAACCAGAACCGCGTCTGGCCCGGCGTGCCGAACAGGTACAGGATCAGCTCGTCTTCGAGCGTGATACGGCCGAAGTCCATGGCGACGGTCGTGGTGTTCTTGCCGGGCACCGCCGCGTTGTCGTCGACATCCGCGGCGGCAGCCGTCATCACCGCCTCGGTGGTCAGCGGCTGGATCTCCGACACCGAGCCCACCAGCGTGGTCTTGCCCACTCCGAAGCCCCCGGCGACGACGATCTTCGCGGAGGTAGCACCCCGCCGCGGAGCGCCGGTCCGCGTGGCAGCGTTCTTAGCGGCATGCCCGCCCAGCCGACGATCCATCC
>JAOPVE010000469.1 GCA_025963185.1 Actinomycetes bacterium
GGCCGCGCCCGATCCGGCGGGCGGCGCCGGGCGCTCGAGGGTGGCACTGGTCATCGGGTTCTCCCGTCTCGGGCCGGCGTTCTGCTCGGCGTGATGCCCCTACCTTCGGATCCGCCCCTGACCCCACCCTGCAAGCCCCCTGAACACTCCCTGTGAACCCCACCCGCCCCCCACCCCGCACCAGCCGTTGCCCCGTCACCGAACTGCGGTAACTCCGACCGGCCATCACCGGCCGCAGGTACCGCGCTTCGGGGGCGTGAAGGGGGTGCGCGGGGGTGGCAGTGTGGGGGGGTGTCCACTTTGCAGCGTTTGGCAGTCCGGATCCTGGGCGCAGCCGCGCTCGTGGCCCTTGCCGCGGGGTGCGCGGCACCCGGATCCGTGGCGAGCAGCGCCCCCGAGCCGAGCGGCCTCGGGTTTACCCGGTACCCCGGGGCTGTCCAGTGGCCCTCGGAGAGCGACTGGGTGCCGCCGCGGGAGGGGATCCAGCACCTGGTGCCGGCCGGGACCTGCGTACTCGGCCTCGGCACTTACGCCAACGGGTACCGGAACGTCACGGCCAACTGGATCGGCACGCCGGACTGTCACCGCCTCCGGATCACGACGGACCACGACACCCAGCACGGCGACGGCGCACCGGGCGTGGGGAACGGCTGGGGCGGATCCGGGCTGGCGAGTGGTGCCGCGGCCACCCTCCCCGGCGGGGGGACCCTCAGCGCGCACTCGGACCTGCGCGCCCGGCACCGCGACGGCACCGTGACAACCCTCGCCGACCTGGGCCTGCCCGGCGAGCGGATCCTCGGCGAGGGGGGCGACACCGGCCGGGCCGACGCGCTCGCCGTACTGGCCGACGGGCGGATCCTCGTCGGCGGCGGCACGATAATCGGCAGCGCGACGACTCCGCTGCTGTGGATCTCGGACACCGGCGGCCGCACGGTGCGGCGGGTCGCACTCCCGGCACCGGGCCCGGCCGCGGCGAGATCCAGCTGGGTCGAGAGCATCGCCACGGACCACGACACGGTGATCGCGTTCGGCGGCGGATCCGTCGGCGGCGCGCGTTCCCAGCCGATCCTGCCGGTGTGGCGCTCGGCCGACGCGGGCCGCACCTGGTCGGTGTCGGTCGTGACGGGGATCCCCGAGCTGTTCCGCGTGGTCTCGGTCGTCAGGGCTGGCGGCCGGTGGGTGGCCGTGGGCACGACCAACGTGAGGTACACCCCGGGCAGCGCGGTGCTGACCAGCGCCGACGGCGTCCACTGGGCCCCGGGCACGCCGATGGGCCGCGGCGAGGTCAGCGCGGCCACAGTGGACGCCTCGGGCGAACTGGTGCTCACGGGCTCCGAGCAGCGGGGCACCCTGTCCGAGCCGGCCGGGGCGCGCGGCAATCCCCGCTCGTGTGGCCTCGTCTGGACCGGCGACGGGGTCGGCCCGTGGCGCCGCGGCGAGCTGGGCTGCGGCGACTCACGTCCCCAGGCCGCGGTCACACTGCCCGGCGGCCGGGTCCTCATCGCGTCGAACCGCGACCTCTGGATCCGCACCACCAGCGCCCCCTGACCCCTGCCGCGCCGCGCCCGGAAGCCCGCCGCGCACCGCACCGCACCGGACGCCCCGCACCCGCGGCCAGGCGCGGCACGCCGGGGGCCGCGGACCGGCCGTGAGCCGGGTTAGGGTCGGCTGATCAGCGCGGAGAGGAGCCGTCCATGAACGCGATGCAGCGGTACCTGGCCGAGGAAGTGGTGATCGACTACTCCGACGGCCTGCTGAGCCGCCGGGAGGCGCTCCGGCACCTCGCCCTACTCGGGGTCGGCGCCACACTGGCCGTCCCGATGCTCGCCGCGTGTGACTCTGGGGCGAACAACACGCCCAGCCCCTCGGCGCCGGCCCAAACCGCGTCAGGCGAAACGGCTCGGCCGGCGGGGCCGTCGCCGCGCCCGGTCGCGCCCATCACGTTCGCCGGACCGGAGAACCGCGCGCTCCGCGGCGTGTGGTCGGCCGCCGAGAGCCCGCGCGGCACGGTCCTGGTGATCCACGAGAACAAGGGACTGACCGCACACATCCAGTCCGTCGCGGGGCGGTTCGCGGCGAGCGGGTACTCGGCGCTCGCGCTGGACCTGCTCTCGGAGGAGGGCGGCACGGCGAGGTACACGGATCCGGCGGAGGCGACCGCCGCGCTGAACGCCGCGCCCGAGGGCCGGTTCGTGGCGGACATGAAGGCGGCCGTGAGCGAGATCCTGCGCCGCGAGCCCGCGCACAAGCCCGGCGTGGTCGGCTTCTGCTTCGGGGGCGGCCAGGTGTGGTCGCTGCTCGGATCCGGTGAGCCCCGGCTGGCCGCCGCGGTGCCGTTCTACGGGCCCGCGCCCGACAGTCCCGACTTCTCCGGATCGCGCTCCGCGGCGGTCCTCGCCATTTACGCGGCCCTCGACGCACGGGTGAACGCGACCCGCCCGGTGGCCGAGGCGGCGCTGAAGAAGGCGGGGCTGACCCACGAGATCGTCACCGAGCCGGACGCTGACCACGCGTTCTTCAACGACACCGGCCCCCGGTACCGGCCCGCGGCGGCCAGCGACGCCTACGCGCGGGTGATCCGCTGGTTCGGGCAGCACCTGAACTGAGCGTAACCGTCCACCTCCACTCCCGTTACCTCACTGTGACCTCACACGTACCTCACCAGGATTGGCACACCATCCTGGACCGAGGGGGATCATTGACTTCCGGCGGCACCGAGACCTGGCGCAGGCAGCAGCCCGGCACGTTCAAACGCCGCAAGCCGCGCAGAGCACCTGGCTGGGCGCTGGCCCTGGCGGTGATCGGGGGAATCCTGGTGCTCGGATCGGCGGCCTCGTTCGCCGCGGTCCAGACGCTGAGCAACCGGTACGAGGGCGCGGTCCACCGGGAGGACCTGCTGGGCGCCGCGGGCAGGGACTCGGCGGGCAACGTCAAGCCGCCGAAGGTGACCGGCCCGCTGACGTTCCTCGTTCTCGGATCCGACAGCCGGGCCGGCGAGAACGCCAACACGACCACGCGGGACGGCACGGCGGCCGCGGTCGGCGGCCAGCGCAGCGACACGATCATCGTCGCGGAGATCCCGAAGTCGATGGACCGGGCGTACTTCATCTCGCTGCCGCGCGACAGCTATGTGCCGATGGTGGACCAGAACGGGCGGGTCCACGGCAAGGACAAGCTCAACGCCGCGTTCAGCCGCTACGGCGCCGCCGGCATGGTGCAGACCGTCAACCACATCACCGGCGGGCACATCGACTACCCGATGATCGTGGACTTCGCGGCGGTCCACAAACTCACCGAACTGGTGGGCGGCGTCGACGTGGTGGTCGACAAGACCAGCGTCGACACCTACCGCTACCTCCCGGCGAACACCCCGTACTCGACGGTCCCGCACTGCCGGGACATCTACGGCGCCAAGCACGTCCGCTGCCTGCAGTTCAAGGCCGGAAAGCTGCACCTGGACCCGCAGCTCGCCGAGTACTACGTGCGCCAGCGGGTCGGGCTGCCCGGCGGCGACCTGGACCGCGCGAAGCGCCAGCAGCAGTACATGAAGGCGCTCATGAACAAGATCGCCACGACCGGGTTCGCGACCAATCCGGTGAAGTTCGACCGGCTCGTCCGCACCGCGGCCGGGGCCGTGACCGCCGACAAGAGCATGCCGATCCAGAGCCTGGCGTTCTCGCTTCAGCAGCTCCGGCCGTCCGCCCTGACGTTCATGTCCATGCCCACCGCCGGCTTCGCGAAGGAGCCCGGCAGCGGATCGGTCGTCGTGGTCGACCCCGTCAAGGACCAGGAACTGTTCACCGCGCTCAACAGCGACACCCTCGAGCAGTACATCCTCAAACACCCGCCGAACGACGTGAGCCACGGCGCCTGACGCCCACCGCCGTACCGCCCCGCCGCCGTACCGCCCCGCCGCAGTACCGCCCCGCCGCCGACGACCACCGGTGGCGGGGCGTCGGCGTTTGCCGGCGGCCGGGCCGGATATCCCCTCCACGACAAGAGGGGGACCCGCTCATGCAGATCGGTTACAAGCTCGCGTCCGAGGCGTTCGGCCCGGACGAGCTGATCCGGCAGGCCGTCCGCGCCGAGGAAGCGGGCTTCGACTTCGCCGAGATCAGCGACCACTACCACCCGTGGCTCGACGTGCAGGGCCACTCGCCCTTCACCTGGACCGTCCTCGGCGCGATCGCCGCCCGCACCGAGCGGATCGGCCTGGCGACCGGCGTGACCTGCCCGTCGATCCGGTACCACCCGGCGATCATCGCGCAGGCCGCGGCCACCATGGCGATCATCTCCGGCGGCCGGTTCACTCTGGGCGCCGGATCGGGCGAGCGCCTCAACGAGCACGTCGTCGGGCGCGGTTTCCCCAGCGTGCGGCACCGGCACGAGCTGTTGCGCGAGGCACTGGAGATCATCCGGCTGCTGTGGCGGGGTGGGTACCAGTCCTACGACGGCAAGCACCTCCAGCTCGAGGACGCGCGGGTGTTCGACCTGCCCGACGAGCTGCCGCCGATCGCGGTGGCGTGCAGCGGGCCGCCGTCGGTGCAGATCGCCGCCGAGCTGGGCGACGGCTTGTTCGCCACGGAACCGAAGGCCGAGCTGGTCAGCCAGTTCCGCGCGGCCGGCAACGACGGTCCGGCGTACGCCGAGGTGGCCGTCGCCTGGGCGCCCGACGAGGAGCAGGCGGTGCGGGCGGCCTGGGAGACGACCCGCTGGGCGGTCACCGGCTGGAAGGTGATGAGCGAGCTGCCGAACCCGGTCAACTTCGAGGCCGCGTCCGCCACCGTGACCCCCGACGACATCCGCGAGCAATTCGCCGTCGGGCCTGACCCGGCGAAGCACGTCGCGGCCGTGAAGAGGTACGCCGACGCGGGGTTCGACCGGCTGGTGCTGATGAACGCCGGCCCGGATCCGGATGGGTTCCTCGACTTCTTCGCCAAGGAACTCGCCGCCCCCCTGCGCGAGCTGGGCCGCTGAGCACCACGGCAAGCACCCGCCGCGGGCCCTCGGACGGCGAGCGGTCCCCGGGGGACAATGCCGGGACGATCCCCGGACCGCGGAGGCAGAGCATGAGCGCACTGTTCACCGAGGAGGACTCCGCGGACATCGTGGCCCAGAGCTTCGCGGGCACCCCCGACCCACGGCTACGGCGGATCATGGACTCGCTCACCCGCCACCTGCACGCGTTCGTCAAGGACGTCGAGCTCACCGAGGCCGAGTGGGCCGCCGCGGTCGCGTTCCTCACGGCGACCGGCCAGCTCTGTGACGACTCCCGGCAGGAGTTCGTCCTGCTCTCGGACGTCCTCGGCGTCTCGATGCTCGTCGAGACCCTGAACCACCGGACCGGCGGCGAGGCCACCGAGTCCACGGTCCTCGGCCCCTTCCACGTCGCCGGATCCCCGGCCCGGGCACTCGGCGACTCGATCTCGCTCGACGGTGTCGGTGAGCCCTGCCTGGTGACCGGCCGGGTCAGCGGCCCGGACGGCGAGCCGGTGCCCGGGGCCGAACTCGACGTGTGGCAGGCCGGTGCGGACGGCTTCTACGACGTCCAGCAGCCCGGAGTGGTGCCGGAGTCGAACCTGCGGGGGCGCTTCACCGCGGATCCGGACGGCGAGTTCTGGTTCCGGACCGTCGTGCCGCGCTACTACCCGATCCCCGGCGACGGCCCCACCGGATCCCTGCTCCGCGCCACCGGACGCCACCCCTACCGCCCCGCGCACATCCACTTCATCGTCCGGCCACCCGCTGACGACCCGGAGGGTTACGCACCGGTGACCACGCACCTGTTCGCCGCCGGCAGCCCGTACCTCGGCTCGGACGCGGTGTTCGGCGTCAAGGAGAGCCTGGTCCGGGAGTTCGCGCTGGTCGACGATCCGGAGTGGGCCGGCCGGGTGGGGCTGCCGAACCCGTTCCGGGCCGTCGATTTCCCAGTGGTCCTGCGGCCGGCGGGGGGCGTCCGGTGATCCGCGAGTTCACGTACCAGGCGCTGCCAATGCGGGTGCTGTTCGGGCCGGGCACGTCCGCCATGGCCGGCGCCGAACTGGACGCCCTCGGGCTGCGGCGCGGGCTCGTGGTCTGCTCCCCCGGGCACCGCGCGCTCGGCGAGAAGGTCGCGGCCGCGCTCGGCGAGCGGTCCGCCGGGGTGCTCGCCGAGGCCCGGATGCACGTGCCCGCCGAGGTCGCCGCGCACGCCAGCGCCCAGGCCGCGCGCTCGGGCGCCGACTCCACGGTCGCGGTCGGCGGCGGATCGGCGATCGGGCTGGCGAAGGCGATCGCCCTGGATCTCGGCCTGCCGATCGTGGCGATCCCGACCACCTACGCCGGATCCGAGATGACCCCCGTGTGGGGCCTCACCGGCAACAGCGAGAAGCGCACCGG
This sequence comes from Actinomycetes bacterium, assembly GCA_025963185.1. Lineage (GTDB taxonomy): Bacteria > Actinomycetota > Actinomycetes > Mycobacteriales > Cryptosporangiaceae > RYN-140. The sequence continues at coordinate 6,379 of JAOPVE010000469.1, forward strand.
GCGCGACCTGCGGGTCCTTCCGCGCAGCGTGATCTACGATCCCGAGCTCACCCTCGCCATGCCCCGGGAACTGTCCGTGACGAGCGCCGTGAACGCGTTCGCCCACGCCGCCGAGGCCCTGTACGCGCCCGACCTGACGCCGCTGATCGCCATCCAGGCCGAGGAGGGCGCCCGGGCGATCGCGGCGGCGCTCCCCTGGATCGCAACCCCCGGCGCGGACGTCGCCGCGAGATCCGAGGCGCAGTACGGGGCCTGGCTGTGCGGGACGTGCCTGGGCGCGACCACGATGTCGCTGCACCACAAGCTGTGCCACGTCCTGGGCGGCCTCGGCCTCCCACACGCCCCGACCCACACCGTGCTGCTGCCCTACGTGCTCGCGTTCAACGCCCCCTCGGCCCCCGAGGCCATGGCCGCGCTGGGCCGGGCGCTGGGCGGCCCCGCCGATCCGGCGGCGGAACTGTGGCGGCGGACCGGCGGGCTCGGCGCGCCACGATCGCTGGCCGAACTGGGCCTGGACCGCGCCGCGATCGCCACGGCGGCCGATCTGGCCGTCCGCTCGGCGTACCCGAACCCGCGCCCGGTCACCCGCGAGGACGCCGAGCGCCTCCTCACCGCGGCCTGGTCCGGCGCCGACCCCACCACCTGCGCCGACGCGCCACCCCAAGGCGATGTGCGGTAACTGCGGCCGCCCCTGACCGGCCGCGGTTACCGCACTTCGCCAGAATCAGCGGCATGCTGACCGACCGACGCGACCGGATCGCCGGAGCACTGCTGGGAGTACACGCCGGGGACTCGCTCGGCGCCACTGTGGAGTTCCGCAGCTGGGCCTCGATCCGCGCGGAGTACCCGGACGGGGTGCGCGAGATCACCGGCGGCGGGCCGTTCGGCTGGCCGCCGGGCCACGCGACCGACGACACCGACCTCACCCGCGCCGTCCTGCTGGCGTACACCCCCGAACCCGCGCCGGATCCCGTGCGCGCCGCGGCCGACTGGATGCTCGCCTGGATCTCCGGCGACTGGCCCGGCCGCGCACCGGGCTCGGCCCCGCGTGACGTGGGCCGCGCCACCACGGTCGGCCTGGGCAACTACTCGCTGTCCCGGGATCCGCGCAAGGCGGGCGCCGGACCTGGCCAGGCTGGCAACGGATCCCTCATGCGCTGCGTCCCGACCGCGCTCGCCGTGGCCGATCCCGCCGAGCGGATCCTCCAGTCCCGCGAGATCTCGGCGATCACGCACGACGATCCGCGCTGTACCGCCTCGTGCGCGGCCTACAACGAGATCGTGGCCGCGCTCGTCGGCGGCGCCGATCCCGCGCGAGCCGTCGAGGTGGGCGAGGCCGCCGCGGTGGGCCTCGGAGTCCAGCCCGTGACGGACGCGATCGCCTTCGGCCGCGGGCTGTCCGTCCGGGCGATGGCGGCCACCGGCGCGACACACCTGCCCGACGAGGGCGCCGGGTACGTGCTCGACTCGCTCAGCATCGCCGTCGCCGCGGTCCTCGACGAGCGGCCGTTCGAGGACGTGCTGGTCGACGTGGTCCGGCTGGGCCGCGACACCGACACCAACGGCGCGATCGCCGGCGGCCTGCTGGGGGCTCGTGACGGCGCCGCCGCGATCCCGGCCCGGTGGACCTCGCTACTCCAGTTCGGCGCCGAGTTCATGGCCGCGAGCCACACACTCGCCTGAGCCCGGCCTACCCCCCCCCCCCCCCCCCCGCCCCCCCCCCCCCCCCCCCCCCC
>JAOPVE010000487.1 GCA_025963185.1 Actinomycetes bacterium
GTTTCTGGGCCTCGCGAGTTGCTGAGGACCACGTCGTAGCCTGCCGCCACCGCGAGGCGGGCGACCGTGCCGCCGATCTTGCCGCTGCCGATGAACCCGATTGTCGTCATATCGGCGGCAACCCCGGTCCGCGGCGAGCCATTCCCCCGGGCTGTGACCTGAACCATAAGGCACGTCTATAAGTGCATGATACAAATGACTCGTGCCTACCGAGACCGCCGCCACGCCCGTGCAGGCCGTGGACAGTCCGCCCGCGCATGTGCACGTGACCGCCACCTTCGAAGGCGTGTTCGACCTGCTCCGGCGGCTCACCCCCGTCGACGGCATGAGCCTGACCACGGCGGCCACCCTCGGCCGCCTCGACCGGCACGGCGAGCACCGGCTCTCCGAACTCGCCTGCGCCGAGGGCGTCACCCAGCCCGCCATGACCCAGCTCGTGTCCCGGCTCGAACGCGACGGCCTGGCCGAGCGCGGCAGCGATCCGGCGGACGGGCGGGTCGTGCTCGTGCGGATCACCGAGGCCGGCCGCGAGGCGGTCCGCCGCCGCAGGTCCGCCCGGATCGAGCGGATGGCCGAACTGCTGCCCGCCCTGCCCCGGCCCGACCAGGACGCCATTCTTGCGGCGCTGCCCGCCCTCGACCGGCTCGTCGCCGCCGCCCGCAGCCAGTAAGCCCAGCCTCCGGCCCGATCCCGTATCAGCACCCGATCTGACCAGCACCGACGAAGGGAACCGCGCGTGCTCACGGCCGAACACCCGCACTACAAGTGGGTGGCGCTGTCCAACACCACCCTCGGCACCCTGCTCGCCACGATCAACTCCTCGATCGTCCTGATCTCGCTGCCTGCCATCTTCAACGGCGTCCACCTCAACCCGCTCGAGCCCGGCAACGTCAGCTACCTGCTGTGGATGCTGATGGGCTACATGCTGGTCACGGCCGTGCTCGTGGTGACCCTGGGCCGGCTCGGCGACATGTATGGGCGGGTCCGGATCTACAACGCCGGCTTCGCGCTGTTCTCGATCACCTCGGTGATCCTCGCCCTCGACCCGTTCTCCGGGGGCAGCGGCGCGCTCTGGCTGATCGGCTGGCGGGTACTGCAAGCCGTCGGCGGAGCCATGCTCATGGCGAACTCGGCCGCGATCATCACCGACGCATTCCCGACCCGCCAGCGCGGCATGGCCCTCGGCGTGAACATCGTCGCGGCGATCGCCGGGTCCTTCGTCGGGCTCGTGCTCGGCGGCGCGCTGGCCGAGTGGAGCTGGCGGGCGGTGTTCTGGGTGAACGTCCCGATCGGCGTCATCGGGACCGTGTGGGCGTACCGGTCGCTGCACGACACCGGCCAGCGCCGCCCCGCCCGGATCGACTGGTGGGGCAACCTCACCTTCGCCGTCGGCCTGACCGCCGTGCTCGCCGCGATCACCTACGGGATCCAGCCGTACGGCGGGCACTCGCAGGGCTGGACCAACCCGTGGGTGCTGACCGGGCTGATCGGCGGGTCCGCGGTGCTCGGTCTGTTCGCGCTGATCGAGTCGCGGGTCACCGATCCGATGTTCCCGCTCACGCTGTTCCGCAACGCCGCGTTCTCCAGCGGGAACGCGGCCAGCCTGCTCGGCTCCATCGCCCGCGGCGGGCTCCAGATCATGCTGATCATCTGGCTCCAGGGCATCTGGCTCCCGCTGCACGGCTACGACTACGCGCAGACCCCGCTGTGGGCCGGCATCTACCTTCTGCCGCTGACCATCGGGTTCCTCGCGGCCGGTCCGCTCGCCGGGCACCTGTCCGACAAGTACGGCGCGCGGCTGTTCGCCGCCGGGGGCCTCGTGGTCATGGCGGTCTCGTTCGCGGGGCTGCTGCTGATCCCGAGCGACTTCAGCTACTGGATCTTCGCCTTGCTGGTGTTCCTCAACGGCTTCGGCGGCGGGCTGTTCGCGGCGCCGAACACCGCGCTGATCATGTCCAGCGTGCCCGCCCACCTGCGCGGCGCCGCCTCGGGCATGCGCGCCACGTTCCAGAACGCCGGCATGGTGCTCTCGATCGGCGTGTTCTTCTCGCTCATGGTCGCCGGGCTTGCCAGCTCGCTGCCCTCGACCATGGACGCCGGGCTCACGGCGCAGGGCGTTCCCGGGCCGGCGGCGCACGCGATCGCGGCGCTCCCGCCCGTCGGCACCCTGTTCGCCGCGTTCCTCGGCTACAACCCGATCCAGCAGCTGCTCGGGCCGCACGTACTCGGCGCCCTGCCCGCGGCGAACGCGCACACCCTCACCGGGCGCGAGTTCTTCCCGCACCTGATCTCCGGTCCCTTCCACGACGGGCTCGTCATCGTGTTCTGGCTGGCGATCGCGATGGCGCTGGTCGCGGCAGCCGCCTCGCTGGCAGCGCCGAAGGGCGAGAAGGTGCCGCACGATCCGGTGACCGAGCAGGCCGAGCGCACCGACGAGTTCGCGATCGCGCCGCTCTCCCCCGCGAGCCGCGTGCCCGAGCGGCTGGCCGCCGAGGAGGCCTGAACCCCGCTGTCGCCAGGTGCGCGGTACGCCAGCGCAGCTGGCCGCGGCGCCGAGGCGCAGCGCGCGCAGGCCCGGGGATCCGGTTCCGAAGTGCGGTAACTGCGGCCGGTCAGGACCGGCCGCAGTTACC
>JAOPVE010000507.1 GCA_025963185.1 Actinomycetes bacterium
GTACTTCCCCCGCTCCAGCACCGACTTCCGCACCTGGACCCAAGACCAGCTCGACGACGTCGCCCGCGAACTCAACGGGCGGCCCCGCGAAACCCTCGGCTGGCACAACCCAGCACAAACACTCAACAAACTCCTCGTTGCAACAGCCGCTTGAAACCGCCGCCCGGTATCGCAGCGAATACCCGAACAGTCCCGGACGAACGCGCGCCCGGCACAACGCGCGCCCGGCACAGCGGCGCGCCACCCCCCGAAGGCGTGACCCGCCCGACGGCGCACCCCCGCAACGGCGCACCCCCGAACGTCGCGAAGTGTGTGCCGCTAGACCGGCCAGGACCGGCGTAGCGGCACACACTTCGGGGATGAGGCGCGGCCCCGGACCAACGGCGCGTCACCCACAACGCGCCCCACCACAAACGCGCCCCACCAACGAACGCGCGCCACCCACGACGAGGCGCGCGTCAGGTGCCGGTGGGCTCGGGACGTTCGAGGCGGTAGCCGTGGCCTCGGAGGGTGGCGATCGCCGGTGGCTCGCACGAGGCGGCCACCGCGGCGGCGGCCAGGCGGCGGCGCAGCGCCCCGACGTGCACGTCCAGGGTCTTGGACGAGCCGAACCAGTGCTCGTCCCAGACGTCCGCCATCAGTGTCTCCCGGCTCAGCGCCTCACCGGCCCCGGCGCACAGCCGCGCGAGCAGGTCGAACTCCTTGGGCCGCAGCTCCACCTCGGATCCCCCGAGCCGGCACCGCCGGGCCGCCACGTCCACTTCGAGCGGACCGACAGCCAGCGGGCGGCCGTCCCCGGCCAGCTCCCGGGCCAGGCCGCGGCGCAGATGGGCGCGCAGCCTCGCCTGGAGTTCGGCCAGCCGGAACGGCTTGGTGAGGTAGTCGTCCGCTCCGGCGTCGAGCGCGACGACGACGTCGATCTCCTCGCGGCGGGCCGTGAGCACGACGATCACGACGTCGGGCTGCGCCTCGCGGATCCGCCGGGTGACCTCGATGCCGTCGAGGTCGGGCAGGCCGAGGTCCACGAGCACGAGGTCGGCGCGGGCCTCGGCGACGTACTGGAGCGCCTGGGTGCCGGTTCTCGCCCAGCGGACCCGGTGCCCGTAGGAGCCGAGGCTGTCGCGCAACGCCGATCCGATCACCGGATCGTCCTCGACCAGGAGCAGTTCGGCCATGCCTTTCACGCTACGCACCGCGCTCTCGTCCCGGCATCGCGCGCCGCCCCGGTCACTGCGGGTTCACGCCAGGGCGGTCGATCCGCCACACCCCGAACACCGCCGCGGCCACCGCCAGCCAGGCCGCGCCCAGCGCATACCCGGCGACGACGTCGGACAGGAAGTGCACCCCGAGCGCGATCCGGGAGAACCCGATCCCGGCCACCATCACGGCCGCGACTGCCACGGCCGCGCGCCGCCACAGTCCGTGGAGTACGGGCCAGAGCGCGACGAGGATCAGCAGGTAGGTGGTGATCGCGCCCTGGGCGTGGCCGCTGGGGAAGCTCCAGCCGCCCGAGGTCTCCACCGGGTGCGGGAGCACGGGCCGGGCGCGGCTCACCGCGGCCTTGACCGCGGTGTTGAGCAGCGAGCTGCCGAGCGCGGTCGCGACGACGAACAGGGCGATCCGCGGCCGGCGCTGCCACAGCAGCCACCCGCCGAGCACCGCGAGCACCGGGAGATATATCTGTGCGGATCCGGCGTAGCTGAACGCCTTCATCAGCAGGACCCAGGCCGTGTGCCCGACCGCGTACTGGTGCAGCCGCTCGCTGATCGCGAAGTCCGCCCGGACGAACGCCGGCCAGTGCGACTCGACCAGCAGGAGCAATAGGCAGAACGGCACAGCCACGAGGAACACGGCGACCGCGGCGAGGATCACCCGGGGGCCGAACCGCGTGCCCAGCCGCACGGCGATCGAGGCCGTGACCGCCGCGGACCGCTCCCCCGCGCTACGCGGACCAGCCGCTGGCACGGCGCTCGGCACCGGGCCGGACCTGCTCATGAGTACCCTCCGATCGACTGCGCCGAGGTGGCTGCACCCGGACGCCCGAGCCCGGTAAACGATCCCACACCAGGACATTTCGGTCTGGCCCGTGACCGGCATCGCCGGGATCCGGTGGCCACCACTCATTCAGCGTGGACGAGGTTTCTCGGAGCTTTCTTAGCTCGCCGTGCGGAACGGCCTACGGCCGGCCGGGCGCGGGGTCCGCAGCAGGGGTGTCCCCTGGCGTGACCGCGGCGGGCTCGGGCAGGCGCGGAGCGGGCTCGGGTCTGCGGGCCGCGCGCCGCCCGGGGATGAGCTGCGGGCGGCGCCGTGCGGACAGGTCCTCGACCCAGCCGAGCGCCAGCACGAACGCGGTCGTCAGGACGATGCTGACGAGGAACCACTCCCAGCCCAGCTCGGCCCCGAAGTAGGCCGCGAGCGGGATGGCCAGCGCGATCGCGATGTTGTGCCACAGGTAGATCGTCAGCGCGCGGGCGTTCATCACCGTGACGATCCGGTCGAGCGTGTGGCGGTTGCGAAGCCAGTTCATCGACGGACGGAACCGCAGCAGCACGAATACCGTGCCGACCGCGATCAGGGCCATGCCGCCCGGGCTGGAGTCCAGTTCGTGGTTGCCCGGCTCAGCGGGAAGCAGGACGGCCCAGGCCGCGCCGGCGGCGATCGCGGTCCCGGCGATCGCGAAGCAGATCCGCTTGGGGATCCGGTCGAGCATGCCGTCGTGGTGGGCGAACCCGAGGAGCCAGCACGCGGCGAACGTGAGCACGTCGAACAGCACGTTGCCGGGCTGCCCGTCGACCGACACCTGAAGACCGTCCAGCACACCGATCGCTACCAGCGGGGCGGCGATGACCGGCAGCGGGGCCTTCCGGAACGCCCACAGCAGGACCGGCGAGAGCAGCACCAGCCACAGGTAGGTCGTGATGTACCAGAGCACCTCCCAGGTGGCGACGCCCCAGTCGCTGCCGGTCGGGTTGCCCAGCGGGAGGATCCAGAACCCGAGTTCCCACCAGCGCAGCGGTGTCTCGTCGCCGCTGGTCGTGCTCCAGCCCTGCCAGATCATGAGCGGCACGACGATGATCCCGACGACCCACAGCGAGGGGAGCAGCCGCCGCAGCCGGGACCGCACGGCGGCGATGCCGGACCGGTCCGCCGAGGTCGCCATGAGGGATCCGCCGAGCGCGAACATGACGCCGAGCGCCGGCAGCCAGGTCAGCCAGGCCGCGGGGAACGCGTGGTAGAAGAACACGCGGATCAGCGCGGCCGCCCGGAGCACGTCGAGATAGCGGTCTCGCTTGGCGGGGACGGGCGCTGAGGGCGGAGCGACGGCGGTCATTGACCCGACCATAGGCGAGGGAACACGCACGTCAGGAGCCTGGAATCCCCTAGGGCGACGAAGCTCACACCGGCGCCGCACGCCCCGGATCGGCATGCTTTCCACCGCTTTCGAGTCGGTTCGAACGACCTCCCCGGGACGGGAACCGGGGTGGCACGGGAGCGTGTGGCCCCCGGTCCGTTCGGTCGTTCGGGCGATGGATCACCGGCCGAACGGCACTCGTCAGCCGCCCGCGAAGACGACGGAGATGCGCCGAAGTGTGCGCCTTGAGGCCGGTCACCGGCGGCCCAACGGCACAGGCGCCGCCGGATCTGGCACGGGGCCGACGTGACGATCCGGGTGCGCCGGTAATTGGTGAGCCGCTGGGACACGACCTCGGCGAAGATCGGGGGATGTCACTGTTCCGCCGGACCCGACGCTCCCAGGATCCGCACGAAGCGCCCAGCCCGGCGCCGCCAGTCCCGCTGGACCAGGCACTGCTCGCCGCCGGGGACGGCGGCCGCGAGAGCATCGCGGTCCTCGCCGGGCTGTTGCTCGACCTGGAGGCCGCCGGGGAATCTGATGCCGCGCTGGAGGTGCTCGCCGGCGCGCCGAGGGTCGTCGTCCGCGCCGACACGGCCGCCCGCGGCTACCTCGTGCCGAACTGGGCCACCATCGCGGCGGACCGGCTGACGAGTTCCACTGCCGGTCCGCTCGGCACCGCGCTCGCGAGCCTGCACAAGCAGGGCCGAGTCCGCGAGGCCGCCGTCGAGGCGATGACCCGGGCGCCGATACCCGCGTTCGTTCCGTTCCTCGTGGTCCGGGGCGCCGACTGGGTGCCTGTGGTCCGCTACCGGGCTCGCGGGGCGCTGGCAGAACTGCTCGATGCGGATCCGCGGACCTACCTCCCCGTCGCGGCTCCGATCGCGGCACTGGTCGGCCGCCGGACGCGGGGGCGGCCGGTGGCGGCGCAGGTCACCGCCACCGTCTACGGGGCACCGGACGCGCTGCTCCGCGACCTCGCCGGATCGGCCGGCGCCACCCTCGCGATCCCCGCGCTGCACGCCGCTGTCGCCCGCAACCTCCTGCGCCCGGCCGAGCTGGCCGCCATCGCGAACCGTGTGCGCAGCGCGCCGGTCGCGCGCGCCGCCGCGGAGTACGCGGCCCGCGCGGCGATCTGGACGGGGCGGCACGCCGTGCTGGAATCGCTGGCCGGTTCGCGGACCGCCTCGGTGCGGGCCCTGGGCCTCACCGGGTACGTCCGCGCGGGCCTGCCGGACCGGGCCGCCGGATCCCTCGCCGACCCCGCCGCGACCGTGCGGGCGCTCGCGCGGGACGCCGCCCGCCGGGCCAGCATCGACATCCTGAGCTGGTACCGAGCGGCGGTGGCCGCGGATCCGGTCGCGCCGGGAGCCCTGCTGGGGCTCGCCGAGTGCGGCACGGCAGCGGACGCCGAACTGCTCTACTCCCGGATCGCCGACGCCTCACCCCGGATCCGGCGGGCCGCCGTCCAGGGGCTGCGGATCCTCGACGCCGCCGACCCCGGCCGGCTCTCGGGCGTACTCGCCGATCCGTCGGGCGCTGTCGTCCGGGAGGCCGTGAAGGCGCTGCGAGCCAACGCGGACGCCGTCCCGGCAGACCTGTTGTGGGCGCAGCTCGGCAGCCCCGAACTGATCCACCGCCGGGCGGCCTACATCCTGCTGGCTCGCCAGGCGGGCACGGCTCCGCTGCACGCGGCACTGCTGATCAGCGAGGACTCCGATCCGGTGCTCGCGCGCCGGGGCCGGGCCGACGCCGCCCGGCTCTCCACCGGGCACGAGGAGGCACGGGCTGCGCTCGCCCCGCAGGCCGGGCCAGTCTCGGCGCCCGGCTCGTGACCGGTAGCTTCACGGCATGACTGACGAGCGTGGCGAACACAGCGGATCCGGCGAGCCCAAGGTCGCCGTCGTGACCGGCGGCAGTTCGGGGATCGGCCTGGCCGCCGCCGAGGAACTGGCCCGGCGCGGGTGGACGATCGCGCTGGTCGGGCGGGATCCAGACCGGCTCGCCGCGGCCACCGACCGGGTCCGTGCGGCGGCTCCGGATCCGGCGGCCGTGTACCCGTACCGGGCCGACTTCACGGTGCTCGCCGAGGTGCGCACGCTCGCCGAGGACCTGCGCGCGAAGCACCCCCGGATCGATGTCCTCGCGAACAACGCCGGCGGCGCCTTCCGAGGCCGGACCATCACCGTGGACGGCTTCGAGCTGACCATGCAGGTCAACCACCTGGCGCCGTTCCTGCTGACCAACCTGCTGCGCGACGCCCTCGCCGGGGGCCGCATGATCAACACGTCCTCGCGGGTACACACCAGCGGGCGGCTCGACCCCGCGGACCTCAACAGCAGCGACCCGCGCGCCGGGACCATGACGTTCTACGGATCGTCCAAGCAGGCCAACATCCTCTTCGCGACCGAGGCGGCCCGGCGCTGGCCGGACATCACCTCGGTGTCGTTCCATCCGGGCGTCGTGCGGACCAACTTCGGCAACGACCAGCCCCTCGTGGCGTTCTTCTACAAGGCGGGCATCTTCCTGGCCACGCCCGCGAAGGGCGCGCAGACGCTGGTCTGGCTGGCCGAGCAGCCCCTCGACACCCTCGTGCAGGGCGGTTACTACCAGAACCGCCGGCTACGGACGGCCGCCGCGCGCGCCACCGATCCGGCCCTCGCGGCCGACCTCTGGAAGGCCACCGCCGCTGCGGTCGGTCTCTGACCCGAAGTGCGGTAACCGCGGCCGGTCCCGACCGGCCACAGTTACCGCACTTTCATGCGTCTGCACTTCCACTTGACGGTCAGACCCCTCTGCCCCGGGCGCCCAGCCGTCGAGATTCCCATTAGCCACGCGTCCCGGTGAGCGGTGCCCTGGCGGAGCGGGCGGGCGAGCGAATCACCCCGTGGGAGGGAGGGGAACTCACTCTCGCGCCGGAACGATGGGAGCTGGGACGGCCGGAGCTGGGAGGCCGAGATGCCGGTAGCCATCGCGAGGTTCGAGCGCTTCTTCCGGTCCGCCGCGGGGCTGGACGTGGACAAGAGCGACCTGAACCGCTACGACGAGTTCGTCAACGACAAGGTCAGTGACCTGCTGATCCGCGCCGAGGCCAACGCCAAGGCCAACGGCAGGGACGTGATCGCGCCGCAGGATCTGCCGATCACCAAGGGACTTCAGGAGTCCATCCACCAGTTCCGCAGGCTCGGCGAGTACGGCGAACTGCGGCCGATTCTGGACGGTCTGGTCCGCCGCCCGGTCCTCGACCTGGCCCTCGGCGAGGACGCCGACCAGCGGCTGCCCGACGTCGCCGGGGGCCTCAGCGTGGCCCTGGCGCAGTCGTTCCGGATCCTCGACCCGGACGTCAAGAACCCCGCCACCGAGCACTGGGACCGGGCCTTCGCACTGTTCAGCCTGCTGCTCTGAGCACCCCGGACCGTGCTGGCCGGGTTTCCGGCGGCCATGCACGGGTAGGCGCGGAACAGGACAAATTGACCAGGAGGAGGGCGAGATGAAGGCAGTGGTGTACGGAGGACCCCGCCAGGTGAGCGTCGAGGACGTGCCCGACGCCCGGATCGAGCGGCCCACCGACGTCCTGGTGCGGATCACGACGACCAACATCTGCGGCTCGGACCTGCACATGTACGAGGGGCGTACCAGCTTCGAGAAGGGCAGCGTCTTCGGTCACGAGAACATGGGCGAAGTGATCGAGGTGGGCGGCGCGGTCGACAAGGTCAAGGTCGGCGAGATGGTAGTGCTCCCGTTCAACGTCGCGTGCGGGTACTGCAAGAACTGCGACCGCGGCTTCACGAACTACTGCCTGACGATGCAGCCGGATCCGGCGCTGGCGGGCGCCGCCTACGGGTTCGCCGACATGGGGCCCTACCAGGGCGGCCAGGCCGAATACCTGCGGGTTCCCTACGGCGACTTCAACTGCCTGCGCCTCGGCGAGGACGCCGCCGAGAAGCAGACCGACTACGTCATGCTCGCGGACATCTTCCCGACCGGGTACCACGCCACCGAGATGGCCGGGGTCAAGCCGGGTGACCAGACGGTGATCTTCGGGGCCGGACCGGTGGGGCTGATGGCCGCATACTCGGCGATCCTCAAGGGCGCCGGCAAGGTCATGGTCGTCGACCGCCACCCGGACCGCCTCGCCCTGGCCGAGAAGATCGGCGCGATCCCGGTCGACGACTCCGCGGTCGATCCGGTGGAGTTCGTGCTGGCGGAGACGAAGGGCCTTGGCGCCGACAACGGGTGCGAGTGCGTCGGGTACCAGGCGCACGATCCGCAGGGGAACGAGCACCCGAACGAGACGCTGAACAAGCTGGTCAAGGCGGTCCGGTTCACCGGGCGGATCGGCGTGGTGGGCGTGTTCGCCCCGAAGGATCCGGGCGGCCCAGACGAGTTCGCGAAGCAGGGCGAAGTCGTCTTCGACTACGGCCTGCACTGGTTCAAGGGCCAGACGATGGGCACCGGCCAGTGCCCGGTGAAGAGGTACAACCGCCAGCTGCGGGATCTCGTCGCGGCCGGCAAGGCCAACCCGTCGTTCGTCGTCTCCCACGAGTTGCCGCTGGAGCAGGCCCCCGACGGCTACCAGCACTTCGACAACCGCGACAACGGCTGGACCAAGGTCGTCCTGCACCCCGGCCAGAGCGGCACCCGCACGGCCTAACCCCCGGCTTGACCAGGCGGGAGTCCGGTGCGGCCCCTGTCACCCGATCGGGTGACAGGGGCCGCACCGGACTCCCGCCTGGTCAAGCCGGGGGTTAGGCCGTGCGGGTGC
>JAOPVE010000323.1 GCA_025963185.1 Actinomycetes bacterium
CGCAGGTCGTCCTCGCCGCTGGCGGGCAGCCGCTCGAACCGCCGGACCACGTCGTAGGACAGGTAGCCGACCATCCCGCCGGTGAGCGGGGGCAGCCCGTCCAGGTGCGGGGACGCGAGCGCGGTGACGGTGTCGCGCAGCACGTCCAGCGGGTTCCCGCCCGACGGCACCCCAGCGGGCGGATCCCCGAGCCACACGGCCTCACCGCCGGACTCGGTGAGGGTGGCGACGCTGCGGACCCCCACGAACGAGTACCGGGAGAACGTGCGGCCGGTCTCGGCGGACTCCAGCAGGAACGTGCCCGGCCCGCCCGCCAGCTTGCGGTACACCCCGACCGGGGTCTCGCCGTCCGCGAGCAGCCGCCGGGTGACGGGCACGACCCGGCGGGTGCGGGCGAGCGCCGCGAACTCGCCGCGGCTGGGCAGGAAGGCGCCTGTCGTCACGGTTTTCCCTCCATGGCCGCGAGCTGGCCGGCCTCGAAGCAGGTGCGGTCGCCGGTGTGGCAGGCCGCGCCGACCTGGTCGACCTTGACCAGGAGGGTGTCGCCGTCGCAGTCCAGCGCCACCGAGCGCACCCACTGCTGGTGCCCGGATGTGTCGCCCTTGACCCAGTACTCGCCCCGGCTGCGGGACCAGTAGGTGACCCGTCCGCTGGTCAGCGTGCGGTGCAGCGCCTCGTCGTCCATCCAGCCGACCATCAGCACCTCGCCGGTGTCGTGCTGCTGTGCCACGGCCACGACGAGCCCGGCGCCATCACGCTTGAGGCGGGCCGCGATGCCCGGGTCGAGCGCAGACGGGCGGGCTGTTCCGACGATTCGCTCGCTCATGCGGCCATGATGCCCGATCCGTGCCGCCGTGCTGCCGGTCAGGTGGGCGGCACCTCGGTGAGGGTCTCCTCCAGCTCGGTGAGCGGATGTTCCTCGATCTCGTACCGGCGGATGTAGCTCCCGACGAAGCTCTGCACGATCGCCGCGAACGGGATCGCGAGCAGCGCGCCGATACCCCCGAGCACGGCGGCCCCGGCGATGACCGCCCCGAACGCGACCGCGGGGTGCATGTCGAGGGTCTGGGCGGTGATCCGCGGCTGCAGCACGTAGTTCTCGATCTGCTGGTAGATCACGATGAACACGAGCAGCCACAGGGCGTCCCGCGGATCTGTCACCAGGGCGATCGCCAGCGGCAGCACGGCGGCGAGGTAGGTGCCGACCGTGGGCACGAGCTGCGAGACCAGGCCGATCCACAGCGCGAGGGCCAGGGCGTAGGGCACGTCGAGGATCCGCAGCACGACGAAGTGGGCGAGCCCCGAGGCCAGGGCGAGCAGCAGCCGCGAGTAGAGGTAGCCGCCGGTCTTCTCGATCGCGAGCTCCCAGGCGCGCAGGACTTCCCGCTGGCGCACGGGCGGGAGCATCGACATCACCGCGCGGCGCACCCGGGGCCCGTCGGCGCACAGGTAGTACGCGAACAGCAGCACGGTGAAGAACTGGAACACCGCACCGAGGACCGTCGTGCCGACGTTGAACGCGTTGCGCGCGACGTTGCCGCTCAGCGATCCGACGGGGCCGTTCGGGTCGGTGAGCCGCTGCTGGATGTTCGCGGCCGAGACGTTGGCGTGGAAGGTCCGGTTGATCCACTCGACCACCCCGTCGGCGTAGCTGGGGGCCTTGGTCACGAGGTTCGACACCTCGCCGACCAGCACGGATCCGATCGCGAACAGCAGCCCGCTGAGGATCACCGTGACGGCCAGCATGACGACCCCGGTCGCGGGCCCGCGCCGCCAGCCGCGGACGGCGAGCCAGTTCACCGCGGGTTCCAGGGCGAACGCGAGGAACTGGGCGAGCAGCACCAGGATGAGCAGGTCCCGGAGCTGGCCGATCAGCCACCAGCCGAGGATGAACGCGACGACGGTGAACCCGGCGAGGACGTAGGCGCGGGGCAGCCAGCGGGGCATGGACGGGCGCGGGACGGGACCCGGCGCCGCGCCCGGCAACGGCGGCTCGGGGAGCACCGGGGGGTGTGGGGCGGCGACGATGGCCGCGCTCCGGATCCGCCGCAGGAACCCGCGCACCCGCCCGGGCGCCTCGTGCTCGGTCGCCGGTCGCTCGGTCGCCGGTCGCTCGGTGGCCGCCCCGGTCTCGGCGGCGTCGATCGGGTCCGGCGCGGGCCCGGGCACGGACCCCGGCGTGCGGCCGGGCGGGGGTGCCGGGACGGGCCGGTCCTCGGGGTGGGGTAGCTGCGGGTCTTCCGGCGTGCCCATGTTCTGCCCCTCGACGTGCCCTGTCCGGCGAAAACGATGCCTCCGGCTGGGCGCGCCACATCGGACCCGCCGCCCCGGTCCGGTGAGGATACGCCGGGGACCCCGGTGACCGGACGGCGTACTTGCAGGCCGGAGATATTTCATCTAGCGTTGAAATATCTCACCGCGTCCCGCCAGTGGAGGATCCATGAGCGGCGTCTCCGCCCCCGGAACAGTTCCCGCCGGGTCGTTGCCCGGCTCCGACAGTGCCAGCACGCAGCCCGCCGCCGCCAGCGCCGCCCTGTCCGCCGATCACCTCACCGTCGACCGCGGCGGCCGGCCCGTGCTGCGCGGGGTCACCTTCGAGGTGCCGCGCGGCACCGTCACCGGGCTGCTCGGCCCCAGCGGCGGCGGCAAGACCACACTCATGCGCGCGATCGTGGGGGTGCAGGTCGTCAAGTCCGGATCGGTGACCGTGCTCGGCCTCCCGGCCGGATCCGCGGAGCTGCGCAGACGGGTCGGCTACGTGACCCAGGCGCCGTCGGTCTACGCCGACCTGACCGTCCGCGACAACGCCCGGTACTTCGCCGCGATCTACGGCGTGGGCAGGGCCGCCGCCGACGCGGCGATCGCCGCCGTGGGGCTTGCCGAGCAGGCCGGGCAGCTGGTGGCCTCGCTGTCGGGCGGCCAGCGCACCCGGGTCTCACTCGCCTGCGCGCTGCTGTCCTCGCCCCAGCTGCTCGTGCTCGACGAGCCGACCGTCGGGCTCGATCCGGTGCTGCGGGAAGAACTCTGGGGGCAGTTCCACGAGCTCGCCGCGAACGGCACCACCCTGCTCGTGTCCAGCCACGTCATGGACGAGGCGGGACGCTGCGACCGGCTGCTGCTCCTGCGCGAGGGCGAGCTGATCGCCGACGAGACCCCGGCTGCGATCCGCGCGGCCACGGGCACGCTCGACCTCGAACAGGCGTTCCTGCGGATCATCCGCGAGCGCGCCACCCCGCCCGAAGGGAAGGTGGCCTGATGTCCCCCCGCATCACGCTCGCGACGGCGGGCCGGGTACTGACCCAGCTGCGGCACGATCCGCGCACGATCGCGCTGCTCCTGGTGGTACCGAGCCTGCTGATGGTGATCCTCAAGTACGTCTTCGACGGCAACCCGCTCGTGTTCGACCGGATCGGCCTGCCGTTGCTCGGGGTCTTCCCGTTCATCACGATGTTCCTCGTGACCAGCGTCGCCATGCTCCGCGAGCGCACCAGCGGCACCCTGGAACGGCTGCTCACCACGCCGATGGCCAAGCTCGACCTGCTGCTCGGCTACGGCATCGCGTTCGCGCTGGCCGCCGCGGCACAGGCCGCCGTGGCGTGCGCGACGGCGTACTGGGTACTCGGGCTGCACACCGCGGGCAGCGCGGCGCTGGTCGTCGCCGTGGCGGTCGCGGACGCCGTCCTGGGCATGGCGCTGGGGCTGTTCGTCAGCGCGTTCGCCCGCACCGAGTTCCAGGCGGTGCAGTTCATGCCAGCGATCGTGCTGCCCCAGGTACTGCTCTGCGGGCTGTTCATCGCCCGCGACCAGATGGCGGGCTGGCTCGACGGGCTCAGCGACGCGCTGCCGCTGACCTACGCGGTCCAGGCGCTCGGCGAGGTGGGCGTGCACGCCGACGTCACCTCAACCCTGTCCCGGGACCTCGCGATCCTGGTGGGGGCGGCCGTGGCGGCGCTGGTCCTCGCCGCGGCCACCCTGCGCCGCCGGAGCGGGTAGATGGCGCGCACGGGGCGGCGGCCCAGCGGATCCGGCACGCAGGACGCGATCCTCGCCGCGGCCATGACGGCGTTCACCGAGTCCGGGTACGACGGCGCCACCATGCGGGGGATCGCCAGGGCAGCGAGCGTCGATCCGGCCCTGGTGCACCACTACTACGGCACCAAGGAGGAGCTGTTCGTCGCGGCGATGCAGTTTCCGATCGATCCGGCGGTGATAATCCCGGCGCTGCTCGAACCCGGTCCGGACGGGCTCGGCGAGCGGCTGCTGCGGATGTTCCTCGGGGTCTGGGACTCGCCCAACACGATCAGCCCGTTCCTCGCGCTGATCCGCGGCGCGATGAGCCACGAGGCGTCCGCGGCGATGCTGCGCGAGTTCGTCGGGGAGGCGATCATCGGGCGGCTCACCGCGGCCCTGGACGTCGACCGGCCCACGCTGCGCGGCACCCTCGTCGGATCGCAGCTCATCGGCCTCGGGATC
Organism: Actinomycetes bacterium; assembly: GCA_025963185.1. GTDB lineage: Bacteria > Actinomycetota > Actinomycetes > Mycobacteriales > Cryptosporangiaceae > RYN-140. The sequence goes on from JAOPVE010000323.1 coordinate 4,474, forward strand.
GCCCGGTACGTGATCCGGATCGAGCCCCTGGCCTCGGCGAGCGCCGACGAGGTGGTGGCCGCCGTGGCCCCCACCCTGCAGCGTTACCTGACCGCCGAGCTTCCGCGCGGCGAGGATCCGGCCGCCGGCTGATCAGCGGGTCTGGGAGACCCAGCTCGCGTGCAGCCCCGCGTACGGCGAGCCCTCCTGGGTGACGAGTTCGGCGTGCGGGCCGCGCTGGGCGATCCGCCCCGCGTCCACGACGATCACCTCGTCGGCGGCCTCGGCGGTCGAGAGGCGGTGCGCGATCGCCACGGTGGTGCGGCCCCTGGTCAGGGAGTCCAGCGCGCGCTGGAGCCGCACCTCGGTCGCCGGGTCGACGGCCGAGGTGGCCTCGTCCAGCACCAGCAGATCCGGATCGGCGAGGTAGGCCCGCGCGATCGCCACGAGCTGCCGCTCCCCCACGCTCAGGGACTCGCCGCGCTCCCCGACCGGGGTGTGCACGCCGGCCGGCAGGGACTCCAGCCAGTCGGCGAGCCCCAGCTCGGTGAACGCCAGCTCGATCTCCTCGTCGGCCGCCCCCGGACTGCCGAACCGCACGTTCCCGGCCACGGTGGCGTCGAACAGGAACCCGTCCTGGGGCACCATGACGACCCGGGACCGCAGCGAGGCGAACCGGATCCGCCGCAGCGGCTGGCCCGAGAGCAGCACCTCGCCACCCGAGGGATCCATGAGCCGGGTGAGCAGCTTTGCGAGGGTGGTCTTGCCCGACCCGGTCTCCCCGACGATCGCCACCCTCGTGCGCGGCGGGATCTCCAGGTCGATATCGCTGAGCACGTCCGGGCCGGTGGGGTATGCGAACCGGACCCCGCGGAACGTCACGCCGATCGGCCCCGGAGGCAGGTCGTGGCCGCTGCCGGGCACGGCGATGTCCGGATCGGCCACGTCGGGCCGGGTGTCGAGGATCGCCAGGATCCGCCGCCAGCCCGCGATCGCGTTCTGCCCCTCGTTGAGCATCTCGGTGCTGATCTGGACGGGCTGCACGAACAGCGCCACGAGGAACAGGAACGCGGTGAGCTGGCCGACCGTGAGCCCGCCGCCGAGACCCAGCAGCACGCCGAGCACCACCACGCCCGCGTTCGCCAGCCCGGCCGCGATCTCCCCGCCGGAGAACGCGGTCACGCTCAGCCGCAGCGCCTTGGCCTGGGCGGATCGGTAACTCTCGATCGCCGTGTCGATCCGCTCGGCGGTGCGGTCCTGGATCCCGTGGGCGCGGATCACCGGGGCGCCGACGACACTCTCGGCGACGGATCCGAGCAGGTACCCCACCCGCTCCCGGGACGCCGTGTACGCGACCGAGAGCCGCTTCTGGACGAGCCGCATCGCGAGGATCAGCGGCGCGAACGCCAGGTACACGACGATCGTGAGCGGCCAGGAGTACCAGAGCATGACCGCGGTGGCGAGCACGAGCTGACAGAAGCTGACCAGCAGGATGATGCCGCCGAACTGCACGAACTGGCTGATCTGGTCGACGTCGCTGGTGACCCGCGAGACCAGCGCGCCACGGCGCTCGGCCTGCTGGTGCAGCATCGACAGGTCGTGGATGTGCCGGAAGGCGCGGGTGCGCAGGGCGGCGAGAGCGGTCTCGCTGATCCGGTAGAGGCGCACGTTCATGGCCGAGGCGCACAGTGCCGTGAGCGCCACGGCGACCGCCCCGACCCCGACCATCAGCCCGATCCGGCCGATGTCCGGGCCGGTCCGGCCCCGGATCCCCGTGTCGATGGTCTGCTGGACGAGCACCGGCACGACGATCCGGCCCGCGGTGGCGAGCACCGCGAGCGCGATCGTGCCGGCCAGCCCGTCGCGCAGCTCGGGGCTCAGCCGCAGGCCGCGGACCAGGGTGGCCCAGGCACCCTCGGGGCGCTCGGGGGCGGATCCGGCGACAGAGTCCGGCGCGGTGGCCACGGCGGTCACGCCGACACCTCTTCGTCATCGAGTTGATCATCGAGTTCGTCATCGAGTTCGGCGGCCAGTTCGCGCTGGCGCTCGCGTTCGGCGTCCTCGTAGGCCGTCACCAGGTGCGCGTACCCGGCGGTGCTGGCGAGCAGTTCGGCGTGGCTGCCGCGCGCCTGGATGCGGCCCGACTCGATGTAGACGACCTCGTCGGCGAGCGCGATCGTGGCCCGCCGGTAGGCCACCACGAGGACGGTCGCGGCCAGGTCCGCCCCGCGCAGCCCGCGCAGGATCGCCGCCTCCACCGACGGATCCACGCTGGACGTGGCGTCGTCGAGCACCAGCAGCCGGGGCCGCCGGACCAGCGCCCGCGCGAGGGCGATCCGCTGCCGCTGGCCGCCGGACAGGCTGGTTCCGCGCTCGCCGACGAGCGTGTCCAGGCCCTCGGGCAGCGCGCGCACGAACTTCTCGGCCTGGGCGAGCGCCAGCGCGGACCACACCGCCTCGTCGCCGTACTCGCCGCCGAGCGTGACATTGCCCCGGATCGAGTCGTCGAACACGAACGTCGTCTGCGGGACCAGCGCGACCGCCCCGGTCACCTCGTCGACGGCCAGTTCGGTGGCGTCCACCCCGTCGAGCAGCACCTGCCCGGTGTCCGGATCGACCAGCCGCGACACCAGGGTCGTCAGGGTCGACTTCCCGGATCCGGTGGGCCCGACGAGGGCGACCGTCCGGCCCGGGGGCAGTTCGAGTCCGACGTCTTCGAGCACCGGATCCGCCCCGGCGTAGGCGAACGAGACGTCCCGTAGTTCCAGGGCGGCCGGACCGGTGCCGGAGAGGGTCTTGGAGCCGGTCGTCATGGATCCGGTGGCCGTGAGCACGGTCTGCAGCCGGTCCCACCCGACGACGCTGCGCGGGAGCTCGCCGAGCACCCAGCCGATCGCCCGCAGCGGGAAGGCCAGGACCGTGAACAGGAACGCGACGCTCACCAGGTCCTGCACACTGAGGACGCCCGACTTCACCCGGATCGCCCCGACGAACAGCACGATCAGCGTGCCCGTGTTCGGCAGCGCCTCCATCAGCGGATCGAACACCCCGCGCACCCGGCCCGCCCCGACCAGGGCGTCCCGCAGCTCGGCCGCCTTGGCCCGGAACCGGTCGGTCTCGGCCTCCTCGCGGCCCATGGTCTTGACGACGAGCGCGCCGTCGAAACTCTCGTGCGCGAGCGTGGACAGCTCGGCGCGCAACTGCTGGGCGCGGGTCATCCGCGGGGACATCCGCCGCGAGTAGGCGTAGTTGATGACGAACAGGGCGGGGAAGACCAGCAGGCCGACCAGCGCAAGGACCCAGTCCGTGGCGAACATCGCCGCCGCGGCGACGAACACCATGATCACCACGCCGACCGCAAACGGGAACGGGGCGATCGGGAACCAGGCCGCCTCGACGTCGCTGTTGGCGTTCGAGAGCAGCGATCCGGTGGGGTGGCGCTGATGCCAGGCCAGCGGAAGCTGCAGGTACTTGCGGGTGACCCGGCGACGGTAGGTGGCCTGGAGCCGGAACTGCATGTTGCCCGCGCCGATCCGGCGGCCGATGATGCCGACGATCTTGAGCAGCGACACGGCCAGCAGCGCGAGGACCGCCAGCGCGAGCGCGCCCGCCGAGGTTTTCCCGGAGTCGAACGCGGGGACGACGACGTGCGCGATGATCCCCCCGACGACGTAGGCCGCACCGATCGTCGCCAGCCCGAACAGCGTGCTGCCGAGCGCGCTCGCCGCGAAGATGCGCGGTTCCTCCCGGACGGAATGGCGCAGGATCCGCAAACCCCGCCACAGGACGTCGTTGCGGATCACTGTTCTCCTCTCGGTCACGGGCGTGCCCGCCCGGGGCTGGGCAGCGGCCACCGTGACGTGCAAGTGGCCTTCCGGCCCCGGAATTCCCGGGTAGTTTTGGCGGCTGGGACCGGCACCGGAGCCGGTACCAGCCGGCACTGAGGAGCCGCATGGCCAGAGCAGCCGACCTCGTGGTGGCCGCCCGAGCGTCCGCATCGGCGGGCCGCTGGGAGCAGGCCGAGGCCCTCTTAGCCGACGACCAGGACCACCCCGACGTAGCGTATGCGCTCGCCGAGACCGCCGTCGACGCAGCCTTCTGGCGCCGCGGCGGGGCTCGTGGCCGCGCCCACGAGCGCAGCGCGGCCCGCCGGATCCCCCTCGCGCGAGCCCGGCGCGGCGCGCTCGACGTGCCGGTCCGGATGCTCACCCTGCGGCACCGGTACCAGCAACTGCTGTTCACCGGATCCGGCCCGGCGGCCGCCCGGGACCTCGCCGCGGACCTCGCCGCGCTGGGCGAGCAGCAGTGCGCCGACTGCGATCCGGCGGCCGGGTGGACAGCGTTCTACGAGGCCCGCTGCCGGGACGCGCTCCTGCACGACCCGTCCCGGGCCGCGGCACTCTACGAGCAGTCGGCGGACCAGGCCCGGGCCCGCGGCGACCGGCTCGCCGAGTCCTACCCGCTGCGGCACCTGGCCGCGCAGGCGCACGCCGCGGGCCACCTGGACGAGGCCGCCACGCTGGCCTACCAGTCGCTCGCACTCCGGCTGGCCGCCGCCGCGGCACCGGCGGTCGCGGCGCAGCAGGTCATGGTCGTGCAGTTCGCGCTGGCCGACGGGGGCGATCCGGCGGCGGACCTGGCGGCGGGCTGGCGGGCGCTGCGCGGCATGGCGGACGCCGCGGCGCTGACCGCCAGGGTGCTGGACCTGCCGTTCGTGGCGAGCGCGGCCGTGGCACTCACGCTCAAGCTGCCCGCCGGGGTCTGACGGTCCCCGAATGGCCGGACTCGCGGGGGCTCCCTAGGCTCGCGGCATGACGACCCCCCACCCGTCGTTCGCCAGCCAGGAACGCGCCGCACTCTCCGCACTGCTCCTCGAAACCGGCCCGGACGCGCCCACGAACTGCACCGGCTGGACCACCGCGGACTTAGCCGCCCACCTGGTCACGCGCGAGCGCAGGCCGGACTCCTCCCCCGGCATCGTGATCCCGGCCTTCGCGGGCTGGACCGAGCGCGTCCGGCTGCGGGCCAGGGATGCCCGCCCCTACCCCGAACTGGTCGCGCTGTTCCGGGACGGGCCGCCCAAGCTGAGCCTGTGGACGATCCCCGGGGTCGACTCGATGTTCAACCTGTCCGAGTTCTTCATCCACCACGAAGACGTCCGCAGGGCCCAGCCGGGCTGGACGGCCCGCGAGCTGCCCGAAGGGGTGGAACGCGCGCTGTGGAAGCAGGCCACGGCCGCGGCCAAGTTCGGGCTGCGCAAGACGCCGTTCGGGGTCCGCCTGGCCACCCCGGACGGGCTGGTGGCGCAGGTACGGGCCGGGGATCCGATGGTCACGCTGACCGGCCAGCCGAGCGAGCTGACGCTGTACTGCTCGGGGCGGCAGTCCGTCGCGGTGGTCGAGGCGATCGGGGATCCGGCGGCGGTATCTGCGCTGGCAGCGGCCTCGCTGGGCGTCTGAATCGGTCCCTCAGCAGCGGGTTATCCGGCAAATTGGCTGAAACCCGTCGCCGGTGTTGCCGGGGTCTGTCAGGATGAAAATCCCCCGGGGGACAGGCCTCCACCGGGCTCGGGAAGTGTGGGCCGCGCAGAACCGTTACACCGATGTGTGAACCGGTCGATTTCCGGTAATACACCATCCACAACTGCATGGGCGCGCAGAAGTCTCACTCCCGCACCTTCGCTGCCGATTTGCCGGACATCGGGCGGAGAGCGGAAACCGAACCAAGCCGCCTCGCCTGACGTATTACAGACGCGAGCCGTCACTCGTACCACTGTCAGCTGTGCATTTCGGCGCCGCCGCACCCCCCACCCGGCGCCCGAGCTTCAGGACGGGAGGTTCGCGATGAGTCAGTCAGCGTTGCCTGGTCCGTCCGCGGTCCCGCCGGTACGCCCCCGGGGAGTCCGGCTCCCCCCCGCCGCCGTCTCCGTCGGCGCGGCCGTCACGTCCGTCGCCGAGCGCCTGCGGCTCCCCTTCGCGGGTGACGCCCGGGCCCTGGTCCGGCGCAACGAGGTCCGCCGCCACCCGGTGTGGAGCGAGCCCCCGCTCGAAGTCAGCGGCCTGCCCGTGCTCCTCGTCGGCGGCATGCTCACCGCCCCGCCCGTCATGCTCTCGGTGATGCAGGACTGGCTGCGCCAGCTCGGCGCCGAGCCCGTCATCGCCCCGACCCGCCTCGGCGTGAGCTGCGGCGAAGACGGCGCGCGTGCCGTGAGCGACTGGATCAACCGCCTCGCCGACGACTCCGGCCAGCGGCCCGCCGTGATCGCCTACAGCCGGGGCGGGCAGTTCGCGCGCGCCGCCACGGTCCG
>JAOPVE010000512.1 GCA_025963185.1 Actinomycetes bacterium
ACAATCCATGTCGTCGCGGGAAAGAACATCGTGCCCGACGCCCGAACCGAGGTGCTCCTGATCGGCTGGGCCGTGGCCGGCTTCGCGACGGCCACTCTCGTCCTACTCCTCATGCTGTAGCGGCTCATGCTGTCGATCTACGAGGCGGCCGATGCTCAGCCAGGGTGCAATCTTCGGCACAGGCGACACGGGCGTTCGACACTGGGCTTCGACGCCAAACGTTGCCCTTCGACGCCGCCAGCCTGCCACCCGGCCCCTGGTGGGACTGGCCGGTACCGACGGATTCTTCGAACTCAAAGCACTCGTACTCGTGAACCGGAGTTCTCGTGAGCAGACGTGGATGGGTGCTGTTCGCCCTGATGGCCTTCCTGTGGGGCATTCCGTACCTGATGATCAAGGTGGCCGTGGACGGCGTCTCCGTCCCCGTCCTGGTGTTCGCCCGCACGGTGGTGGGCGCCGCGATCCTGGTGCCGCTGGCGCTGCACGGCGGTCGAGTGCGCGAGCTGCGCCCCTACTGGCGGCCGCTGCTCGCCTTTGCCGTGATCGAGATCTTCGTGCCCTGGTGGCTGCTGGGCGAGGCCGAGCGGCACATCACCAGCTCGCTGACCGGCCTGCTGATCGCCGCGGCGCCGATCGTCGGGGTGGTCGTCGCCCGGCCGACCGGCGCCGGCGAGCGGCTCGGCACACTGCGGTGGATCGGCTTGGGCGTGGGGCTGGCCGGTGTCGCGGTGCTGGCTGGGCCCGGCCTCACCGGCGGTGACCCGTGGGCGATCATCGAGGTGCTCGTCGTCGCCGTCTGCTACGGCACGGCTCCGCAGATCGCCGCGCGCAAGCTGGCCGACGTGCCGGCGCTGCCCATGACGGCCGTGTGCCTCGGTTTCGCGGCGCTGGTCTACGCCACGCCGGCCGCCCTGACCTGGCCGACCGCGCTGCCTTCGGCGTCGGTGCTGGCGGCGCTGGCGGGCCTCGCCCTGTTCTGCACGGCGCTGGCGTTCATCGTGTTCTTCGCGCTGATCCGCGAGGTGGGCACGTCCCGGGCACTGGTGTTCACCTACGTCTGCCCGGCCGTCGCGGTCACCGCGGGTGTGCTGCTGCTGGCTGAGCCGCTCACGCCGTCGATCATCGTGTCGTTCGTGCTGATCCTGGCCGGTTCCGTGCTGGCTACCGCGGCGCAGCGGACGAGGCGGGAGCAGGCGGCGCCCGTGCCGACCTGAAACGCGCGGTGTACGGGCCCGCCCGCCCGGCGTGCGCGCGGTCAGGACGGTCCACCCGAGCCGCGGCGATCACTTCGTGGAACCCCCGCCCAGCGAAGAAGGACATGTTCTCCTCCCGGAGATGAACATGCACTCCGTGCGCCTGGGACAGGCGCTGAACAGCACAAAGAAGGGCGGAGACCGACATGGTCTCCGCCCCGCTCGTCGGGTGCGGCTGCTCTGCTCAGACTCTCCCCTGGGACAGGGTCTGCCAGGCGAAGAGGCGCAGGCCCGGCACAGGCCGTCGTGGTCGTCGAGGTTCGCCGCGACGCCGCAGCTCCAGCAGGGCCCGACGCCCGGCCCGTCGGGAACGGCGGCGTCCGGGTTCGGTCGGGCGAACGACGTCCGCGGGCAGGTGCGGTCGTGCGCGGTGTAGCAGCCTCCGCACCACACGCAGTGCACACAGGGCCGGTGGATGCAGTCCGGGCAGCTCGGGACGCAGGACTGCACGTGCTGGTCGTAGCAGCCGGCGCCGATCTGGGCTCGGGCGGACACGGCTCGGGGGCTGTGCCAGCAGGGCGGCCAGCTCTCGATCAGTTCCTCCGTCAGCGCCTGAGCGAGTGCGGACCTGAGGCAGGCGCGTACGTCGCTGCCGAACTCCGGGTCGCTCACGATCTCCTCGACCAGGACGTGGCAGTCGGCTCCCCGGAGGACCCGCCGAACCCGGGCGCGATGACGCGCTACTGAGCGGTCCACCGTTGTGCCCCGGCCGGCCGAGGTGGCTGCATCGCGGACCCGGGAAGGCCGAACGACCTCAGATTGATCCGTTAAGCAGGAGACGGCCCCCTCGGCGGCACACACTCGGCTCCTCGCGCGGCGATCCGGCCGGAATCGGCGGTCCGCAGCAGCCGGCTGCTGGGAGCGCCGATTCGGCGGCGCTTCGCCCGGTCCTGCCCGCGTTTGGTGATCACCCGTCTGCGTTCGCGGTCGCGGCCACGGCGATGACGGTCGGCGCAGACGGACCTGACGACGGGATGCTGCATCGGGCCGGTCCGACACCGGCGACGCACAGCGTGACTCCCGCTCCGACACCGGCCGCCACGGCTGCCCGGGGCGCGCCTGAGCGTCTGGGCGTGCGGTGGGACCCGGTCGCCGGATGTGGGGACCCGGCGACCGCGGACGCCGGGCGCGGGCGCTGGTCCGCGGCGGGGGAGGGGCCACCGGCCCCCAGAACGCGGACTTCTGGGCGGCCAAGGCCTCCGAGATCCTGCGCTGCTACCTGCTCGCCGCGGCGTTGGATGGATGGGATGGGGCAGGTCATGGCCTGGGCGCTGCACCCGCAGGAGCGGGCCCCGGCCGGGCTGCTGTCCCAGTACGGCACCAACGTGCCGGCCGGGTGGCTCGGCACGGCTCGAGCAGAACCTGTCCGCGGCGCCCAACACCCGCTCGGGCTACTTCGCTGCGCTCGCCCCGGCGGTCGCGTTCATGGACAACCCGACCGTGGCTCAGCGTCCTCGGGCTGGGCACCAAGCCGGCGATGGTCCGATTCGAGCCCGGCTGGCGCCGCCGTCGGCGGCTCATCCCGGGCCCGCCTGTCCGTCGACCGGTGGAAACCGAGCGCGGCGCGCCGGTCACCCTCACCGCCGTCCCCGACCAGGTGGACCCGGCGGACGGTCGGCGCCTCTGTCGCCCCGGCAGCGGCGGTGTAGTTGGCTCGCCGGCCCAGACCAACGACGGTCGACCGAAGCGCTGGGTGGTCGTCCGACCGAGGCACGCCGAAACCGGCCTTCTGCTCGCCCGCGCCGACGGCGAGCATCACCGCGCGGCTGTGGGCAACCAGTTTGCCGGTCGCGTCGGCTTCTTTCTCGAAGTCGACGACTTCGACGCTACTCACCGTCGCATTGAGCGAGGCGGGAGTCGAGTTCCTGACCGAGCCGCGCGCTGAGCCCTTTGGCCGGGTCGCGGTGTTCCTCGGCGTCGCCGGCAATAGATGGGATCTGCTGGCACGCAAGTGAGCGCCACCATCTCGCGCTGGCGTGTCCCTTTGACATTCACCGCGCGGCGCCCTCTATGGAGTCCCAGTAGTCATCGCGGCCGCCTTGTCGCCCTTCGCTCGGTCGAGTACACCGCAAATCAGGGCGTCCGATGTCTCCACGCGGCGCCGGAGGCCTCCAGGCTGGTGAGCCCGGTCCGCGTGGATCGTCGGGGAGTCTCCGCACGCGGAGAAGTCGTATGCGGCCCCACCGCTGATGCGCCGGCGACACCCGACCACGGGTGTGTGCCGACCCAGCCCGGGGCCGGGAATTGGTCAAAATCCTTTGATTCGGGAGAAGAGGGGCTCTCCCGGGTTGACCTGCGGATCGGACTATCGAATTAGGTAATTCGCTGCCAGAATCCAATTACGTAATTCGTGATGGGAGCTGGGATGACCTGGTCCGAGAGCACGTCACCTGCCGCGCCGCCAGTCCCGGAATCTGCCTGGGGCGCGGGCCCCGCAGCCCGGCGGGCCTGCGTCGCGGCCGCCCGCGCGCAGGCGGCGCGGTGTCGGGCCGGGCTGCGCGCCGGCGAGGACCGCTATCCGGCGGGGGAGTGGGCCGCCCGGGAACGGGAGGCCCTCGACGCGCTGCGGGTGCTGGCCGGGTTCCTCGAGTTGCACGCCGCCGACCCGATCGCCCAGGCCATCACCACCCACCTCACCCCGCCGGCGTCGGTCGCCGCGAAGCCGGGGGCGTGAACCCTCGCCGTCACCGGGCGGGGGAGGATCCCGGCGATGAGCGGCCCGGACCGCACTCCCTTCGCCCCCGACCCTGAGGCCGGACCCGGCGCTGACGGGATGCGGTTGTGCGGGTACCGGCACTGCCGGGCCCCGCTGCCGGTGGTGGCCGGGCGCGGGAACCGGGCCCGGTACTGCCAGGACGGCACGACCTGGGGGCCCACGAGCTGAGCTGCAAGGCCGCCGAGGCCGCCTCCCTGGCCGTGGCGTCCTGCACCCCGACGACCCGGCCCTCGGCGCGGATGCTGCAACAGGCCTCGGTGCGAGATCAGGCCCAGCCGCTGAGCCGGTCAGGATTGCACGAAGGCCAGCAGGTCAGCGTTGATCGTCTCGGCCTCGGTGGTCGGCATGCCGTGCGGGAATCCCTTGTACGTC
>JAOPVE010000048.1 GCA_025963185.1 Actinomycetes bacterium
GAGGAGTACCTCGACGGCCCGGTCGTCTCGGTCGACTCGTTCTCGCACAACGGGCGGCACCTCCCGATCGGGTACAGCGAGTACCAGGTCAACGACCGGTACGTGGAGTGGGCGGTGTCGACGCCGAGCCGGGTCGCGGCGCCGCACCTGCCCGCGCTTCGCGAGCTGACCGTCAAGCTGCTCGACGCGGTGGGCATGACCGAAGGGCCGTCGCACAGCGAGTTCGTGCTCACGGCCAGCGGTCCCCGGGTGCTGGAGTCGCACGCGCGGCTCGGCGGGCACGCGGTTCCCGAACTGGTCCGGCGCGCGTTCGGGCTGGACCTGGCCCGGATGATGCTCACAGTCCCGCTGGGGATCGACGAGCTGCCCGAGGCACCGCCCGAGCCGATCGGCGGGGCGGCGATCCGGTTCTTCCGGCCGCAGCCGGGCACGATCCGGTCGATCACGGTCGCCGAGGACCTCGCGCCGGTGGTGCGGCGGGTTCCGCCCGGCGAGATGGCGGACGTGTACCTGCCGCTGCTGGCCGACCTCCGGGACGACGAGGTGGCCGCCGTTGTGCAGAAGAACCCCGGCGACGTCGTGCCGCCGCTGCTCACCCTCGCCGACTGCAGCTCCGGGTACGCGCTGGCGTCCGCTGTGGACGCCGCCGCCGCCGAGGCCCGGTGCGCGGATGTGGACGCGAAGATCCGGTTCGAGGTGCCGTCGTGACCGCGGTCCTGCCGTCCGCGCCGGCCGAGTTACTCGCGCGGGCGGGGGACGTGCTGCCGGGTGACGACGGGCTCACCGAGGCCGCCCGGCACCTGATCGCGTGCGCGGCCGGAGTCGTCGGCCAGCTCGGCGGCGAGCCCGACCTGCCGGCCGCCCAGCAGGCGCTCGGCCACGCGCGGGCCGCCGTGATCGCGGCGACCTACGCGGTCCGGACCGTGCACGAGCGGGGGCGGGCATGAGTCACGTGCTGGTGATCCATCGCTGGCGGGATCACTACTCGCTGTATGCGTCCTATCTGGACCACGCCCAGACCCAGGTCACGTACGTGACGACGGCGATGGGGGCGGCGTCCGTTCCCCCGGCCGCGGCCGCCGTGATCGTGGTCGGCGCGACCGACGACCTGGCCCAGGTACGGGCGGCAACGGACCGGCTGATCGCCGAGTTCGGCCCGCCCGACCGGATCGTCGCGCTCAACGAGGGCGACCTCGACACCGCCGCGGAGTTGCGCGCCGCACTGGGCACCACGGGCCAGCACCCGGCGGATCTGGCGCCCTTCCGCGACAAGCTGACGATGGTCCAGACCGTCGCCTCGGCGGGCCTGGCGGCGCCGAAGTTCGCGGACGCCCCCGACGAGGGCGCCGTACTGGCGTTCGGCGAAACCCACGGCTGGCCCGTGATCGTCAAGCCCCGGCGCGGCACGGCGAGCAGGGCGGTGCTCAAGATCGACGGTCCCGGTGACCTCGCCGAACTGCGCGCGCTCGCACCCGAGCCTCGGGTCGTCCAGACGTTCTGCCCGGACCCGATCCTGCACATCGACGGACTGTGGACCGGCACCGAACTCGGACCGTGGCGCGCCTCGGCGTACCTCAACACCTGCGTCGACTTCACCACGGGCGAGGTGCTCGGATCCGTCGAGGTCGACGATCCGGCGCTGCTCGGGCCGCTCGGGGAGTTCACCGCGGCCATCGCCGGGGCGCTCAGCGACTCCCCGTGGGTGTTCCACCTGGAGGTGTTCGCGGGCGGCGACCCCGGGGATCCGCCGCGGCTCACGTTCCTCGAAGCCGGGTACCGGACCGGCGGGGCCGAGATCCCGTTCGTGTGGCGCGAGGTACACGGGATCGACCTCATGTCCGCCGCGATCGGGGTCCAGCTCGGGCGCGTCCCGGACCTGCCGGTGCCCACTCGCTGGCGGACCGCCGGGTGGCTGCTCGTGCCCACCCCGGTCCCCGCGCCGTGCCGGGTCGTCGCCGCGGACCTGTGGCTCGATCCGGACGAGGGCCCGTACGCCCAGGTCGTCCCGCCGGTCGGGTACCGGGTGCCGAAGGTGGGCGGCTACGAGCACGTGGGCGCGCGGTTCCGGTTCCAGGGCGAGACGACCAACGAGGTGGAGAAGGCGATCCGCCGGACGGCCGCCCAGTTCCGGCTCGACTGCGTTCCCGACCCGTGAGGTCCTACCTCTCGGTACTGAAACTGCGGGACTACCGCCTGCTGTGGTCGGGCGCGGTCCTGAGCCTGCTCGGCGACGGCGCGAGCTGGACCGCGCTGAGCTGGATCGCCCTGCTCCAAGGGGGCGCGGCGGCGCTCGGCGTGATGAGCATCTGCTACACGTTCCCGGTGGTCATCGGCGGGCTGTTCGCCGGTCCGCTGCTCGACCGGTTCTCCCGCCGGACCGTGCTCATCGCCGACTCGCTGTTCCGCGCGACCGTGGTGCTCACCGTTCCGGCCGCCGGGCTGCTCGGCGAGGTCCACCTCTGGCACGTCTACGTCGTGGCCGGGATGTACGGGCTGTTGCGGATCATCCCGCTGGGCGCCGTCCCCGCGGTGGTGCCCGATCTGGTGCCCGCCGAGAAACTCCAGCCCGCGGCCGCGCTGGAGACGATCGCGTTCGGCGTGGCCGGGATCGGCGGCCCGGCGATCGGCGGGATCCTGATCCCCGTGATCGGCGCGCCCCGGGTGCTGATCGTCGACGCCTGCACGTTCCTGGCGTTCGC
>JAOPVE010000060.1 GCA_025963185.1 Actinomycetes bacterium
GACGCCATGTCCCGCTTCACTGAAGTCCGGGGCTCGGCGGTGTTCTTCATCCTCCCGGGCGTGCCCTCGACCTCGGCCCACCTCCACCTACCCTGACCCGCCACCCCGCACCCCGCCCGCGCCGCACCTCCCGCCCGCCTCCGACGGGACTGTTCGGGTATTCGCGGCGTAATCGGGCACGCATGGCAACAACAACCCCGACAGTTGCGCGCGCGACGACGGGCGGGAGGGTAGGCAGCCGGGCAACCCCCGTCAGGTGCGGCGGCGGCGGAGGCGGGGGCCGAAGGCGAGCAGGGAGGCGCCGACGAGGGCCGTGCCGGCCAGCAGGAACAGCAGCCCATTTCGCAGGACAGCGAGCAGCGGCTCGCCGGTCGCCGGGACGGATCCGGGGCCGGGCTGGCCGTTCGATCCGGCGTTGGCGGTGCCGCCGTCCGTGCTGCCGTGGTGGCCGGGGCTGCCGTGGTTGCCGCTCGGCGGGTTCGGGCCGGGCGCGTCGAGCACTACGAAGCCGGCGTCGACGGTCCGGTCGATGAGGGCGGATCCGATCGGCCCGTCGACGTTGCTGTCCACTGTCGTCACCGTGGGCTCGGCCGGGTCGAGCACTACCAGCCCGCTGTCGGCCTCGCCACCGCCGTCGTCGCCGAAGTCCGAGTCGCCGGTGTCGGCCACCCCGGACGCGTCGACGGTCGTCAGCCGCGTCCCGCCGGGCAGCTCGGCCACCACCACGTACCCGCCGGCGGGCAGGCAGTCGAACAGGTAGTAGCCCGCCTTGCCGCCCGGTCCGGTGTGGGTGGTCGCCGTGTACTGGTCGCCGTCGGGGGCGAGGACCGCCTCGCCGTCGAAGGACCACAGACTGAGCTGGATCCCGTTGATCCCGGTCTCGCCGGAGTCCTGCCTGCCGTTGGCGTTGGCGTCCTCCCAGACGAGGTTGCCGATCCCCATGCACGGGCCGGTCAGGCCGAGCGCGATGGTCCGGTTGACCTCGGCCGCGGTCACGGTGCCGTCGATGTCCGGGTCGGGCGGGCTCATGTTCGGGGCTGCGGGGCCGACCACGATCGGGCCGGTCCGGCCGGTGCTGTCGTCGGCGTCCGAGTCGGCGCCATCGTCACCGCCGCTGTCCGGGATCGTGATGCCGTAGCCGGGCGGCAGCCCCACGAACTCGACCACGTACGTGCCGGGGGCGAGACCGTCGAACAGGTAGAAGCCCATCGCGCCGTCCGGGCCGGTCATCGTGAACGTGATCACCGGATCCCCGGTCGAGTCCGTGACCGGATCGCCGGCCCCGTCGAGCAGCCGGACCACGACCCCGTTGACGCCCAGTTCGCCGCTGTTCTGCACCCCGTTGCCATTGGTGTCGAGCCACACGTAGCTGCCGATCGCGTACCGGGGCCCGAGGATCCCGGCGTCGATGCTGCGGTTGATCGCGGCTGCGTGGAGGGATCCGTCCGCCGACAGGCTGATCGCGCTCATGCCCGAGACCACCCCGGGCGCTCCGATCGCGACCGTGCCCGTGATCCCCGTGGTGGCGTTCGCGTCGGAGTCGCTCGTGTCGCTCATACCCGCGTTCGCGGTGGTCAGCGAGAGTCCCGCGCCGAGCGGGCCGAACTTGACCCGGTAGGTGCCCTGGGGCAGGCAGTCGAGCGCGTAGTAGCCCGCCCCGGACGGCCCGTCGGCGGTCGTGGTGCTCACGGCGGATCCGTCGGTGCTGGTCAGGGCCGTGCCGGACGGGTCGAGCAGGCTCACCGTGGCGCCGTTGACGCCATGCTCGCCGGGTCCCTGGATCCCGTTGTGGTCCAGGTCGCGCCACACGTAGTTGCCGATCGCGTAGCAGGGACCGGCCAGGCCGAGGTCGACGGTCCGGTTGATGGCGGCCGCGTCGAGGGTGCCGTCGGTGGCCGGATCGGGGGTGGACATCGACGGTCCGGCCAGCGAGAGGGTGAACACGGCGGTCCGGCCGGTGCCGGTGTCGGCGTCCGAGTCGGCGGTGTCGTCGCTGCCGGAATCCCGCGTGGTGATCGCCAGTCCGGCGGGCAGCCCGTCGAACGCGATCTGGTAGTCCCCGCAGACGAGGGTGTCCAGGACGTAGAAGCCGGCCCGCCCGTCCGGTCCGGTGTGGGTGGTCGCGGTCACCGGATCGCCGTTCGCGTCCACCGCGGGCGATCCGGCCGAGTCGCGCAACTGGAGCGTGACCCCGTTGATGCCCAGCTCGGACGGGTCCTGGGTGCCGTCGGCGTCCCGGTCGAGCCACACGTAGTCGCCGACCGCGCAGGTGGGAGCGGTGAGGCCGGCGTCGACGGTCCGGTTGACCGAGGCCGCGGCGATCGTGCCGTCCAGCGCCGGATCCGGCACCGACATCCCCGCGCCGATCGTCACCGTCGCGGTGAGCCCGGTGCCGGTGGCCGGATCGGAGTCCTTCGTGTCGTCGGCACCGGTGTTGGCGGTGGTCAGCGCCGATCCGCCGGGGAAGTTCTGGAATTTCACCCGGTAGCCGCCGGCCGGGAGCCCGTCGAAGAGGTAGAAGCCGGGCCGGGCGCCGGGGCCGTCGGCGGTGGTTGTCGAGAGTGCCACGCCCGTGCTGCCGAGCACGGGCGTGCCGTCGGCGTGGTGCAGGGTGACGGTCACGCCGTTCACTCCGGGCTCGCCCGGGTCCTGGGTGCCGTCGCGGTCGAGGTCGCGCCAGACGTCGTTGCCGATCGCGTAGGAGTCGCCGGTGATGCCCACGTCGACGGTCCGGTTGATGGTGGCGGCGTCGAGGGTGCCGTCGACGGCCGGGTTCGCGGCGGCCATGTCCGGGGCTGCCGGGCCGACGATCACGTCCCCGGTCCGGCAGCTGACGGCGTCCGCGTCGGAGTCGGCCGAGTCGTCGCCGCCACCGTCCCGGACGGTGCAGTCCGGTGATCCGATCTGGAGGTCGTAGGCGCCCGCGGCGAGGCCGTCGAGCACGTAGTGGCCGGTCCGGCCGTCGGGGCCGGTCGCCGTCGTGGTGGTCACGGGGTTGCCCGCGCCGTCGAGGACCGGATCGCCGAAGTTGTCGGACACGGTCACGGCGACGCCGTTGACGCCGGACTCGCCCGGATCCTGGATCCCGTCGCCGTCCACGTCGAGCCACACGTAGTCGCCGATCGCGTAGCTCGGGGCGAGCAGGCCGGCGTCGGCGGTGCGGTCGATCGCGGTCGCGCCGAGGCCGCCGTCCGTGCCGGGCACGACCGGGCTCGTCGTTCCGGCGCCCAGGACGTAACCGGCGGTGAGGCCCGTCGAGGGATCCGCGTCGGAGTCCTTCGTGTCGTCCGCGCCGGTGTTCTGGCTGGTCAGCGTGTAGCCGGACGGGAGGCTGGAGAACGCCACCCGGTAGGTCGCCGGGGGCAGCGCGTCGAACACGTAGTGGCCGGCCCTCGGACCCGGCCCGACCGCCGTGACGGTGGTGACCGTCGTGCCACCGAGAGTGCGGACCGCCGATCCGTCCGCCCGGTCGAGCTGGGCCGTGACCCCGTCGATGCCGAACTCGCCCGCGCCCTGGGAGCCGTTGCGGTCCAGGTCGCGCCACACGTAGTCGCCGATCGCGTAGGACGTGCCGGTCAGTCCGGCGTCCCTCGTGCGGTCGATGCCCGGGGCGGTGATCGTGCCGTCCAGTCCCGGATCCGGGGTGGTCATCGCCGCTTCGATCCCGACCGCGCCGAGCGTGAACACGGCCGTGACCCCCGTCGACGGATCGGCGTCGGAGTCCGCGGTGTCCGATCCGCTGTCCTGGCTGGTCACCGACATCCCGGCTGGCAGGTTGCCGAACCCGAGCCGGTAGTCGCCGCACGGAAGGTCGTCCAGCGCGTAGAAGCCGGCCTGGCCCGCCGGTCCGGTGGCCGTGGTGGTGGCGATCGGATCGCCGTTCCCGTCCAGCACCGGATCCCCGGCGGAGTCCAGCAGCGACACCCTCACCCCGTCGACGCCCAGCTCGGACGGGTCCTGGAGCCCGTCGTTGTCCGCGTCGAGCCAGACCTGGCTGCCGACCGCGCAGCGCAGGATCCGGAAGCCGAAGTCGTGGCTGTGGTCGTTCTGGCCCGCGGATCCGGTGGTCACCGCGATCACCGGGTAGCCGCCGCCGCCCGGCACGCCGTCAGAGTCGAACTCGTCGGCCCCGCCCGCGTTCGCCGTGGTCGCGACCAGGTTGTGCAGCGGGTGCCCGCTCAGGTAGTCGGCTGGGTCGTCCATCGCCACGCAGTACGCGGTGGCCGGATCGAGGCCGCCGAACACGTACTCGCCGTTGGCGTCGGTGGTGGTGGTCGCGATCGTGGCGTTGCCCGAGTCGCACAGCCGGACCGTGGCCCCCGCGATCGGCGGCTCGCCCGGATCCTGCACGCCGTCCGCGTCGGTGTCCCGCCACACCCGGTTCCCGATCTGGACCGGCGCCGGATCGCTGAGCAGTTCCAGGTCGCCCAGCCCGTTCGCCTTGCCGAACTCGCTGGTCGCCCGGTAGACGCGGGCCGCGTCGCTGTTCATGTAGCCGGTGGTGTTGTCGAAGAAGCCGACGCCGCCGGTGTAGATGCCGGTCGGGTCCATGACCGTGGACACGACGTCGTCGAAGCGGGGCGCGATCGCGAGCCCGCCCTGGGCCGTCTCGGCGTGCGAGGCGGCGAAGAAGTCGCCGGGGTAGTACTCGACGGTCCCCGGGTGCTGGAGCGTGCTGCCGTTGCTGCCGTCGTAGTTGTTGGGGCAGCCGCCCTCGCCCTGCCAGTCCCAGGTCACACCCGCCGCGCACGCGCGCACGATGTCGCCGCCGCTGCGGAAGTCGTAGTTGTTCGTGTCGCCCAGCGGTCCGGCCTTGACGTTGCGGGCGCCCTGGTCGCCGAAGCGGTCGCGGAAGCCCAGGATCATGGATCCGTCCCGGTCGAAGGCGATGTCCGACAGCTCGGGCTGCGGGTACGCCTTGTAGGGCAGCCCCGGCGGGGAGAACCAGCTCGCCGGGGTGTTCGCGGTGGCCCAGGCCTGCCAGAACTGGTCTTCGCCCGGGGCCGTCGGGCTCGTCACCTCGGTCTGGCCGCGCTGGTAGGTCAGCGCGTGCGAGAGCACCTCGGTGAAGCCGCTCGGGGTTCCCGTCGCGGCGGTCCGGTAGATGTGGACGCTGAGCTGGGCGCGCAGGCCCGACGTCTCCGCCGAGCACACCCCGCCCACGTAGAGCATCCCGTCGCGGATCCCGAGGCCGAACGGGTGCCAGTCCGCCGCGGCCGGGCAGCCCGGGTCGGGGATCGCCACGGTCGCGAGCGGACTCGCGGACTGGTTCTGCGGGTGGACGTCCGAGACGTCGTAGCTGAGCAGGCTCCTGGTGCTGAGGTTGACGGCGTAGAGAGTGGATCCGTCCTCGGAGATGTCGAGGTCGCCCAGGCCCTGGCGGCCGATCACCGCGAAGAAGGCGGGGTCGGTGAGCGGATCCGCCCCGTGCCCCGTCCCGCCCGCGCTGGGGACCGTCGCGAACTGATAGGTGTTCCCGCTGTCGCGGTCGACGAGGTAGATGCCGCCGGGGCCGAGCGGCCCGTACCGGGTGTGCCGCTTGGCGAGCGCGCCGGTGAAGAGCTGGTCGTGTTCGCGCTGGTAGGCGAGGCCGTAGGTGGCGCCGATCGTGCCGTCCTCGGCGATCCCGGTGGGGGCCAGGGCGGTGCCGCGGCGGGAGTACGGCCACTGGGCGAGCGCGGTGTCGGTAACCGATCCGCTGGCCAGGTTCTGGATCGGCGCGGCCAGTTCGGGTGTGGCCGACGAGTACTCGGCGGGGTTCTGCACCCCCATGGTCAGGGTGGCGTCCGCCCCGGATCGCACGTCCACGAACTCGGTCATGCTGTCGAACGCCGTCGCGCCCGAGACCGCGATCGCGGCGGGCTCCAGGTAGGACATCGCGCCGGGGATCGACGCCGCGACCCGGTACCGGCCGCCCGTGAGGGCCGTGGCCCCGGGGGTGAACGTGGTCGTTCCCGCGGGTCCGGTGGCCTGGGTGACCGTGTGGCCGGATCCGTCCGAGAGCGTGACCTCGATCCCGGCCTGGCCGAGTTCGAGCCCGGCGTCGTACAGGCCATTGGCGTTGACGTCGCGGATCACCGTGATCGCCACGGATCCGTCGCCCGGGGCGGCCTGGGCGGGGGGCGCGACGGCGGCGAAACCTCCGCTGATCCCGAGGGCCAGGGTGGCGCGGACCGCGATCCGGACGTGCCGGAAGGGCGGACGAGGCGAGCGCGCGTTGAACCCCACCGGCGGGACCCCTTGACTGTCAGCCGGACGGATTCACGCCCCGGCGAAGCGTCGACAATGCCAACAGGAATGTTATGGGGGCAAACTGCCCAAATAGGCCACAACACCCCGCCGACGAGAGGGGTCCCGCGCAGGTCAGCGGCTGGTCAGCACCCAGATGAGGAACACGACGACCACGATGACGCCGAGGATCGCGAGCAGCGGCAACGTGTCCTGCGGCCGCCGGTAATGCGGGCGCACCCACACCCGCCGGAACCAGGGACCCTGACGGTAATGACCTCGCACGTGGGGCACGGCGAACCTCCTC
>JAOPVE010000080.1 GCA_025963185.1 Actinomycetes bacterium
TTCTGGCTGACCGGGGCTACCAAGGCGCCGGCCCAGCGGTCACCGTGCTGCAACGCCCACGCCGCAAGGACCGCGACACGGGCAACTACCGGCCGCTGTCGCAGAACCAGAAAGACGTCAACACCGCCCACGCGAGGCTCCGCGGCCCCGGCGAACGCGCCAACGCCCAGCTCAAGGCATGGAAGATCTTACGAAAGATCCGCTCACCCCAGCGAAACGACCACCCTCGCGAACGCTGTTCAGACCCTCATCCTCGCCGTATAACCCAAACTGAAAAGGGTTCCGTCTCTACGCTGAGCGGGCCGGTTTAGCTCCCTCGCCAACGTTTTTGGGCCGAGCGGCCCGCTACATCCCGGTCCCCGGTACGGATCCACTCAGGTGGACGGTGATCGTCAGGGCAGGGCGGCGAGGGATTCGGCGATGGCCTTGTCGACGGCGCCGCGGTTGTAGCCACGTAGCGCGATCGTGAACTTGGCGGACTCCAGCAGCGTGCGAGCCTCGGCTAGTGCGTTCTCGTCCTCGGTCGCCAGGACGGCGTCGACCTTGGTGAACAGCGCCTCGACCTCCGAGCGCGCGTAGCCGCGCAGGGACACCACGAAGTCCGTCATCAGCGCAGAGTAGGAGGCGGCCGCAACCGTCCGATGTGGATCGCGCGAGGCCCGTCCTACAGAGCCGGGTAGGAGGGGTATTGCTGCTGGTAGTAGGCGTGAGCGGCGGCTGTGAGGGTGTGGTCCTGGTTGGCGCCGATCCGGCGGATCAGCGCGATCATGGACGCGGCCGCCGAGATCCCCAGCAGGGTGCTCACGATTCCCACTCCGATGGTGAGCGGCATCCGGGCACTCAACTCGGCGGCGGTGGTGCCGCGCATCACGATGACGATCGCGGCGCCGATCCGGTCGACGATCAGGTACAGCGTCCAGGTCGTCGCCCACAGTCCGAACAGGATTCTGCCGTGGGTGCGCGTGCCGTCCGCGGCCGTCGCGCTCTTGGTGTCGATCTCGCCGACGACGCTCAGCGGGATGAACAGGTTGGCGATGGGGATGAACCAGCCGCCGATCGTCCAGCCGCGGCCCCAGGTCAAGGGCTCCCGGCCGAACGCGGTGAGGTTGGTCCGCGCGCGGAAGAGCCAGCAGATCACGGCGATCCCCGCGAAGAGCAGTGCGCCGATGACCAGGGCGCTCTGGGCCAGCCCGGCGAGCGCGGCCAGGGCGGCTTCCCCCGCCCGATCGCGGGAGTTCAGCGGTGCGTCGAGCGCCCGGATCAGCAGTTGCTGACTGCCGACCTGCAGGAGGAACCCGACGACGATGGCGAGGATCGCGAGGCACAGAGCAGTGATCGCGATGGCGCCCGGCACCCGCAGCGGCTTGGGCGCCTCGACAGGCGGGTACGGGTGGTGCTGGCTCATGGTGCTCCCTCGCGCGATTCGGATCCGCGCGAAGAGTAAGCGCAGGCCGCAACCAGTGCTACGCAGGCACGCCCGGGAAAACTCGCTTGGCCGGTGGCGGCATCATCGCAGCGTGTACCCGTCCGCGGCGCCGCTGCCGTACTCGTTGTCCTGGCCCGAGGCCGATCCGGCGCGGCACCCGTTCGACGCGGGATCAGTCACCGAGGCCGTCTGCGCGCTCGCTCCCGAGGGCGACCCGTCGGCCGACCCTCGTGGCTGGGTCGAGGCGATCACGCGGTCGCTGGCGGCCGAGTTCGGATCCTGGGCGTCGGGCTGGCGGTGGTCCGTCGGCGAGGGAGACGTCGACGGCGGTCCGGTGGCGTCGTGGTGCTGTGCGGACCATTCGGTCACCACGAAAGACCACACGCTCCAGCGGATCGCCGAGGCGCTGGCCGAGTGGCGTTCCTACCTGGAAGACCTCGCCGAGCGGTTCGCGCGTTTCCTGCCGCTCCCGGCCGAGCGTCACGACCGGCTGGACAGCTGGGAACGGGCGGTCGCCCACCTCGTCACCGTCACGGCGGACCGTACCCGGGGCGAGAGCGGCTGGTACTACCACTGCAAACAGGTCCTCGGATGGTTCCTGGACGCGGCCGGGGTGCCCGCCGAGGGCCGCGCCGAGCTGGTCGAGCACGCGGTCGGCGGCCGGTTCCACAGCTGGTCCACGCCGTCCGACGCCGAGGTCACGGCCGTCGCCGAGCGGGTCGCGGCGGAGCTGGCGGGCTGAGTGCGCGACGCGCTGGCGGACTGGTGGGCGATCCGGCACCTGGTCGACTGGACCGCCGGATCCGGCGACGAGCGCCCCACCCGGACCGGCCGCGACGGCGTCGAGGACCACCTGACGGCCAGGGACGGGGCCGCGTCGATCCCAGCACTGACGCAGGTCAGGGCCGACGCGGCGGCCGGGCGGACCCTGAGCTGGAACGTGCTGTGCGGCTGGCAGTCCCTCGTCCTGGGCGAGCGGATCACGGCGTTCCGCACCGGGGACGCCTTCGCCAAGGGCGGCCGCGAGCGGTACGGATTCGCCCCGGACACCCCACAGCGCTTCGCCGCCTGCCTCGCCGACACCGACCAAAGCGCGGAGACGGACCAAAGCGCGGGCTCGGGCCAGAGCGCGCTGCCGCTCGCCGGGAGGGCGGCGCGTGCCTACCTCGACGTGTGCTTCTTCCATCCGTTCCGCGACGGCAACGGGCGTGCCGCCGCGCTGGTCCTGTACTTCGTGCTGCTCCGCGCCGGGATCGTGCTCGACGCGGCGACCCCGGCGCTGGCCACCGTCCGGCAGGCTGGAGACGCCGCGGGTGCCGCCGATTTCGCACGGCTCGTCGCGATCCTCGTGGCCGCGACCCGCCGCCGCGCGGGATCCGCCACTGCAGCGCAGGCCGTGCACTGCGGTAAAGGGTGGGACAGGCACGGCAGACTGGGCGGGTGGAGGTAGCGATCCTCGGTCCGCTGGATGTGCGATCCGGTGGGAGGCCCGTCGACGTCGGTGGTCCCCGGTTGCGGGTGCTGCTGGCGCGGCTCGCGCTGGATCCGGGGCGGCCGGTCAGCGTGGACGCGCTCAGCGAGGCGCTCTGGGGTGCGGATCCGCCCGCGGACCAGGCGAACGCGCTCCAGTCGCTCGTCTCGCGGTTGCGCCGCAGGCTCCCCGGGGACGTGCTCGTGTCCGGTCCGGGCACCTACCGGCTGGACCTGCCCGCCGAAGCCGTCGACGCGATCCGGTTCGAGCGGCGGGTCAGGGACGGCCAGGCGGCGCTCAAGAACGGGGATCCGGCGGGGGCTTCGCGGTGCCTGCGGGAGGCGCTGAGCCTGTGGCGGGGTCCGGCGCTCGCGGAACTTCCCGGCACCGCGCACGCGTCGTGGCTGGAGGAGCTGCGGCTGACCGCCCACGAGGACTGCGCCGAGGCCGAACTGGTGCTCGGCCGGGCCGCCGACCTAGTCCCCGAGCTGCGGCGGCTCGCCGCCGGTCAGCCGATGCGGGAGCGGCTGACGGGGCTGCTGGTCCGGGCGCTGCACGCGGCGGGGAGGCAGTCCGACGCACTGGCGGCCTACGAGGGGATCCGGCGGCGGCTCGCGGACGAGTTCGGGGTGGATCCGTCACCGGAGCTTCGCGGGATCCACCTCGCCGTCTTGCGCGACGATCCCGGGCCGGCCCACAAGAGCAACCTGCGGACCCCGCTGACCAGCTTCGTCGGGCGGGAGGACGAGGTCCGCCAGCTCGCCGGGCTGCTGGACCAGACCCGGCTGCTGACCCTGCTAGGCCCCGGTGGCGCGGGGAAGACCCGGCTCGCGACGGCCACCGCGGAGACGACCGCCACCGCGGAGACAGCGTCCGGTGGCGTGTGGCTCGCCGAACTGGCGCCCGTGACGGATCCGGACGCCGTGCCCACCGCGGTCCTGCACGCCCTGGCCCTCCCGCGCACGGCGGATCCGGCCCAGCCCCAGCGGGATCCGCTGGCCCGGATCGCCGCGGCCATCGGCAGCACCCCGACGCTGATCGTGCTGGACAACTGCGAGCACGTGCTCGACGCGGCGGCCAGGCT
>JAOPVE010000100.1 GCA_025963185.1 Actinomycetes bacterium
CATGACCGCAATGACCGCTACGGGCGCGGACACGAGAGGGCCAAACCAGGCCTTAGCCGTGCTCCAGCGCGTCGGGCGCAGTCTGATGATGCCGATCGCCGTACTTCCGGCCGCCGGTCTGCTGCTGCGTCTCGGCCAGTACGACGTCGTCGACCGGATCGGCATGAAGGGCACGGTCGGCCACAACATCGCCGACGTCGTGGGTGGCGCCGGCGGCGTGCTGTTCAACAACCTGCCGCTGCTGTTCGCGATCGGCGTGGCGATCGGCTTCGCGCGCAAGGCTGACGGATCGACTGCGCTCGCAGCCCTCGTCGGCATGTTGGTGTTCGACAACGTGACCCGGATCATCTTCGCGAAGTCCTCGATCGCCGCCGAGGTCACGAGCGTGATCGACAAGGCGCCGGACTCGATCAACTACGGCAAGCACAACCCGACCTGGGTTATCGGCGGCATCGTCATCGGCATCGTCTCGGCGTTGCTGTGGCAGCGGTTCTACCGCGTCAAGCTGCCCGCCTACCTGGCGTTCTTCGGCGGCCGGCGGTTCGTGCCGATCCTCACCGCGATCGCCGGTCTGGTGCTCGGAATCCTCTTCGGTTACATCTGGCCGCCCATCGGCCAGGGCCTGACCAACTTCGGCAACTGGCTCACGGCCAACGGCGACATCGGCACCGGCATCTACGGCGTCATCAACCGCCTGCTCATCCCGTTCGGTCTGCACCACATCGTCAACTCGTTCGTGTGGTTCACCTTCGGTGACTTCAAGGACGCGACCGGCGCCGTGGTCAAGGGTGACCTCAGCCGCTTCTTCGCCAAGGACCCCTCGGCCGGTGGCTACATGGCCGGCTTCTTCCCGATCATGATGTTCGGCCTCCCGGCGGCCGCCCTTGCCATGTGGCAGGAGGCGCGTCCCGAGAAGCGCGCCCTCATCGGCGGCATCATGTTCTCCGGCGCCCTCTGCTCGTTCCTCACGGGCGTCACCGAGCCGCTGGAGTTCGCGTTCCTGTTCGTCGCGCCGCTGCTGTTCGTGGTGCACGCCCTGCTCACCGGTTCGGCGCTCGTGGTCTGCTCGCTGCTGGGCGTCAAGGACGGCTTCTCGTTCTCGGCCGGTGCGATCGACTATGGCTTGAACTTCCTCAACCCGGGGCTCGGCCACAACCGGCTCCTGATCATCCCGATCGGGCTCGTCTACGCCGCCATCTACTATTTCCTCTTCCGCATCCTGATCCGGAAGCTGAACCTGATGACGCCCGGACGCGAGCCCGACAACGAGGACCTGGTCGAGGCCGGTGCCGAAACCACCGCGGCGACGTCCAGGCACTCCGAGCCCGCGGCAGCGTCCGCGCGCTAAGTACCGCCAGCAACACCGTTCCCCACAGTCGCCGCGGGACGTTCTGGGAGGAAGGAACGTCAAGGAACCGCGGTTCCATGCCCCGGCCGGCCGCAGACAGGGATGTCGCGGCTGGCCGGAGGCGGGGACTCTCTCCACGGCCTCCAGCTCCACCGGCTTCATGGCTTACAGGTCTTATGGCTTTCCAGCTCGCAAGGGCCGCAGCGCACCTCCCGCGCTGCGGCCCTTTCGCTGTCGCACCTCGTCCGGGCCGCCGCCGACCCGGATCGCCGGGTCGCGGACGCGTGTACATCAGTTCCACCGCCGGGCGGGTCGCGCGGCCAGTCGTAGTGCAGGGGTTCGGGTGACCTCGGCCTGGTGAGGCCCGCGGTCATGTACCCAGCCAGGTCGCCGTGGCTGCGGTGGGATCCCGCGGCACTGACCGCAGAAGCGGTGCTAGCGTTCGTGACATGCCGCAATTCCGGATCGGCGACGCCGCCACCCTCCTCGGGGTCAGTGACGACACGGTGCGCCGGTGGATCGACGCGGGACGGCTGTCGGCCGAACGGGATCCGCAGGGCAGGCTGGCGATCGACGGTGGTGAGCTGGCCGCGTTCGCCCAGCAGATCGCGTCGGCTCCCGAGCTCGGCCGCGGTGTGGCGGAGTCCGCGCGCAACCGGTTCACCGGGCTCGTGACCCGGGTCGTGAAGGACGGCGTGATGGCCCAGGTCGACCTGCAGGCCGGGCCGTTCCGTGTCGTGTCGCTGATGAGCCGCGAGGCCGCGGACGAACTCGGCCTGGAGCCGGGCGTGCTGGCCGTCGCCTCGATCAAGTCAACGCAGGTCGTGGTGGAGGTGCCGGGAAAGTGAAGCTGTTCGCCGCGCTGTGTGCGCTCGTCGTGGTGGCGGGGTGTTCGAGCAGCGCCTCGTCCACCCCGATGGACAAGCCGAAAGACAAGCTGACCGGGGACGTGACGGTGTTCGCGGCCTCGTCCCTGAAGGAGAGCTTCACCGCGCTTGGCAAGCAGTTCGAGCAGGCCCATCCCGGGGTACACGTCACGTTCAACTTCGGCGCGAGCTCGGCGCTGGCCCAGTCGATCACCCAGGGCGCCCCGGCGGACGTGTTCGCCTCCGCCAGCCCGGCCACGATGAAGACCGCCTCGGCCGACATCGAGGGCACGGCGACCACGTTCGCGAAGAACACCCTGCAGATCGCCGTGCCGGCCGGGAACCCGGGCAACGTGACGGGGCTGGCGGACTTCGCGAAGGATCCGCTGAAGATCGCGGTGTGTGCCAAGCAGGTGCCGTGCGGATCCGCGGCCGTGAAGGTCTTCGCCA
>JAOPVE010000102.1 GCA_025963185.1 Actinomycetes bacterium
GGCGTGGGATTCGGCTGCGCGGTGGGGTTCACGAGCATCGGCGGGGGAGAGATCAGCTCCTTGACGAGCCAGGTGAAGGCGCCCGGAATCGCCCGCTTCCAGGTGGTGAAGTTGTGGCCGGTGTGCCCGCCGACGGACTTGATGAGCCGGTCCGGCGCGTGGATCTACGGGCCGAACTCCTTCAGTCCACGCATGCCCTCGCCGTCGCCCGTCGAGGTGGCGAGGTAGAAGGACAGCGGGAACCGGCGGGGTAAGGCGATCGTCTGGGTCGGGTTGTTGGCGAGCTTGGCCTTCTTGTCGCCGTGGTAGGTGTCGCCCGTCGAGCTGTCGGTGACCGGGTGGAAGTAGCCGGACAGGCTGATCACCATCGAGAACAGCTCGGAGTGGTGGATCGCGATGTTCGCCGCGCAGAAGCCACCGGTGGAGTAGCCCATGAGGGCCCAGTCCCTGCGGTCCTTGCTCACCCGCAGGTCGCTCTTGACCACGTCGGGCACGTCGAGCCCCACATAGGTCTCGGCCTGGTCGCCCCGGACGGCGTTCACGCATTCGCTGTCCGTCGGCAGATTGGGGTTCTGCTCGGGGATCACGACGATGACCGGCGGCATCTTGCCCGATTCGATCAATTTGTCGAGCTCGTTGTTCGCGCCCAGTGTGCGCTGAAATATGTCGAGGCCGCCGTAATAGCCCGTGAAGAACTCCACCACAGGAAATTCATGATTGGCCTTGCCCGCGTCGAAGTACGCTGCCGGAAAGTACAGCCGCGATGGCAGACGGTAACCAGTTCGCGATCCGCGGATCACCGTGCTGACCATCACACCGCCGCGCGGCTTGATCCGGTGCGCCCGTTCCGCGGCCGCCACAGCGGGCCCCAACTGCGAGTACCGAGCTGATCCCGCGGTGGCGCGGAGCCCCTGCGGGTCGTTCGGCAGGGCCACCACGGGGGCTGCCCCCGGATCCGCGGCGACCCCGCCTTCGAGGATGTCGTCCCAGGTCACGAAGAAGTTCTGGGAGGCGTTGATGGCCGCGACCACGCATAAGACGACCATCAGCTGGGTGGTCCCGAGAGTGGCCATGCGCCGGACGAACCGCAGCCGTTGCCATCCCCACGTCCAGACGGTCAGGGCGAGGCACCCGATCGTCACGACGATCAGAAGTGCGATGAATGATCCACTAACCGGCTGCATTCACTCACCGTAGTGAGGACCCGCAAGAGTGTCTGTCATCCCCTCGGGCTTTCGGTTCGGAGGACAAAAGTCTGCCCATTCGTCCTTTCGGGTACGAACGAGGGGGCCCGGCGAGCGATCCGCCGGGCCCCTCGTCGCTACACAGTGCTCAGTCTTCGGACTTGCCCGACGTGATTCCCGAGCTGATCAGGTTCATCACCGTCGGATCCGCGAGCGTCGTCACGTCGCCCATCGACCGGTTCTCGGCCACGTCCCGCAGCAGGCGGCGCATGATCTTGCCCGAGCGGGTCTTCGGCAGTTCGGGCACGAGCAGGATCTGCCTCGGCTTCGCGATCGGGCCGATCTCCTTCGCCACGTGGTTGCGCAGCTCCTTGACCAGCGCCTCGCCGTCGCCGCCCTCGTCAGCGCCGCGCAGGATCACGAACGCGACGATGCCCTGCCCGGTCGTCGGATCCGTCGCGCCGACCACCGCTGCCTCGGCCACCTTGGGGTGACTGACGAGCGCCGACTCGACCTCGGTGGTCGAGATCCGGTGGCCTGAGACGTTCATCACGTCGTCCACCCGGCCGAGCAGCCACAGGTCGCCGTCGTTGTCCTTCTTGGCCCCGTCACCGGCGAAGTAGTAGCCCTCGTCGGCGAAGCGCGACCAGTACGTGTCCTGGTAGCGCTCCGGATCGCCCCAGATGCCCCGCAGCATCGCCGGCCACGGCTCGGTGAGCACCAGGTAGCCGCCCCCGCCGTCCGGCACGGGCTTGCCCTGGTCGTCCACGATGTCCGCGGCGATGCCCGGGAGCGCCACCTGCGCCGATCCGGGTTTGGTCGAGGTCACCCCGGGCAGCGGGCTGATCATGATCGCGCCCGTCTCGGTCTGCCACCACGTGTCCACGACCGGGCAGTTGCCGCCGCCGATGTGCTCGCGGTACCACATCCAGGCCTCGGGGTTGATCGGCTCGCCGACCGATCCGAGTACCCGCAGCGTCGACAGGTCGAACTTGGCGGGGAGGTCGTCGCCCCACTTCATGAACGACCGGATCGCCGTCGGCGCCGTGTAGAGGATCGAGACCTTGTACTTCTCGATCAGCTCCCAGAACCGGCCCTTGTGCGGGGTGTCCGGGGTGCCCTCGTACATCACCTGGGTCGAGCGGTTCGACAGCGGCCCGTACACGATGTAGCTGTGCCCGGTGACCCAGCCGATGTCGGCCGTGCACCAGTACACGTCCGTGTCGGGCTTGAGGTCGAACACCGCGTGGTGCGTGTACGAGGCCTGGGTCAGGTACCCGCCGGTCGTGTGCAGGATGCCCTTCGGCTTCGCCGTGGTGCCCGAGGTGTAGAGGATGAACAGCGGGTGCTCGGCGTCGAAGAACTCCGGCGTGTGCTCGGCCGGCTGGGAGTCGACCACGTCGTGCCACCAGACATCGCGGCCCTCGGTCCACGGCACGTCCTGGCCCGTCCGGCGGACGACCAGCACCTTCTCGACGCCGGTGCCTTCCAGGGCCTCGTCGACGGCGGGCTTGAGCGCACTGGGCGCCCCCCGCCGGTAGCCGCCGTCGGAGGTGATCATCACCTTGGCCGAGGCGTCGTCGATCCGGTTGCGCAGGCTGTCGGCCGAGAACCCGCCGAACACCACCGAGTGCGGAGCACCGAGGCGGGCGCACGCCAGCATGGCGATCGCGGCCTCGGGGATCATCGGCATGTAGATCATCACCCGGTCGCCGGTCTCGACGCCCAGTTCGGTCAGCGCGTTCGCGGCCTTGGAGACCTCCGCGAGCAGATCCGAGTAGGTGATCGTGCGGGTGTCGCCCGGCTCGCCCTCCCAGTGGATCGCCACCTGGTCGCCGTGGCCGGCCTCGACATGCCGGTCGACGCAGTTGTAGGCGACGTTGAGCTTGCCGCCGTTGAACCACTTCGCGAACGGCGCGTCCCACTCCAGGACGGTGTCCCACGGCTGCGACCACGAGAGCCGGCGCGCCTGCTCCTCCCAGAACGCGAGCCGGTCGTCGCTGGCCTGCTGGTAGGCGTCGGCGGTGACGTTCGCGTTCGCGGCGAGGGATGCGGGGGGATCGAAATGGCGCTCCTCGTGGAGCAGGTTGGACAGTGCCGGGTTGGCGGCACTGTTCTCCGCGGTCATCGGTAGGGACCTCCTTGCGGGGTCGCCCCAGAGGGGCTTGAACAGCCCCTGGACGGGGGCATCAGGACACGGGGTGACGGCGGTCCAGCTCACACTAGTGCGCCCGGGTGCCGGCTGTGCAGGGTGCCGTGACGCCAAGAATTGCCCGGAAAACCGCACGTCCCGGCCCGGACACGCACCCATGGCCTACGGTCGGTGCGGTGAGTGCGCTGACAACCGATCCGCTGGCCCCGCTTCTGGATCTTCCCGGTGTCGCCGAGGCCGCGGCCGAAGCACGGGACGCCGTGGACCGCCTGCTCGGGCACCGGGCCCTGCGGCGAACCAGCGGCCCGGTGAGCGCCGAGTCGGTGTTGCGCGGGGCGAGGGCGTCCGCGGCGCTGGAGGGCAGCGACCACGAGCTGGAGCTGGTGCGCGGCGGCGCGGTGACCGATCCGGTGGTGCAGGGGGCGCTGCGGGCGGGGGCGGCCCTGGGTGGGCTCGCCGAGACCTGGGAGCGCGCCCCCCGCCAGGTGCTGGCCCGGCTGCACGTGCTCGCGTCCTCTCTGACGGATCGCCAGGAGGTCGGCCGGCCCCGTCCGGAGTCCGCCCCGCGGCTCGACGCCCTCGCCGAGCTCGTGGCCGGGGGCACCGAGGCGCCCGCCGTGATCGTCGCCGCGATCGTCCACGGCGAGCTGCTGACGATGGGCCCGTTCGGATCCGCCGACGGGCTCGTCGCCCGAGCCGCCGCCCGGCTGACGATGATCACCCGCGGGCTGGACCGGAAGGCCGTGTCCGTCCCCGAGGTGGGACACCTGGCCAGGGCGCCCGAGTACGTCGGATCCGCCAACGCCTACGCCACCGGCACCCCCGACGGCGTGCGCGCCTGGCTCCGGCACTGCTGCGCCGCGGTCGTACTCGGCGCGGACGAGGGCCTGGCGATCTGCGCGGGTCAGTCGTCCTGAGGCTGGTTCTCCTGTGCCCGCTGGACCCGCCAGCGGAAGAAGTCCCAGTCCAGCTTGGCCGCGAGCAGCCGGATCGCCAGCCCCACGGCGAGGACGATCCCGATCCCGGCGCCCGTCCAGCCCACCGCGGCGAGCATCGGGCCGATCGGGCGCCTCGCGTCGAACGCCTCGCCGGAGGTGAAGTCGGCCTGGATCCGGTCCCCGGCCTTCGGCGCGCCCCGGTGCACGTCCATGGTGGCGGCCTCGTCGTGCCCCCCGCCGGCGAAGGTGCCCGTGCAGCGGTACACCGGATCCTCGTCCCGGCTCCACTCGCAACTGGCCACCGTGAACGTGCCGGACGTGCCGAACAGCCGCGCCTGCAACGGTTTCCCGTCGCCCCTGCCGAGGGCGAGCGGCGCGCCACAGCAGACGAACAGCACCACCGCGGCGGCGGCGAATCGAGCCAGGGTGCCCATGCGGCACACCGTAGGGGCTGGCCGCAACGGGTCTGTACAAAAGAGACGGCGCCCCGCATGGGAGCGCCGTCACGCACAACCCGTCCGGGTTACCAAGCGTGCACCCTCTCGACGAGCGCGAGCCCAAGAGCCCGCCTCGACGTGCCTCCCGCGGCCGGTCGCGCGTGGGTGCCCGGTGGTTGTGCACGGAGCTCGTCGTCCTGGGGACGAATCCCGCGATCTCTGAGGTCCGTGACTTCTTTCTACGCCCGGCGCCCTGACCTTGGGAACCCCCTGGCAGGAGTACGTCTGTACTCAGAACGCCGGTACGCCCCAAGTCCCCTGGTCAGCCAACTGTCACCCACCGCCACTGAACCGTTCCGGACAGCAACCACCCCCTGGCCAAGCCATAGGAGCATCCGGCGCAGTGGCACACGTTTCGGTGGTGTGGGCGGTGGCCGGGATCCGGCGACGTGGTTGCTGTGGAGTCGGTTGCTCGAAGTGGGGCTGTGCAGGCCGGGGTCAGGTGCCGGACGTGGACCTGTTGCGGCGGTACCAGAGCATGCCTGCCACGGCTGCCGCGCCGACTCCGACGGCAGCGGTGGCGAGCATGGGGCCGGTCGGGCGGCCCATCTCGGAGAACCGGCGCCGCAACGCCACCGGGCGCTTGAACGTCACCACCGGCCAGCCGCGCTCGATCGCGAGCTTGCGCAGGGCCCGGTCGGGATTCACCGCAGTCGGATGCCCCACGATGTCCAGCATCGGCTCGTCGGTGATCGAGTCGCTGTACGCGTAGCACTCGTCCAGGTCATAGCCCTCGGCGATCGCCAGCTCCTTGATCGCCGCCGCCTTGTTCGGGCCGGCCGCGTAGAACTCGATCTCGCCGGTGAACCGTCCGTCGGCGATGACCATGCGGGTCGCGATCACCCGATCGACGCCGAGCAGCTCGCCGATCGCCGACACCACCTCGTCGCCGGACGACGACACGATCACGACGTCCCGCCCGGCCGCGCGGTGCCGCTCGATCAGCGCGGCAGCCTCGTCGTAGATGATCGGATCGATGAGATCGTGCAACGTCTCGGCCACGATCTGGCGCACCGACTCGACGTCCCAGCCCTTGATCAGCTCGGTCAGGTAGTCCCGCATCCGGGACATCTGGACCTCGTCTGCACCGTTGACGAGATAGACGAATTGGGCGTAGGTACTCTTGAGAACGGCACGCCGGTTGATCAGGCCGCCTTGGTAGAAAGGACGGCCGAAGGCCAGCGCGCTGGACTTCGCGATCACGGTCTTGTCGAGATCGAAGAACGCAGCGCTGCGGCCCATGCTGTGAGTGTATGACCCTCGACGCAAGGCCATGGTTTCGGGCACTCTAGTACTGGGAGTAGCGAGTTCTGGCGATAGCCGGAACGGGCTACACCGTTCACGGATTGGTGGAACGGTGGGCGCCGCCCCGCTATTCTCCGGACGACCTCGGTAACCGCACCCCCCCGCGGTTACCGGGTGGGTTCGGCTCGGCCCCCCCGGAGCCGGACCCCGACGGCCCCCGCCCACCCCCCCGGCGGGGGTCGTCCCCTTACTGCCCCTCGCTTTGCGCAATCGCGCGACGCCGTTGCGTGGCAACAGATTTCCGCGGCCGGGGACACATTTCCGCTGGTGCCGGCTGCCTGTTCGAGGCCCGCGTGCGGCGGTTCGGCTGTGCGTTGCGGTGCACCGGGGCCTGGGCACGGTGGCCGACTTGATTGATTCCGAACCCGCGCTGCGTACCGACTGGCTCCTACGACATCGGGCGTCCGGCCATCCGGTGGAGTCGTGGAAAGCACGCTGGCGCAGGGCCGATCGCCGTGCCAGAAGGGCAGAACCCCGGCCCTTCCGTGCCGTGTGCCGTCCGGCTGACGGCGTTTTCCGATTATCTCGCCGTGGCCGGACAATCCCGAGTACGCGGCCGCCGGAACCGCGCCAAGCCTCCGCTGTGGACAGTTGTGGTGTATCTCACCGGCCACCGCTCACCGGCCCACCGCTCACCGGCCCACCGCTCACCGAGCCGCGGCGACGTGACCCGCGAGCCACGATCCCGGCCGCCCTGGGACGAGGTCCTTGAGCGAGCGGCGACCTCACTTTCGGGGTGCCGGCGGCTGGGGCGACGAGCCGTGGTTGCTGCTGGTGGGGTTCGTCGTCGGATCCACGAGCCCCGGTATGTGGTGGTGGGGCGCCTCAGGACGAAGCGACGCGCTCGGCTCCATGCGGCCACTCGCAGCGCGCCAGCCGGGACGTCACGAGTCCAGCCGGCCGTCGCCGCGAGTACCCCGGCCGCGACTCGCCATCACTCCTGTCCACGACTGCGATCTCGGGACTCCTCGTTCTCGCGCCTCGGCACTCCTTTCGAGCGCGCTGCCGGCCACCACCTCGCCGCCGCATTCCAGCCCAGGAATCGCGGGTTTGCGAATTTACGCAAGATCGCGAACCCCGACCTACGAATGGTCGTGAAGGAACCCGACGAAACGGGCGCGAAATCTGTGCTATTCGGGGCGATTGCACTGTGGACCTGCGAGGCCTCTTCCCTAACCGCGATACCAGATCCGCGCCGAGCCTGCTCGATTGTCCACAAAGGCATCTGTTATCCACAGTTTGGCGTCGTTAACTCGATATCGCCCCCGGCTCCCCGGATCGTAGTCATCGACCCGCTCAGCCAGGAGGCCTCCGTGACCGCCCCACCGCCGCGCCCGCTCCTCGTCACCAGCTCCGACGACCTGCTCGACGATCTACTCCGCCTGACCGCCGCCAGCCGCGCCGAGGCCGAGGTAGTACCCGACGCTGTGGCGGCGAGGGCGCGCTGGTCGGTCGCTCCGCTGGTCCTCGTCGGGGCCGCGGCCGCGCCGGAGTGTGTGGCGGCGATGCTGCCTCGCCGATCCGGAGTGGTGCTGGTGGCCGGTCCGTCGGCGGCGGTCCCCGACGACGACGTGTGGCGGCTCGCCGCGCAACTCGGGGCCGAGCACGTCGCGGTGCTGCCCGCCGCCGAGCCGTGGCTCGTCGACCGGCTGTCCGACGCGGTGGAGGGGCGGTCCAGTGCGGGCCGGGTCGTCGGGGTGATCGGCGGGCGGGGTGGCGCAGGCGCGAGCGTGCTGGCCACCGGACTCGCCGTTACCGCCGCGCGCCAAGGGTTACGGCCGCTGCTCGTGGACGCCGATCCGCTGGGGGGTGGCCTTGACCTGCTCGTCGGGCACGAGTCCAGTGCCGGGCTGCGGTGGCCCGACCTCGCCGAGACCGCCGGCCGGGTGAGCCCGCCCGCGTTGTTCGACGCGCTGCCGCGGGTGGGCGAGCTCTCGGTGCTGTCGTGGGGCCGGGGCGCCGAGCTCACGGTCCCGCCCGACGCGGTCGACGCCGCCATCGACGCGGGCCGCCGAGGCAGCGATCTCGTGGTGCTCGACCTGCCGCGCAGGCCCGACGAGGCGGCGATCCATGCGCTGCAGACGGCTGACCTGGTGTACCTGCTGGTCCCGGCCGAGTTGCGCGCGTGCGCGGCGGCGAGCCGGGTGCTGACGATGATCCGTCCGCACGCCGGCCGGGTGGAGTGCGTGGTGCGGGGTCCGGCTCCCGCCGGGCTGCGCTCGCGCGATCTCGCTGGCGCGCTGAAGCTGCCGCTTGCCGGGGTGCTGCGGCCCGATCCGGGTCTGGCTGGCGCGGTCGACCGGGGTGAGGCGCCCGCCAGCACGGGGCGCGGACATCTGGCCGAGCTGTGCCGGCGGTTGCTGGCCGGGCTCGCCGCGCGCACCGAGGCGGCGTGATGGCCGCCGAGCTCACCACCAGAGTCCGCGCCAGGCTCGCCGCAGCGGGTGACCAGCCGACCGCTGCGGCCGTCGCCGCCGCGGTCCAGGCAGAGTCCCTGGCGCCCGTCGGGGACGTCACGCTGCGGCGGCTGACCGGCAGGCTGCGGTCCGAGCTGGCGGGCGCTGGGCCACTGGAGCCGCTGCTCGCCGATCCGGCGGTGACGGACGTGCTGGTCAACGGTCCGGGCGCAGTCTGGGTCGACCGGGGTCGCGGGCTGTGCCGGGTCGAGGTTGGACTCGGCGACGACGAGTCGCTCCGGCGGCTGGCCCAGCGACTCGCCGGGGCCTGCGGGCGGCGCCTCGACGATGCCCAGCCGTGGGTCGACGGCCAGCTCCCCGACGGAACCCGCCTGCACGCGATCCTCCCGCCGCTGGCCGGGCCCGGCGTGTGCCTGTCGCTGCGCACCTTCCGCCAGCGCGCGTTCACCACCGCCGAACTCGTGACCGCCGGCACTCTCACCGCCGAGTCGGCCGCGCTCGTCACCGCGATCGTCCAGGCCAGGCTGGCGTTCCTGGTCACCGGTGGCACCGGCAGCGGAAAGACGACCGTGCTCGGTGCGCTACTGGCGCTCGCCGATCCGGCCGACCGCATCCTGATCGTCGAGGACGCCGCCGAACTCCGTCCCGCCCACCCGCACGTCATCGGGTTGCAGGCCCGCCAGACGAACGCCGAAGGCGCGGGGGCGGTGACCTTGCGCGACCTGGTCCGCCAGGCGCTGCGCATGCGCCCAGACCGGATCGTCGTCGGCGAGTGCCGTGGCGCCGAGGTCGCCGACCTGCTGGCCGCGATGAACACGGGCCACGAGGGCGGGGCCGGGACGCTGCACGCCAACAGTCCCGCCGACGTGCCCGCCCGGCTCGAAGCGCTCGCCGCGGCCGGTGGCCTCGGCCGGGACGCCCTGCACAGCCAGCTCGCGGCGGCGATCCACTGCGTGGTGCTCCTGCGGCGCGGGCGGTCCGGGCGGATGGCGGACGAGGTCTGCGTGCTCGTTCGCGGGGCGTCCGGGCTGGTGGAAGCGGTACCCGCCTGGAGGCGAGGGGGCGGTCCGGTGCCCGGCGCGGCCCGGCTCGCGGATCTCCTGCGGACGCGTGGCGCAGATCCGGGGGTGCTGTCGTGACGAGTCCCGCCGCTGCCGCAGTGCCGCTCGCGGCGGCCGCAGTCGCGCTGGCTGTCGGTGGGGGCGTCCCCCGGGCGCGGCTCGC
>JAOPVE010000338.1 GCA_025963185.1 Actinomycetes bacterium
TGGATCCAGGCGACCTGGCGCCCGCTCGCGTCTGCCGCGGCCTGGTCGCCGATCACCATCGCGCACGCGCCGTCCGAGGACGGGCAGGTCTCGTCGAAGCGCACCGGATCCCACAGCATCGCCGACGCGCTGACCGACTCCAGCGAGATGTCCGGCTGGCGCAGGTGGGCGTACGGGTTGCGGGCGCCGTTGCGGCGATCCTTGACCGCGACCACGGCGCCGATGTGCTCGGGCGCGCCGGACCGCCGGATGTACGACCGGATGTGCGGCGCAAAGTACCCGCCCGCTCCCGCTCCGACCGCCATGCTGAACGGCGGATTGATCGACAGCGCCCACATCGCGTTGGACTCGGACTGCTTCTCGAACGCCACAGCCAGCACCCGGCGGTGTACTCCGGCGCGGACCAGGCTGCTCGCGACGATCGCCGTGGTGCCCCCGACGGATCCGGCGGTGTGCACGCGCAGCAGCGGCTTGCCGGTGGCGCCGAGCGCGTCGGCGAGGAACAGCTCGGGCATCATCACGCCCTCGAACAGGTCCGGCGCCTTCCCGAGTACCACCGCGTCGATCTGGTCCCAGTCGGTGCCCGCGTCGGCGAGCGCGCGGTCGATCGCCTCCCGGCACAGCCCGGCCATCGACACGTCGGTGCGCTTACTCCGGTGCTCGGTCTGCCCGGTCCCGAGCACCGCAGCCCTAACCTGCGTACTCATGCCGCGGCCCTCGCTTCGCTCGAGCCGGCCATTCGCATGGGACGCGCTGTACCTATGAGTCGCTCGCTCCGCTCGCTCATCGGGCCTCCATCACGCAGACGAGGTTCTGCTGGAGTGCGGGGCCGCTCGTGGCGTGACCCGCCGTTCTCCGGGCGGTGCCGTCGTGGATCCGCTGGGCGGCCGCGCCGATCCGGGACAGCCCGGCGGAGAACATCGGATTGCCGCACAGGACCCCGCCGGACGGGTTGATCTCGACGCCGTCGCCGATCCCCAGCGCCCTGGCCAGCAGGATCTCCTGGTGGGTGAACGGCGCGTGCAGCTCGGCCACGTCGAGTCCGCCCTCGCCGAGACCCGCGGCGGCTCCGGCACCGGCGGCGGATCGCGAGGTGGTCAGGTCGCGCATCCCGAGCCCGGGGGAGTCGACCTGGTGCGCGATCCCAGAGATCCAGGCTGGCCGTTCGCACAGCTCGCGGGCCCGGTCGCCGCTGGCCAGGATCACGGCGGCGGCCCCGTCCCCGACCGGGGCGCAGTCGTGGGCACGCAGCGGATCCGCGACGTACGGGGCCCCGAGCAGCTCCTCAACCTCGGCGATCCCGGAGACCTGCGCGCTGGGGTTCCGGATCGCGTTCGCGCGGCTGCGGACCGCCACCTCGGCCATGTCCTTCTCGCTGAACAGCCCGGACTCGATGCACAGCCGGGCCTGGAGCGCGGCGATGCTCACCGAGTCGGGCCACAGCGGCGCGAGCAGGTACGGATCGAGCTGCATCGCCAGCACCCGGCGCAGCTCACCCGCCGAGGACTTGCCGAAGCCGTAGACCAGCGCGGTGTCCACCTCGCCGGTGAGGATCTTCACGTACGCCTCGTACAGCGCCCACGCGGCGTCCATCTCGACGTGCGACTCGGTGATCGGCGGGAACGCCCCGATCGCGTCGACCGCGGACACGAACGAGAACGCCCGGCCGGCCAGGTAGTCCGAGGATCCGGAGCACCAGAAGCCGATGTCCCGTCTCGACAGTCCGGCCGCCGCGAGGACGTCGCGGAACACCGGGACCAGCAGTTCGACCCCGCTCGTGGTCCCGGCCTCGGGCCGGCAGGGCGCCTCGGCGAACCCGATCACCGCCACGTCCGTCATGCGGGCCTCCCGTCACAGGTGGTGGGTAGTCACAGGTGGTGCGCGTAGGACTCGAAGGCGGCATCCGGTTCACCGGACGGCCGGAAATGGTCGATGTTCTCGGGCGTGGTGCCCCACTCCTCGCGGGGTCTCCAGACCGCCCGGACCCGCATGCCCATCCGCACCTCGCCGGCCGGGCAGCCGAGGATCAGGTGCTGGATCGCGATGTCCGCCCCGTCGAGCAGGACGTACGCGGCGACGTAGGGCGGAGTGATCCGCTGGCCGGCGAACGGGGTGTTGACAATGCAGAAGGTCGTGACCGTGCCCTGGTCGGGCAGTTCGACCTCGTCGGTGGTGGGCACCCCGTCGACGGGACACGCGCCGCGCGGCGGGATGTAGACCTTCCCGCAGGCGGGGCAGCGCTGCCCGAGCAGGCGGCCGGTCGCGAGCCCGCGCAGGTACCGGCTCTCCTCGGCGGACGTGGTGTGCCGGTACCGCAACTGGATCGGCGTCTCGATCATCGTGACCGGCTCGCTGCTGGTGCTCGTGGCGCGAGCTGCCGGGCAACCGCCGTCTGGCTCGAAGCACTCGATGTCCCGGATGTGCCCGGCGGGCTCGGCGACCCAGCGCGCCCGCACCCGCATCCCGGTGCGCACCCGGTCGGGGCTGCCGGCGTCGACGGCGTGCAGCATCGGGGTGTCCGCGCCGTCGAGGAGGATCAGCGCCCAGGCGAACGGGCGGCCGAGCGGCTGGCCGTCGAGCGGACGATTCATCCACGTCCACGTCTGCACCGTGCCCACAGTGGACACCTCGACGAGTTCGGTGAGCGGAGCGTAGGTGACGGGGTCGTACTCGGCGGGCGGGGCGTGGACACGGCCGTCCGAGCCGCGCGAGCCGAGGATCCGGCGCTCGGCCAGGGCCGTCATGAACTGGCTGAGGACAGGCCCCAGCGAGCGGGTGTAGGTGAAACCGATGGTCAGTGGGGCGCTCAGCGCGGTCTCGGTCTCCACCCCGTAATGGAAACATGTTCTATTGTTAATGGCAACGACACATACCCGGTACGACCTGCACTGCTTGCCCGGGGCTGGAACGCGTTATAGATTCCCGGCGTGACCATCATCGGGCTGTGGGCGATCGCCGGCAAGGAGCCGCACCTGACCGCCGTCGTCGAGCCGGACGGCCGGATCGTCACCTATGGCGAACTGGCCAGCGAGGCAGACCGGATCGGCCGCGGCCTGCGCGCGGCGGGCCTGCGCGCCGGTGACTGCGTGGCCGTCCAGCTTCCCAACAGCGCCGCCCTGCTCGCCGCGTACTTCGCCGCGCTGGAGACCGGCCTCTACGTGGTGCCGGTGAACTGGCACCTGGTCGCGGCCGAGGTGGCCTACATCCTCAAGGACTCCGAGGCCCGCTGCTTCATCGCCCACGAACGGTTCGCGGACACCGCCGCCGAGGCCGCGGACGCCGCCGGTATCGAGCCCGCCGCACGGTTCGCGGTCGGTGCGGTGCCGGGCTTCCGGCCGGTCGCCGAGCTGGGCGCCGGCGGATCCGGGAGGCCAGCCGAGCGGACCCAGGGCGCGCCGATGGTCTACACGTCGGGCACGTCCGGCCGCCCCAAGGGGGTCCGGCGGCCGCTGACCGGGGCGGATCCGGACGACGTGCCCGCCGCCTCTACCTGGTTCTTCGGGCTGTTCGGGATCCGGCCCTTCGACGGGCACGTCCACTTGTGCTGCTCGCCGCTCTACCACACAGCGGTGCTCAACTTCGCCGGGATCTCGATCCAGCTCGGCCACCCGGTAGTGCTGATGGACGCCTGGGATCCGCAGGAGATGCTGCGCCTGGTCGAGCGGCATCGCGTCACCCACAGCCACATGGTGCCGACGCAGTTCCGCCGCCTGCTCGCGCTCCCCGGCGAGGTGCGCGAGGCGTTCGACCCGTCCTCGATGCGGGTGATGATCCACGGGGCGGCCCCGTGCCCGCAGGAGGTCAAGCAGCGGATGCTGCGCTGGTGGGGGCCGGTGGTGGTCGAGTACTACGCGGCGTCCGAGGGCGGCGGCACGCTGATCACCGCGGGGGAGTGGCTGGAACGGCCGGGATCCGTGGGGCGGGCCTGGCCCGGATCCGTGGTCCGGGTGCTCGACGCGGACGGCGGCGACGTGCCCGTGGGCGAGCCCGGCCAGGTGTACCTCCAGATGGGCGCGTCCACGTTCGAGTACCACAAGGACGCCGAGAAGACCCGCACGAGCCGGGTCGGCAAGCTTTTCACCGTCGGCGACATCGGCTACCTCGACGCCGAGGGCTACCTCTACCTGTGCGACCGGGGCAGCGACCTGATCATCTCCGGCGGGGTGAACATCTACCCGGCCGAGATCGAGGGCGAACTCGCGTGCCACCCGAAGGTCGAGGACGTGGCGGTGTTCGGTGTCCCGCACTCCGAGTGGGGTGAGGAGATCAAGGCGGTGATCCAGCCCGTGGCCGGGGCCGAGCCCGGCGACGACCTGCGCGCCGAGCTGCTCGGCTTCCTGTCTGGCCGCCTGGCCCGGTTCAAGCTGCCGCGGACGATCGACTTCACCGGCGAACTGCCCCGGGATCCGAACGGCAAGCTCTACAAGCGGCGCCTGCGCGATCCGTACTGGACGGGCCGCGAGCGCCCGATCTGACCCCATCGCCGAAGTGCGGTAACTACGGCCGGTCCTGACCGGCGGCAAGTACCGCACTTCGGTGGGTGAGCGGGTGAGTGGGGGTCAGCGGCCGCGGAAGGTGGGCCGGCGCTTCTCGGCGAACGCGCGCGGACCTTCCTTGGCGTCCTCGCTGGCGAAGACCTCCATGCCGATCTTGGCCTCGACCTCGAAGGCGTCGTTCTCGGCCATGCCCTCGGTCTCGCGCATCGTCCGCAGGATCGCCTGCACCGCGACCGGCCCGTTCGCCGCGATCGCCTCGGCGAGTTCCAGCGCCTTGGTGAGCGCCTGGCCGTCGGGCACCACGTGGCCGATCAGGCCGATCCGGTGGGCCTCGGCCGCGGTGATGTGACGGCCGGTGAGCAGCAGCTCCGCCGCGACCGTGTAGGGGATCTGGCGGGGTAGCCGCACCGCGGATCCGCCG
This sequence comes from Actinomycetes bacterium, assembly GCA_025963185.1. GTDB lineage: Bacteria > Actinomycetota > Actinomycetes > Mycobacteriales > Cryptosporangiaceae > RYN-140. The sequence goes on from JAOPVE010000338.1 coordinate 4,918, forward strand.
ATGGGGAACAGCCCCCACCGCGCCTCGGACACCCCGAACCGCGCGCTCTCCCCGGCCACCCGGATGTCGGTGGCCTGCAGGATCTCGGTGCCCCCGGCGATGGCGGCCCCCTCGACCGCGGCGATCAGGGGCTTGCGCAGCCGCCGTCCCTTGAGGAGCGGTTCCAGCGCCGACATGTCCCAGCCGCCGGACCGGAACGTGTCGCCGGGGTGCGCGCTCGTCATCGCCTTAAGGTCGGCCCCCGCGCAGAACGCGCCGCCCGCGCCGGTGAGCACGCAGACCCGGATCTCCGGATCGCTGTCCGTCGTGTCCCAGGCCTCGCGCAGGATCGCGAGCATCGGGCCCGACAGCGCGTTGCGGGCGTGCGGGCGGTTCATCGTCACGATCAGGACGTGCCCGCGCCGCTCGACCAGAGCGTGGGGCTGCTCGCCGGCCATCTCCACGGGGACTCCTCGAGGTCGATGCTCCGAAAAGGTTGTCCGCGACGATAACACGTTCTATTTTTGGACGATGGTGGCCAACATTGCCGATCTTTTCGAGCATGCGTGTGACGCGTTCCCGGACCGGCTCGCGGTGGCCTGTGGCGACCGCGCGGTGACGTTCGGCCAGCTGGAGGAGCGAGCCAACCGGCTGGCCCACTACCTCGCCGAACACGGTGTCGGGCCGGGCAGTCACGTCGGCGTCTACGGGCGCAACTCGATCGAGCTGGTCGAGTCCCTGATCGCCGCGTACAAGCTGCGCGCGGTGCCGATCAACGTCAACTACCGGTACGTCGAGAACGAGTTACGGTATCTGTTCCGCGACGCGGACATCGTGGCGCTGATCCACGATCGCCAGTACGCCGCCCGGGTGGCCGCCGTGCTCCCGGACCTGCCGTCGATCGGCGCGGTGGTGGTCATCGAGGACGGGAACGACGCGGACGCCGGCGGGGTGCCGTACGAGCGCGCGCTCGCCCAGGCCTCGCCGCTGCGCGACTTCGCCGCTCGCAAGGCCGACGACATCTACATGCTCTACACCGGAGGCACGACCGGGTATCCCAAGGGCGTGATCTGGCGCCACGAGGATATCTGGCGCGTCCTGGGCGGCGGCATCGACTTCATGACCGGCATCCCCGCCGAGGACGAGTGGGCCCAGACCCGCCGCGGCCAGGAACTGGGGCCGATGGTGCGGCTGTGCCTGGCCCCGCTGATCCACGGGAACGCGCAGTGGGCTGCCCTGACCGCGCTGTTCGCCGGGGACACGGTGGTCCTCGTGCCGCAGTTCGATCCGCACGAGGTCTGGCGGGTGATCGCGGATCGCCAGGTCAACGTGGTGGTGCTCATCGGGGACGCCATGGCCCGTCCGCTTGTCGAGGCCTTCTGCCCGGGCCAGACGGATCCGTCGTCGCTGTTCGCCATCTCCAGCAGCGCCGCGCTGTTCTCCCCCTCGGTCAAGGAACAGTGCGTTGAGACCCTGCCGAACGTGATGATCACCGAGTCGATCGGATCCTCGGAGACGGGCTTCACGGGCATCGGCCTGGTGACCAGCGATCCCGATCCGTCGGACGGGCCGCGGGTGATGCCCGGCCCGCTGACGATCGTCGTGGACGAGCACGGGCGGCCCGCCGCGCCGGGCGTGATCGGCCGCCTGGCCCGGGGCGGGCACGTGCCGCTGGGCTATTACAAGGATCCGGCGAAGACCGCCCAGCTCTTCGTGGAGATCGACGGCGTGCGGTACTCGATGCCCGGCGACCTCGCCCGGCTGGAGGACGACGGCATGATCACCCTGCTGGGCCGCGGCGACGCGTGCGTGAACACGGGCGGGGAGAAGGTGTTCCCGGACGAGGTCGAGGGTGCGCTGAAGTCCCATCCGGACATCTTCGACGCGATCGTCATCGGCGTCCCCGACGCGCTGCTGGGCCAGCGGGTGGCCGCGCTCGTGCAGCCGCGCGAGGGGCACCCGCTCGACCTGGCCGGGGTGGAGGAGCACGTCCGCCGCCACGTCGCCGGGTACAAGGTCCCCCGCAGCGTGTGGCTGGTGGACGAGATCTGCCGTACGCCGAGCGGCAAGGCCGACTACCGCTGGGCGCACCGGTACGCCGAGCAACACGCCGAAATCGCCTGAGGATCGCCGTGCGGACCGCACTCTGCACGCTGCTCGGGATCGACCACCCGATCGTCGG
>JAOPVE010000140.1 GCA_025963185.1 Actinomycetes bacterium
GGTCGGAGCGACTTCACCGTCGAGGAGGTCGGCGCCGGGCACCCGGATCCATGGTCGGGGCGGGGGGTGCAGCTGCTGCCGAGCCGGGACGGGACGGACGGCTTCTTCATCGCCCGTCTGCGCCGGGGTGGGGGGTAGCGGCGCCACCTGTCCGACGAGCTCCGGCCGGGGTCCGCCGGCCCCGCTCGTTACCCTAATGGGGCAAGCGTGAGTGATTCATCGAACAAGCTGGGTCCGGAATGCCCAGGGTGCGGGGAGCCGTGGCTGCGGCCGACCGCCGTTCCCGGCCGCTACCGCTGCCTGTATTGCCTGCACCGGTACGAGCTCGTCTCCGTGTGCCCGAACTGTGGCGAGCACTCGACGATCGTGCGCATGTCGAGCACCGCGATCGTCGCCTGCAACCACTGCCAGGGCAGCATGCTGAGGGCGGTGTAGCCGCTGTCGGCCATGCTGATGCGCGCGCGGCGGGTCGCGCCGTCGATCCTGTCTGCCGATTTCGCCCGGCTCGGCTCCCAGGTCGACGAGGTGCTGGCCGTCGGTGCGCGGGTGATCCACGTCGACGTGATGGACGGGCATTTCGTTCCGCCGATCACCTTCGGGGCGGTCGTCGTCGGCGCGATCGCCGACCGGGTGCACGCGGCGGGCGGCATGCTCGACGTTCACCTGATGATCGAGCGACCGGAGCGCCAGGTGGAGGAGATCGCTCGGGCGGGCGCGGACAACATCACCATCCATGTCGAGGCCACGCCGCACCTCAACTACACGGTGGCGGCAATTCGCGAGGCCGGCTGCACCGCCGGAGCGGCGATCTGTCCGGGCACGCCGGCCGACAGCCTGAACGAGCTGGTGGCCCAGGAGGCCCTTGATCTGGCGCTCTGCATGAGCGTCAACCCCGGCTGGGGCGGCCAAAAGTTCATCCCGGCGACGCTCGACAAGCTGTCCCGGCTGCGCGAGCGCCTGCCCCTATCGGTGGCGCTGGAGGTCGACGGAGGCATTCACGAGGAGACCGCCGGGCCGGTCGCCCAGGCCGGGGCGAACCTCCTGGTCACGGGCTCCGCGGTGTTCGGATCCGACGATCCGGCCGCCTCGTACACCGCGATCGCGGCCGCCGCCGGCGCCGACTGAGCCTCTCCGCCCAGCGGTGACGCATCCTTGAAGATAGGTACTGTGGGGCCCATGCCCCTGCCTAAACGAATCTCACTTTTCGCGGCGCTGGTGCTGACCACCGTGGTGGTGGCCGCCTGTGGCGGATCGTCCGGACCCTCGGGCGTCAGCCCCAGCGCGTACGTGAAATCCGTCTGCACGGCGGTTGGACCGTTCGAGAAGGACGTCGTCAGCCGCAGCAGCGCTCTCAATCTGACCACCATCAAGAACGCGGCGCAGGGGAAAACGGCGCTCCAGGGCTTCCTCAGCGCCGTCGCCGCCGACACCACCAGTGCTCTGGCCAAGCTGAAAGCGGCCGGAGTCCCCAGCGTCAAGAACGGCAAGTCGATCGCCAACGCCATCGTCGGCGCGTTCGGCCAGCTGGACGGAACGATGAGCGTCGCGGTCAAGCAAGCCGGGTCGATCCCCACCAACAGTCCCTCGGCGTTCAAGAACGCCGCTCAGAGCCTCGGCGCGACCGTGCGGACCTCGATGGCCAAGATCGGCACCAACCTCCAGTCGAGCACGCTCAAGAGCCCAGCGCTCGAGCAGGCCGCGGCCAAGGAGTCAGCGTGCAAGACGCTCGGCGGCTGATCGCGACAGCCGGGCCGGGTCGCCCGGCTGACGGCATCAGTGAAGGGTGGCCGGGTGGCGTCTCGGGCAACTCTCCCGGCAACCACCACGTCAAAATCGCCGAAAAGGCTCCGGCCCTCACGTTGGTCTGAAAATAGGTCCCCGGTTCAGCCAGGGATGGGAACAGGTCCGGCCGGCACGATCGGCCCGTAAACGGCATCGGTGAAGGGTGGTGGGCGAGCGCGATTGGCCCCCAGGAGCAACCAAAACGTCGAAAAGCCCCCGGACGCTCCGCGGCTTTTTCACGTTATGGCTCCCCTGCGACCACAACGTCAAAAAGCCCCGGGGTGGGCGCGGGCTTTTCTACGTTATTGCCCCGAGTCGCCCCAGACGCAACCCTCCACCCTTCACTGACGCCGTTACCCGGGCCGGCCGCCCCGCGCAGGCCACGCCGCGGCGCCAGCGTCCCCGGTTTTCATCCCCGGCGCGGACGCGCTTCGCTGATGCCGCTTCGCCGCTCGAGGGCGGCGGCACCCACGTCCGGCGAGGCTAATCCGCCACCGGGCCTGGGGCCGCCCCGCGGCCTGGGGCCGCCCGGGGGCCTGGGGCCGCCCCGCGCCGGTACACCGCCCAGAGCATGCCCGAGAGCACCAGCGCGGCGAGGAAGTAGCCGACCTCGACCCGGGTCACCTCGTTGCTGATCGTCGGCTCGGCCACGAACACGACGAATACGGCCGCTGCGACCAGCCACGCGAGGGCGGCCACTGGGGCCCGGCCGCGGGCCAGCGCCGCCTGGTTGAGCGTGCCGGCGATCAGGTGAAAGCCCATCCCGAGGCCGACCACGGCCAGGCCGAAGCGCGCGTAGTGAAAGCCCTTGTCGCCCAGCAGGGCGGTCATCACCGGGGGTCCGATGACCAGCAGCCCGAGCGACACCGCGCCGGCGAAGCCGGCGATCGCCAGCACGGTCAGACGGATCGCACGGTGGAACTCGTCGGCACTCTCGCGGGCCTCGAGTCCGGCCAGGTGGGGGAGGATCGAGGTCTGGATGGCCTGGAAGAGCTGAAGCGGCGCCCGCACGATCAGGAGCACGTTGAACACGAACCCGGTCAGACCGGTGGTCAGCCCGGCGCCGGCCTTGGAGTGGGCGGCGACGATCAGCACGCCGGCGTTCATCAGCGTCTGCTCGGCGAACATGATCCCGACGACCGACACGGCGAAGCCGGCGCCGTGGCGCATGCTCAGGTCGGTGTCGATCTCCTCGAGCTGGCCGTGGGCGGGGCCCTCGGCGGCGGCGTCCATGCTGACGACCGCGGCCCCGGCCGGCGAGTCGGAAGGGTGGGTGCTTCCGATCCGTCGGCGCACGTGGGTGAAGGCGAACGGGATCACCGCGAGCGAGGCGAACGGCGCCACCGCCATCCCCAGACCGACCACGCCCTGACCGGACCCGATCCCCACCGCCACCGCCAGCGCGAACAGGAACCGGGAGGTCGACTCCAGGAAGACCAGCGCGCCGTAAAGGGCGAAGCGCTCGTGCCCGGCCAGCCAGCCGCGCGCGAAGTAGCTGGCGGCATAGGCCATCACGCCCACCACGAGGATCCAGTAGAGGGCACTCGAGCCGTCGAAGATGCCCTGCTCGATCGTGTTGCGCATCGCCAGCGCGGCGATCAGGAAGACCAAAGCGAAGCTGCCCTGAATGATGGCCGGCACCCGCAGCGAATGGCCATGCAGTCCGCGGGCTCGCCGGTCGGCGATCGTCCGTGAGAGCAGCTGCTCGATCGGCCGGTAGATCACCGAGAGGATCACGAACATGATCGACCAGCACAGCGAGATCCGGCTGTAGGAGGCCGCGTCGAGCGCGTGGCTGGCGAGCGCGAGATAGAGGAAGGTGAAGATGCCGGTCGACGCGATCCCGATGGTCAGGATCCGGGCGCCGGCCGCGTAGGAGCTCGAGGCCCCCGCCCCGTCCTCGGCGCCCGCGGACGCCTGCGCGGAGCCGCCGCCGTCCGGGGGCGGGGTGATCGTCGCGGTCGACTGCGAGGCGGTCGACTGCGAGGCGGTCGACTGTGGATCGGTTCCCGCCATCACCCGACCGCCACCAGCAGCATGGTCCACGGGAAGGGCGAGCGGACCTCGATCACGCGGCCGTGACGAGCCAGCAGCCGCACGAACCCGCGCCGTGACCAGTGGTTGACGTGGCCGGGGGTGTTTCCGAGTGACTGCACGTACGCGCCCCGGGCGAGGTTGAGGCCCCGCCACAGGGGCTCGCGCGGCACCGAGACGAGCAGGTGCCGCCCGGCGACCCGAGCCATCTCGGCCACCGTGTGCTCAGGATCCGGGACGTGCTCGAGCACCTCGATCGCCGTCGCCAGGTCGAACTGCCCCGCCTCGAACGGGAGGTTCTCGGCCCGCATCACGCGGAATTGCAGATTGGGGCGCCGGCGGCGCTCCCATTCCGCCTCCAGCTTTGGGTCCTGCAGATCGATTCCCACCACCGGCCGATCGCCCAGCTGCTCGGCCCAGCGCTCGCTCAGCACGCCCTCGCCGCAGCCCACGTCGAGGATCGACTCGGGCGCCGCGCGGTGCAGGAGATCGGCCAGCTCCCGCTCGAAGCCGGCCATCAGGCGCCGGACGACCGGGTTGGTCGAGCCGTACTTGTCGAAGGTGTTGCCGGTCGGGACGACCTGGTCGGTCGCGGTCATGCGTCGATCGGGCTCATGCGTGAATTTGCGCTCATGCGTTGATTGCGCTCATGCGGTGGTGGTCATACCCGCGAGTGGGGTACATCCACCGTCTCGGGCGCCGAGGCGGGCGCGCCGTCGTCGTGGGGCGGCGGCTGGCTCATCGGGCGCGGCATCGCCGCCGCCCCCGGCTCGTAGTGCGAGGGCTCCACACCGAGCTGGAGCTCGATCCGTCGCACCCGCTCGAAGGTCCGCTGCGACAGCGTCCGCTGGGCGTCCAGGAGGTCGCCGAGCACGCCGAGCGACCCGAGCAGCATCGCGGCGTTGAACAGCACCGCGCCGGCGATCAGCGACTGCACGTGTCCCTTGGCCGTGTGGGGGTCGCTGATGAACAGGATGACGAAGCGGATGAACAGCGCCAGCGCCGGCAGACCCATCACCAACGCGCCGGTCCAGAAGACCTTCAGCGGCTGGTACTGGGTGTAGACGCGGAAGATCGAGAGGGCGTTGCGTCGCACGTAGGCCGCCGTCGAGGGGAACAGCCGTGACTCGCGCGTCTTGGGATTCGTGCGGATCGGCACGTGATCGACGGCGACGAGCAGCTTGCCCGCCTGGATGATCGTCTCGAGCGTGTAGGTGAACTTCGAGACCGCCTGCATCTGCAGCGCCGCCTCGCGGTTATAGGCGCGGAAGCCGGAGGTGGTGTCGGGGATCTCCGTCGAGGAGGCCTGGCGGACCACCCACGAGCCGAGCCGCTGCAGAACCTTCTTGAAGGTGGAGAAGTGCTCGATCGTCTGAACCTGGCGGTCGCCCACCACCATGTCGGCCTCGCCGCGCACAATCGGAGCGACCAGCTTCGGGATGTCCGACCCGTCGTATTGATTGTCAGCGTCCGTGTTGACGATCACGTCCGCCCCCAGCTTGAGCCCGGCGTCCAGGCCGGCCTGGAAGGCGGCGGCCAGTCCCTTGTTGTTGGTCAGGCGGACCACGTGGTCGACGCCGCGCTCGCGGGCCACCTCGATCGTACGATCGGTGGAGCCGTCGTCGATGATCAGCCACTCGACCACGTCGAACCCGGAGATCTCCCGGGGCAGGCGGCTCAGGGTCACCGGGAGCTGGGCCTCCTCGTTGAAGCACGGAATCTGGATGATCAGCTTCATGATTCTGGGGCCACCCTTCGGCAGCGGAAACCGCCGGGGCGCAGCTGACCACACGGTAGCGGGATACTCGTAACGGACCATGGCAGCGGCGACCGCCACAGCGCCCGGTTCGGCGACCACCCCCCCGGAGCCCAACCCGCCACGATCACGGCGCTGGCGTGACGCGGCCCGCCCCAGGGCGATCGGGCTGCACGGTCCGGCGCTGGCGCTGCTGCTCGTGGTCTCGCTGGTCCTGCGCCTGTGGGGGATCAAGCAGGGCCTGCCGTACAGCTACAACATCGATGAGGCGACGCATTTCGTTCCTCGCGCGATCGCGTTCTTCGGGCACGATCTGAACCCGCACTACTTTCTCAACCCGCCGGCGTATTCCTACCTGCTGCACGGCGTGCTCGAGCTCTGGTTCGGCAGCGGGGACGCGGCCGTTCGCAGCTACGCGAACGATCCCACCGCGGTGTTCGTGGTCGCCCGGGTGGTGGCCGCGGTGCTCGGGACGATCGCCGTCGCGCTCACGTACCTGGCCGGCACGAGGCTGTTCAATCGCAACGTCGGGCTGCTCGCCGCGGCCATCTTCGGTCTCGCCTTCCTGCCCGTCTTTTACAGCCACCTCGCGCTGAACGACGTTCCCACGCTGGCTCCGGTGGCGCTGGCCCTGTACGGAGCGGGCGGCGTGGTCCGGCGCGGACGGCTGCGCGACTATGCGTTCGCCGGCCTCGGCATCGGACTGGGCGCGGCGACCAAGTACACGGCCGGAATCACCCTGGTCTGCCTGGTCGCCGCCACCGTGTGCGACGCCGCCGGCGGGACGCCGCGGGTAGCCGTGCGAAACCTGGTCATCGCCGGGCTGGTGGCGCTCGCCACCTTCGCGCTGGCCAATCCCTATGCCGTGCTCCACTTCGGTGAATTCCGCTCGGGGCTCTCGCAGCAGGCCTCGCTCGCCGCCGGCTCGGATCCGTTCAAGCTCGGCTTACATCAGGGCAGCGGTACCGCGTACTACCTGTGGACGTTCACCTGGGGGCTCGGCTGGGGTCCGTCCCTGGCCGCGCTCGGAGGGGCCGGCCTGCTGCTGGCGCGGCGCAAGCTCGGGATGGCGCTGGTCCTGATCCCGGCGCCGATCGCCTTCGTCATCTTCATGGGCGATCAGCAGCGCTTCTTCGGACGGTGGCTGATGCCGGTCTTCCCGATCGTGGCCATCCTGGCCGCCTACGGGGCGGTCGAGCTCGTGCGCTGGCTGGCCCGCACGCGCCGGGTGCCGGCCGCGGTCGGAGGCGGTCTGGTGGCCGTCCTGATGCTGGCCCAGAGTGCCGTGGCGGTGATCCACAGCGACGCCGTGCTCTCCCGCCCGGACACCCGCAGCGTGACCCGGACGTGGATGGTCCACCACCTGCCGGCGGGCGCCAAGGTGGTGATCGAGCCGCTCGTCCCCGACGACTGGGCGAGCGACGTGGGCCGCTCCCTGCCCTGGACGCCCACGGGCGAGCGGTGGGTGCGCTGGCCGACCTGGCTGACGCCGTTCGCGGCCGACGGAACGCTGCTGCCCGACGGCCAGCGCCGGTACGTGCTGGTCGACCAGTACGAGCGCAGCCTGCAGCCCGCCCTGCTCGACCAGTACGCCGCGAGCGGCTACTGCTGGATCGTGCTCGGATCGCTGCAGGCCGGCCGGGCCTTCGCCGATCCCCGGGCCGATCCGGGCGCCGTCGCCTACTACGCCCAGCTGGCCCAGCGCTCCCGGCTCGTCTACCACGTGAGCCCGTTTCCCCGGGACGCCCATCCGGTTCCGTTCAGCTTCGACTGGTCAATCGACTACTACCCCCGCCAGTACCGGCTCCCCGGCCCGGAGATGAGCGTCTACCGGCTGACCGGGGCGCAGTGCGGGTCCTGACGCTGTTGGCTTACGCCCCTCCTGCGGGGGGTCGTGATGAAAAATGACGGCTATACCGACAAGATTCAGCACGCCTGCCGATAGGCGAGTTCTCCGGGGGCCGGGGGGACGATTTTCGGCCCCGCTCAACCGCGCCCGTGGTCTTCCCGCTACCCCCGCAATATCCTCCAGTGCAGGCCACCGATGACCTTTGATAGTGAAATCGATCGCCGGCACCTCGCACGCGCGATCGAGCTGGCTGAGCATGGACGCGGACACGTCAGCCCCAACCCGCTCGTCGGAGCGGTGATCGGCCGCGATCGGGAGACGATCGCCGAGGGCTTTCATCAGTCCGTCGGCGGCCCGCACGCCGAGGTCGAGGCGATCAACGCCGCGGCCGGCCGGGACCTGCACGACGCCACGCTGTACATCTCGCTCGAGCCGTGCTGCCACCAGGGTCGCACTCCGCCCTGCACCGACGCGATCCGCGAGGCGGGCATCCGCCGCGTCGTCGTGGCCTCCGACGACCCCAGCGAGCACGCCGCCGGCCGCGGCCTCGGCATCCTCCGCGACGAGGGCATCGACGTGGTGGTCGCCGACGGCGACCTGGCCAGCGAGGCGCGGCAGCTCAACCAGCCGTTTCGCAAGCACGCACGTACCGGCCGCCCCTGGGTGCTGTTCAAATCCGCGATGACGCTGGACGGGAAGGTGGCCACCCGCAACGGCGACTCGAAATGGATCTCCGGGATCCAGAGCCGCGAGCGTGCGCACGGGTGGCGGGCTCAGTGTGACGCCGTGATCGTGGGAATCGGCACCGCCCTGGCCGACGACCCCGAGCTGACCGCGCGCCTGCCGTACGTCGGTCGGCAGCCCCGCCGGGTCGTGTTCGACTCGCTGGCCCGGCTGCCGCTCGGCTCGAAGCTGGTCGCCGGCGCTCGGGAGACGCCGCTCACCGTGGTCGTCTCACGCGCCGCCCCGAGGACGGCCACCGACGCGCTCGAGACCCACGGCGCCGAGGTGATCGTGGCCACGGGCGAGCACGAGCCGGCCCGGGTCCGCTCGGCCCTCCAGCAGCTCGGATCGGACGGGATCGGCGCGGTCCTGCTCGAGGGCGGTCCCCGCCTGGCCGGCGCCTTCCTCGACGCCGGGGAGATCGACGAGATGCGGCTGTTCGTGGCCCCGACCGTGCTGGGTGGGCGAACGGCGCGGGATCCACTCGAGGGGGAGGGCGTCGAGACGATCGCCGACGCCGGGCACGCCCTCACGATCGACTGTGAGCGGATCGACGACGATCTCCTGATCACCGCGCGTATGCGCGAGTGGTAGCCCGGATTCGGTCGGATCAGGGAGCGGATTGACGATGTTCACCGGACTCGTACAGGACAAGGGCCGGATCGGCTCGCTCGAGCGCTCGGATCGCGGCGCGCGCATCACGATCGAGACCGCCCTCGCCTCCGACATCCACGAGGGCGACTCGGTGGCGGTCAACGGCGTGTGCCTGACGGCCAGCGAGGTCGAGGACGGGATCTTCGCCGCCGAGGCGATGAACGAGACGCTGAACCGGACCTCGTTCGCAGAGCTCCTGCCCGGCACCGAGGTCAATCTGGAGCTCCCCCTGCGCGCCGCCGACCGCCTCGGAGGACATGT
>JAOPVE010000144.1 GCA_025963185.1 Actinomycetes bacterium
ACCGACGCTGGCCGCTCGAAGCAGGCCGCGCTCGGTGTGTGGTGACTCTCAACGATCCGCACGAGTTGGAAGCCCTGCTTCTCGTAGTAACGGTGCAGGTCACTGTTGGTGGTCCACGCGAGCAGCCCGGCGCGGGCAGGTCTTGAAGTCGCTCGCGCGGGAGGGCGAGAGCGACCCGGTGATCGGCAGCAGGGGACGGGAACCGGCCTCGGCGGGGGGAGCGGTCATGGCGATGAGGCTAGGGCAGCCCTCTGACAGTTCCGGTCCCTCCACCCCGGACAGCCACCCGGATCGCCGCCGGCCCGGTACCGGAGCCACGGGGAGGCCGCGCGCCCCGGCCCGTCCGCGGACCGCCGTAGCATCGGGCGCATGGACCCCACCCCGCCGCCGCCCCGAGCCGACCGCAAGGGGCTGCGGATCGGCGTCGTCGCCGGGGTCCCGGTCTACGTCTCCGCGACGTGGCTGGTCATCGCCGTATTCATCGTGATCGGCTACCAGCCGATCGTCGCCGCCAGGCTGCCCTCGATCTCCAGCACGGCGGCCTACGTGACGGCGTTCGGGTTCGTCATCGTGCTGTTCGTCTCGGTTCTGCTGCACGAACTCGGGCATGCCCTGGTGGCGCTGCGGCTGGGCATCCGGGTTCGCGCGATGACCCTGTGGATGCTCGGCGGGTACACCGAGATGGAGCGCGAGCCGTCGAGCCCCCGGGACGAGTTCGCCGTCGCCGCGGCAGGACCGGCCGTGTCGCTGCTGGTCGGGGCACTGAGCGCGGTCGGCGTCCTCGCGCTTCCGGACGGCACGATCGCCCGGGAACTGGTGTTCCAGTCCGCCGTGAGCAATTTGTCCGTTGCCGTGTTCAACCTGTTGCCGGGGCTCCCGCTCGACGGCGGCAGCCTCGTTCGCGCGGCCATCTGGCGGATCGCCGGGAACCGCGACACGGGCACCGTGGCCGGGGGCTGGGCCGGGCGGGTCGTCGCGGTGCTGGTCATCGCCGCGGGGGTCTTCCCCGCGCTGTTCGGCGCGCGCGGGCTGGGCGGAACCAGCCTGCTGCTCACCCTCGCCGTGGGCATCTTCCTGTGGTTCGGCGCGAGCCAGGCGATCCAGCTGGGCACCATGTCGGCGCGGCTGCCCTCGCTGCGGCCGCGCGAGCTGGTCCGCCCCTCGCTCAACGTTCCCGCCGACCTGCCCCTCGCCGAGGCGCTGCGCCGGGCCAGGGACGCGGGCGCCCGCGGGCTGGTCGTCGTCGACTCCGCCGGATCCGCGAGCGCGGTCGTCACCGAGCACGCCGTCGCGGCCACCCCGGAGGAGCGCCGCCCCTGGATCCCGGTGGGCAGCGTCGCCCGCACCCTGGAACCAGGCATGATCATCCCCGCCGACCTCACCGGCGAAGGGCTCCTGCAGGCCATGCGTGCCTGCCCGGCGACCGAGTACGTGGTGAGCGAGGCCGACCATGTGGTTGGTGTCCTCGTCGCCGGGGACGTCGCCCAGACTCTCGATCCCAGGGGAAACACCAGATGACCACGGCTGGACATGCCGCCGGATCCGCCACCGAGAACACCCCTCAGGCCGCGACGCACGCGCGGCGCGGGCCGTTCGTGCCGGGTGACCGGGTGCAGCTCACCGATCCGAAGGGGCGCCTCCACACGGTCGTGCTGGAGCCGGGCAAGGCGTTCCACACCCACCGCGGGGCGCTCGCCCACGACGACCTGATCGGCCAGCCCGAGGGCGTGGTGCTCACCTCCACCTCGGGCACGGTGTACCTGGCCCTGCGCCCCCTGCTGTCGGACTTCGTGCTCTCGATGCCCCGCGGCGCCCAGGTCATCTACCCCAAGGACGCCGCCCAGATCGTCGCGATGGGGGACGTCTTCCCGGGCGCCCGGGTGCTCGAGGCCGGCGCCGGATCCGGAGCCCTGAGCTGCTCGCTGCTCCGCGCCGTCGGCGAGGAGGGCCGGGTGTACTCCTACGAGCGCCGCGAGGACTTCGCCGAGATCGCCGCGGCCAACGTCGCGCGTTTCTTCGGCGGGCCGCACCCCGCCTGGTCGATCACGGTGGGTGACGTTGCGGACGCGACGGAGACCGAAGTCGACCGCGTGATCCTCGACATGCTCGCGCCCTGGGAGGTGCTGCCGACGGTCGCCAAGGCGCTGATCCCCGGCGGGGTGCTGATCGCGTACGTGGCGACGACGACCCAGATGTCGGCCGTCGTCGAGGCCCTGCGCGCGGACGGCGGCTTCACCGAGCCGCGCGGCTGGGAGACCCTGGTGCGGGACTGGCACGTCGACGGGCTCGCCGTCCGCCCCGACCACCGGATGGTGGCCCACACCGCGTTCCTCGTCTCGGCCCGCAAGCTCGCCGACGGCGTGACCGCCCCCAAGCGGCAGCGCAAGCCGTCCAAGGGCGCCGAGGCGTACGCTGCGTTGCGCGCGGCCGGACTGCCGACCGCCAGCAGCGCGCTGCCCACCCCACCAGCCGCTGACCAGGGCGAACCGCCCGCCGAGCCCGATCCCGTGGCCCTTGACACTGGCCTCAGCATCGACTCCAGCGCCGCCAGCCCCACTGGCGCGGTACCAGGAGGAGACGTGTGATGTTCGGTCCCCAGCGAACCCCCGATCCGTCCCAGGCCTTCGTGTTCCCGGACTGGTCGCCGTACACCGACCTCGGCGAGGCCGCACAGGCCTACTTCCGGGATCCGGAGATCGCCATCGGGGCACTGGAAGGCGCGCTCGGGCCGGACGGAGTGGTGCTGGGGTTCACCCTGGAACGGATGGTCGGCGACGACGGCATGGTCTGGCAGGAGGCCGCGGTCTGCGACGGGCGCCGCCTGCTGTTATGGCACGGCGAGGACGTCCCGGAGTCGGAGTTCACGGGCGGCGCGATGACCTCGGCGATCCGCACGATCCCCCTGGAGCGGATCACCGAGGTGGGCTACCGGCAGCTCATCACCCGCGACGAGGACGGCACCGCCCAGCTGCACGGCGTGGACGTGTACATCCTGCTCGAATCACTCGACGAGGCCGGCCCGTCCGCCCGCGACGCCGAGGGTGGCACCGCGATCAGGCACGACGCGATCCGGCTGGGCAAGACCGCCGACGCGGGCGGCCTGGGCCAGATGGACCGTCTGACCGCTTTCGCCCACCTGGTGGGTGAACTGGCGGGGTGCCCTGCCGGGGCAGGCCCGGTTCAGCCGGCGCCGCCGCAGCGGTTCACCCCGCGGCGGGGCCGGCAACCTCGGCCCCGTCTGTGACGCGCACCACATGGATGCACTCGCCGGGGCACTCCTTGGCGGAGTCCAGCACGTCCAGGCGCAGGTTCGGCGGCACGGCGGCCTGACCGCCGGCCTCCGTGCGCAACTCGCCGTCGGAGCCCTTCACGTACGCGAGCCCGTCGATGTCGAACTCGAACACCTCGGGCGCGTACTGCACGCACAGTCCGTCACCGGTGCACAGGTCCTGGTCGATCCAGACGCGCAACGGTTCGGTCACGACTTCCTCCCGGAGAACCTCGCAGCGGCTGGGCACGTTCTGTGTTTCAGCGTAGAGCGTGCCTGTCAGGGTGGCCCGGCGGCCCGGTCCGTCGGCGGGCACCGGACCGGCACTGCGCTGGCAGGGCAGCACCGGCTCGTGGCGTGTCAGCTTCCCGATCCGGCGGCGGGCACTGTTTCCAGCGGGTAAGAAGTCGGGCACGAAGTATCAGAGGGGACGCGTAACCTCCGCAGGCACTCGCAAGAGCCGTTAATGTTGAGGGAACCGGTTCCCCGGGGGAGGTGGGCGCTCATGAGCACGAACCGAGACGACGCGAGCAGTCGC
Organism: Actinomycetes bacterium; assembly: GCA_025963185.1. GTDB lineage: Bacteria > Actinomycetota > Actinomycetes > Mycobacteriales > Cryptosporangiaceae > RYN-140. Next base: position 3,807 of record JAOPVE010000144.1, read on the forward strand.
GCCGCACGGTACGAAAAAGAGGTCCACGACCTCACCGCCCAGGTGAACTTCCTGCAGGAGGAAGTCTCCCTGTTGCGGCGCAGGTCGACCGAAGGGCCCCGCCACGTGCGCGCCCTGGAAGAGCGGCTGGTGGAGGCACAGGCCAACGTCGCCAAGCTGGGCGAGCAGAACGAGAAGCTCGTCAGCACGCTCCGTGAGGCCCGTGAGCAGATCATCACGCTCAAGGAGGAGATCGACCGGCTGGCGCAGCCACCGAGCGGGTACGGGGTCTTCCTCAGCCGCCACGACGACGGCACCATCGACGTCTTCACCGGCGGCCGCAAGCTGCGGGTCACTGTGTCGCCCGCGGTCGAGACCGAAGACCTGCGGCGTGGCCAGGAGGTCATGCTCAACGACGCGCTGAACGTGGTCCTCGCGCTGGGCTTCGAGCGCGCTGGCGAGATCGTCAGCCTCAAGGAGATCCTCGAGGGTGGCGACCGCGCGCTGGTCCAGACCCGCACCGACGAGGAGCGGGTAGTCCACCTCGCCGACTCGCTCACCGACGAGCATCTGCGCCCCGGCGACGCCCTGCTGCTCGAACCGCGCTCGGCCTACGTCTACGAGCGCATCCCGAAGTCCGAGGTCGAAGACCTGGTCCTCGAGGAGGTCCCGGACATCGACTACACGAACATCGGCGGCCTCGCCTCGCAGATCGAGATGATCCGCGACGCGGTCGAGCTGCCGTTCCTGCACGCCGAGCTGTTCCGCGAGCACGAGCTGCGCCCGCCCAAGGGTGTGCTGCTCTACGGCCCGCCCGGGTGCGGCAAGACGCTCATCGCCAAGGCCGTCGCGAACTCCCTCGCCAAGAAGGTGGCCGAGTTCCGCGGCGACGACGGCAAGAACGCCGGCAAGTCGTACTTCCTCAACATCAAGGGCCCCGAGCTGCTCAACAAGTACGTCGGCGAGACCGAGCGGCACATCCGGCTGATCTTCCAGCGGGCGCGCGAGAAGGCGTCCGAGGGCACCCCGGTGATCGTGTACTTCGACGAGATGGACTCGATCTTCCGCACCCGCGGGTCCGGCGTGTCCTCCGACGTGGAGAACACGATCGTCCCTCAGCTGCTCAGCGAGATCGACGGCGTCGAGGGGCTCGAGAACGTCATCGTGATCGGCGCGTCCAACCGCGAAGACATGATCGACCCGGCGATCCTGCGGCCCGGCCGTCTCGACGTGAAGATCAAGATCGAGCGTCCGGACGCCGAGGGCGCGCGCGACATCTTCTCGAAGTACATCACCCAGAGCATCCCGATCCACGCCGACGACCTGACCGAGCACGGCGAATCCCGCCAGGCCACGGTCAGCGCGATGATCCAGGCCACGGTCGAGCGGATGTACACCGAGACCGAGGAGAACCGCTTCCTGGAGGTCACCTACGCCAACGGTGACAAGGAGGTCCTGTACTTCAAGGACTTCAACTCCGGCGCGATGATCCAGAACATCGTCGACCGGGCGAAGAAGATGGCGATCAAGTCCTTCCTGACCACCGGCCAGAAGGGCGTCCGCCTGCAGCACCTGATGGACAGCTGCGTCGACGAGTTCCGCGAGAACGAAGACCTGCCCAACACCACCAACCCCGACGACTGGGCCAAGATCTCCGGGAAGAAGGGCGAGCGCATCGTCTACGTGCGCACCCTCATGTCCGAGGGCAAGGAGGCCACGGGCGGCCGGGCCATCGAGCGCGTCGGCACCGGCCAGTATCTCTAGGCTGATGGACCTCTAGGCCGATGGCCATCCGGAAGGTCTGCGGCATCGAGACCGAATACGGCATCCTCCTGCGGGGGGCCGGCGAGCCCAACCCCATCACCGCCTCCTC
>JAOPVE010000162.1 GCA_025963185.1 Actinomycetes bacterium
GCCGCCGACTTCTCGCCCGACGGCAAGAAGTTCGTCGTCCGCCAGTACAAGAACGCCGCCATCTACCGGGTCGCGAACAACAACCTCGCGGCCGCGATCAAGACCACTCCGGTGGCCTTCGCGATGCCGTCGCAGCGCCAGGGCGAGGCCATTACGTTCGGCCCGACCGGCACCACGCTGATCCTGTCGTCGGAGGGCCAGTACACCCCCGTCCTGACGATGATCTCCCCGGTCTGACCCCGTTTATCCGCCCCACCATTCACGGGTAATCCGATTCACAAGAAATGCGATTCACCTCACACCATTCGGTCTTTCTTGCTGGGAGCCCGTCACGGATCCCGCCACCCCGGAATCGCATTCCGGGGCGGCGGGATCTCGGCATTTCCGTTCCCTTTCGGCTTTGCCGCGCTTACTCACCTGGCGTGTCCCGGTTGCGCGCCGCCGAGCCCATGCCGGAAAGTGGGTGACCGGTTTGCGGGCGTTCCGAGGGGCGGTCCCCCGGCGGTCCCGCGGGGCGAGAGGGGCACGGACATGGCGCAGGAAGTCCGCGGGGTGATCGCCCGGTCCAAGGGTGCGGCCGCCGAGCTCACCACGATCGTCGTGCCGGATCCGGGCCCCGGCGACGCCGTCGTGGCGATCCAGGCCTGCGGGGTGTGCCACACCGACCTGCACTACCGCGAGGGCGGCATCAATGACGAGTTCCCCTTCCTGCTCGGTCACGAGGCGGCCGGAATCGTCGAGCGGGTCGGCGAGGGCGTGACCGGCCTGGCCCCCGGCGACTTCGTCGTGCTGAACTGGCGGGCGGTCTGCGGCCAGTGCCGGGCGTGCCGCCGCGGACGGCCCTGGTACTGCTTCGACACCCACAACGCGAGCCGCCGGATGACCCTCACCGACGGCACCGAACTCTCCCCCGCACTCGGCATCGGCGCGTTCGCCGACAAGACCCTGGTGGCGGCCGGGCAGTGCACCAAGGTCGATCCGGCGGCCGCGCCCGAGGCCGTGTGCCTGCTCGGCTGCGGGGTCATGGCCGGGCTCGGCGCGGCCCTGAACACCGGGAACGTCCAGCGGGGCGACTCGGTCGCGGTGATCGGGTGCGGCGGGGTGGGCTGCGCGGCGGTGGCGGGAGCCGCGCTCGCGGGCGCGGCCACCGTGGTCGCCGTCGACATCGACGACCGCAAGCTGGACTGGGCGCGCGGCTTCGGCGCGACCCACACGGTGAACTCGCGGTCCGCCGATCCGGTGGCGGAGGTCAGGGCGCTCACCGGCGGGTTCGGCGCCGACGTGGTGATCGACGCGGTCGGGCTGCCGCAGACCTACCTGCAGGCGTTCGAGGCCCGCGACCTGGCCGGCACCGTCGTACTGGTCGGGGTGCCGACGCCCGAGATGCGCCTGGAGATGCCGCTGATCGACGTGTTCTCGCGCGGCGGCGCGCTCAAGTCCTCCTGGTACGGCGACTGCCTGCCGAGCCGCGACTTCCCGATGCTGGTCAGCCTCTACCTCCAGGGCCGCCTCGACCTCGGCGCGTTCGTCACCGAGACCATCTCCCTGGACGCCGTCGAGCAGGCCTTCACCCGCATGCAGTCCGGCGAGGTCCTGCGCTCGGTGGTCACGTTCTAAAGGCATTCGGCGGATCTACGGGAGGGCGGCCGTGTAGGCGTCCAGGGCGCTGTGCTGGGTCGCCGCGTCCAGGTTCGCCATCGGCCCGGCCCAGTTCAGGCCGTACTGGTCCAGGCTGGTGCGGTCCGTGGCCCAGAGCGAGGCGACCTGGGCCTGGAGGAACTTGCGGTACGGGCGGCCGGGCAGGGTGCGGTCCAGCTCGCCGAGGTTGCGCACGAACGCACCCTTGAACGAGGGCTGGTCCGGTCCGCCGCAGATCGTCCGGCAGGGCTCGGTGAGCACCCCGGCGACGACCAGGGACGGGCTCGTGGTGGCCGCGGTCGCGATCGCCGTGGCCTCGCCGAGCACCGCCGGATCGCCGGTCGCCCGGTGCAACTCGGTCAGCCCGCCGAGGATCACGCCCTGGTTGTAGGTCCAGGTGCGGCCGCCGTTGTTGCGGCAGGTCGCCGACGAGATCCCGTCGTTGACCAGGTGGTCGGAGTTGATCATGCCGCTGGACCTGAACCAGTCCCAGGCCGTGGTCGCGCGGGTGAGGTTGGCGGTGTCCCCGGGGATCCGGTTGTGCAGGGCCGCGACGAGCTTGAGGTAGAGCTCGTTGGTGATCGCGTTCTTGTAGGTCCGGGCGGCGTCCCACCAGACTCCGCCGCCGCACTTGGCGTCCCAGTAGCTGGCCATGTAGTCCGCGGCGATCTGGGCCGAGTGCAGGTACTGGGCCTCGCCGGTCAGGTCGTAGGCGCGCACCCAGGCCAGTCCCCACCAGCCGGTGTCGTCGATGTACTTGGCCCGGAACTCGCCGAGCTCGGCCGTCCGGTTCAGGTTGTAGGTGCGGGCGATGACGTACCGGTAGGCCACGGATCCGGTCCGGTCGTAGTAGTCGATCAGCGCGGTGACGGCGTTCGCGGTGTTCCACCAGCCGATGTTGGGCCAGACGCCCGTCTGGAAGTTGTAGTAGGCGGTCAGCGCGGTGGCGGCGGCCGCGATCCGGGTTCCGGCGTTCCAGCGCGATCGCGCCCAGGCGGTGCAGGCGATCTCGCCGGTGGCCGCCGACCGGCCACACGCGCGCAGGGCGCCGATCCGGTGCCGGGGCTTGTCGTCGAGCTGGTACATCAGGGTCCGGGCCGTCTGCTGGCCGACGGCCAGGGTGACCGCGCCGACCTTGCCGTCCCAGTTGGACCCGCCGTCGAACGTGCGGTCGAGCCAGACCTCGTCGCCGGGCGCGGCCTGGGCGATCGAGGCCCAGCCCAGGTCGTCCGGGTCGGAGATGTGCAGCGTGACGATCCGGCCCGCGGCCGCGGCGTCGGGAACGGGACGGGAGTCGCCCTGCGCGGTCGCCGGATCCGCCCCGTCGCAGGACGGAGGGCACTCGGGGACGGCCGCGGCGGGCGATCCGGACGCCACGAGCACGCCAGCCACGAGTGCGGCGGCGAGCAGGGTGGCGCGCACAACGGGGAGCAGCGGCATGGGACGCCTCCGGGGGCGAGCGGTGGGGTCCGCCCATGATGGGGGCGCGGCCACCCTCGTGGCGCAACAATCCCGTAATACATTCCCCGAAGTGCGGTAACCCGGACCGGTCCTGACCGGCCACAGTTACCGCACTTCGGCGCCGTACGCGTGGGTGGGTCAGGCCGTAGCGGGCTCCAGCTCCACAGTGGGCACCCGGACCATCGTGAACAGCACCACTGCCGCGAGGATCATCCCGCCGGCCACGACGATCGCCATCGCCGTACTGCCGGTGCCGAGCACGCCGACCAGCGGGGCCGCCGCGGCCGCGATCCCGAACTGGAGTGCGCCGAGCAGGGCCGCCGCGGTTCCCGCCGCCTCGCCGTGCCGGGTCAGGGCCAGCGCGGGGGCGTTCGGGAAGCCGAGCCCCGCGGATCCGAGGACCGCCCACAGCGGCACGAGGATCCCGACGATGCCCCCGAAACCCGTCGCCGCGCAGGCGAGCAGGACCAGCCCGGAGACGGATCCGGCGAGTAGCGCCACCCGCAGGATCTGCTGGGAGGTGAACCGCCGGAGCAGCCGCGGGTTGAGCTGGGTCGCCGTGATCAGGCTCGCCGCGCCCGCGCCGAACACCACACCGAACTGCTGCTGGCTCAGTCCGTACTGGCCCTGGAGCACGAACGAGGATCCGGAGACGTAGGCGAACAGCGCGGACATGCTCAGCCCGGCCACGAGCACGAGGCCGAGGAACACACGGTCGCGCAGCAGCGATCCGTAGACCCGGATCGTGCCGGCCACCCCGTCGCTGCGGCGGCGGGCCGGCGGGAGGGTCTCCCGCAGCGCGAACACGCCGAGTGCCAGCAGGATCGTGCCCAGGACCGCGATGGCCCAGAAGACGCCCCGCCAGCTGGTCCAGCGCAGCAGCGCGCCACCGAGCGTCGGGGCGAGGATCGGCGCGGCGCCCATCACCAGCATCAGCCGGGAGAGCAGGCTCGCGACCGCGTCGCCGGAGAACAGGTCCCGGACGACCGCCATGGCGACGACCATCGCCGCGGACGCGCCCACCCCCTGGAGGACCCGCAGCAGGCCGAGGACGGCGATGCTCGGCGCGACCGCGCACAGGACGGAGGACACGATGTGCAGCGCGATCCCGGCGATCAGCGGCCGGCGGCGGCCGAGCGCGTCCGAGAGCGGGCCGATCACCAGCTGGCCGAGTGCCAGCCCGAGCAGCGTGCCGGTGAGCGTGAGCTGCACCGCGGCGGCCGTGGTGTGGAGCTGGCCGGTGATCGCCGGGAGTGCCGGCAGGTAGGTGTCGATGGTGATCGGCCCGAGCGCGATCAGGGCGCCGAGTACGAGCACGAGGCGGGCGCGCTGGCCCGTGGTCATCAGCTCGCCGGGCAGCCGCTCGGGCTCGCCGAGCGCGGGTCTGTCTTCGGTCAGGCTCGTCATGTCCGCTGCAAGACACCCCGGCGCCGGTGCATTCCCGCGACTCGCCGGTGTTCCCAGCTGTTAGAGCGTCTGCCAATAGGGCGGGCGGAGCGAGGCGAGTGCCAGGGCCGCGTGGGCAAGGCGCCGGTTCTCTGGCGTGCCGGTGTTGCACGTCAGAGGTTCGGTAACGCCGCCCACGTGGTTCTGGTGCCGCCGGAGCCCGCATGGCCCTATTGGCGGACGCTCTAACAACGGGCACACGACCAGAGGCGCTCACACCTTCTCGGGGGCGCGGCGTTCGGTGTGGAGGACCGGGCGCTGGGCCTGCGGGGCGCGGTAGGCCGGGAAGTAGCCGCCGTCGTCGCCCGTGGCTGCCGTGAGCTGGCGGTAGCGGTCCGGATCGGCGATTACCCGCCACGTGTGAAACGGGTGGCGGAGTGGCGAGAAGCCGGCCTTGAAGTGGAACAGCGGGTTGTCACGGCCGCCCACGCCGGATCCGAGGTGGAACGCGGTGTTGCCCCGCTCCCGCGCCCACCGGCCCACCTCGTGGATGAGCAGCTTCGACGGCTGCTCGCCGAGGCGGTCCGAGCGGGTGCCGCCGAGGTGGTACTGGACGATCCCGGAGTCCTCGAAGATGACCGCACCGGCGATCGGCTCGTCGCCGTCGAGGGCGACCGCGAGGTGGATCCGGTCGCCCGCCGCCTCGCGCAGCCGGGTGAAGTAGGAGGGCGGGAAGAAGTAGTACTCGGTGGCGCAGACCCGGCGCATCGTCTCCAGGTAGATGGTGGTGAACGCGGTGAGGTAGCTCCAGTCGCCGATCACGATCCGGCGGCCCTCCCGGCGGGCCCGGTTGATCTGGCGGCGGTGGTTGGCCCGCACGTGGTGCCAGGCGTCCTCGTCGCCGAGGCGCAGGTCGATCGAGACGGTGTCGCCGTGGTACTCGACGGGCCCCACGGTGGCGAGGGCCTCCCGGACCGCCGGAAGCAGCGGGTGTAACCGCACGAAACACGACACCGCCCCGGCCTCCCGCAGCGCCGGGACCAGCCCCGATACCGCCTCGGCCCAGAACCGCGGATCGTCGGTGTCGCTCACCGGCGCCGGGTAGCCGTACGGCGAGCTGGCGTCCAGCGATCCGGTGCCCGGGATCGGCCGCAGCACCAGGGGGATCAGCAGCACGTGCCCGCCGGACTCGTAGCAGTACGCCGCAGCCGTCCCGCGCGCGTACTCGGCGTCGAACGCCACGTACTCGGGCCGGTGGTAGAGGTCGTGCGGGACCCGCTCGAGCGCGGCGGCCCAGCGCGACGACGTGGTGAGGCACAGCGCGCCCTCAGTCATTCGATCCGCTCCCTTTCGCGAGGATCCTCGCGTTCAGTGCCAGGTTGGCGACGAACTGCCCGTTCACGACCGTGTGCTCGGCGAGCCGCGCCTGCACGGCCGGGTCGTAGCGGCCGAGCTTGACGAAGCCGTCGGCCAGCCAGCCGGTACCGGTGCCGGATCCGTCGACGAACTCGGCCCCGCCGGACGGTCCCGGCGCGACCACCTTGACCAGCAGCAGGCACATCCGGTCCAGGTCGGTGGCGGTCCAGAACTGGCCGGCCTCGCGGGCGTCCACCAGGTAGGCGATCACCCCGTTGCCGTGCGCCACGTCCTGGCCCGGGCGCTCGTCACGGCCCCACCGGTCGCTCCAGAAGTAGGCCGCCGGGGCCGCCGGGTTCGCCCGCAGCTGGCCGCGCAGCTCGTCGTCGATCCGGGTGGTCACGGTGCGGTACCGGGCTCTGTGCCCCGGATCCGGGTCGATCGCTTCGAGGTTGAGCGCGATCTGCGCCCAGTGCGCGGCCATGTGGGTCCGGCTGCGGTAGACGTTCTCCTCGGATCCGCGGGCGACCCACTTGCCGAACACGTTCACCCGCGCGAAGTCCAGCAGCCGGCCGTACCTGGCCCGGTAGGACGGATCGGAGTACAGCGAGCTCTCGCGGACCGCCTTCAGCAGCGCGGTCACGTACCGCCAGAGGTAGCTCTCGGGCAGCGGAACCTCCTGGCCGCGCGAGTCGTCGCTCTCGGAGACCCAGCCGCGGTACTGGTCGCGGAACTGGCTGGTGGGCATGGCCCGGGACACCCGGGCGGAGGCGACCACGTTCTCGGCCCAGGTGAGGGCGCGCCCGGCGTACCCGATCCGGCCGGTGGCCCGGAACAGGGCGGTGGACTCGTCGATCCCGTATGCCAGCTCGTACTGCGACCAGCTGTCCCGCGAGCGGCTGAGCTCGGCGAAGTGGGCCAGGTCGCTGCTCTCCCAGTTCGCCCGGTACACCTGCTCCCAGTGCGACACCGGCAGCGGCGGGGCGCCCACGGCGCCGAGCTGGGCGGCGGCGTTCCCGACCGGATCCCGGGCCTCGACGCGATCCGGCGCCGCGCTCGCGGAGGCGAGCATGAGCACGACCACCACGGCGGCGAGCCCGCCCCGGCGCCGGCGGTGCGTCACGGTGCCCACCTCGGCCGGGGCGCCAGGCCGCGGGCGGGGCAGCCCCAGGAGCTGGCGGTGCCGCCCGTGGGTGTGGCGGCCCCGGTGCTGCGCGGCATGCGGCTTGACCGCGGTCGCAGTCACGGCTCACTCGCCACCCTCGCCCGCCGGGTCACCGCGGCGCGTACCGCCGCGGTGGCGGGGGGATGTACCGCCGCGGCGGCGGCGAGCGCCGCGAACACCCACGCCAGCCGGGCGTCGTAGTTGTCACCCGAGAACAGCGTGTCCAGCCCGACGAACACGGCCGCGGCCACCGCCATCGACGTCTCGGCCGGCAGGCCAGGGCGGCGGACCGTGCCGATCCACAGCAGGATCGCCGTCCCGAGCAGCACCAGTCCGGCCAGGCCACCCTCGGCCGCGATCGCGAGCACGTAGTCGTGCGGGTACTCGACGCCCTGGGTCCGCCCGGCGAGGCCGTAGTAGCCGTCCAGGCCGGATCCGAACAGCGGGTGCGCGGTCGCCAGCCGCGCCGCGGACCGCCAGATCTCGGTCCGCCCCGAGGAGTAGCCCTGCTGGATCGTCTGCTCGACGAACCGGATCCGCAGCGCGGCCACGGCGGCCGGCGCGGCCACGGTGACCAGCGCGCCGACGACAGCCAATGCGCCGAGGATCACGGCGGCCGGGCGCGCGGGGATCCGGCCCCGAGCCCGGACCAGCGCGCCCAGCGCCACCACGGCCCCCGCGACCAGCCCGCCCCGGGATCCGGACAGCACCGCCATGGCCGCGAGCGGCGCGATCGCCAGCAGCGGGACCAGCCGCCCGGTGAACTTGTGCAGGGCGATCGCCGAGATGATCCCGAGGATCTCGATCCGGACGAAGATGTTGGGCCCGCCGCCGAACGCCGCGTACCGGCCCTGCGCCCCGGGTCCGCTGACCAGGAGCGCCCCGGCGGCGAACAGCAGGGCTGCGGCGAGGAAGAAGCCGAAGGTCCAGCGGATCGCCTGGGCGGGGTCCCGCCGGGCCAGCAGGTAGAACGCCCCGGTCAGCACCGCGAGCAGGGCCACGTCGAGGGTCTTCTCGCCGGTCCGGGCCTGCTCGGGGGCCCACAGCGCGGACGCCACCTGGTAGAGGAAGAGCAGGGTCGCGGCGATCAGCCAGCCCTCGGGCCTGCGCGCGGCCGTGGGTGCGGGCCGCCGGGTCAGGCCGATCGCCGCCAGCGCGATCGCCGTGATCACGCCGAGCACCCGCAGGTCCGGGATCGCGACGCCGCCGATCCCGGCCCGGCCCGGCGAGTACCGCCCGGCCAGCACGACGACGAGCAGCACAAAGATCGGGAGCGCGGGGATCCGGGACGCGCGCACCCGCAGCGTCACCGGACCGGTCACGGCGGTCATCGCGCCTCCTCCGGGCGGCGGAGGGCGGCCTGGGCGAACAGCAGGCAGGCCGCGTACCCGGCGAGTGATCCCCAGGCCGCGCCGCGCGCCCCCCAGGCCGGGATCAGCGACACGTACGCCACGAGACTGACGGCGAACCCGCAGATCTCCGCCGCGGACGCGAGCAGGTTGCGGCGCCGCGCCACCAGGATCGCGAGGCTGACCCGCGAGATCCCGTAGACCGCGGACGCGGCGATCAGCGGCGGGATCAGGGCCTTCGCCGGCGCGTAGGCGGCCCCGAACACCGGCACGACGATCAGGTAGATCACCACACCGAGCACGGGCGCGGCGATCGCGGCGTAACCGGCGGCGGCGCCGAGCAGGGGCCAGATCCGCAGCCGGCCCTCCCGGTCCGCCGTGCGCCAGGCGCCCAGGCGGGTGTCGGCGAACGACGCGATCGGCCAGGACAGCAGCTCGGTCATCGTGGCGACCGTGGCGTAGATGCCGAGCGCCGCCGTGGACGCGAGGGCGGGGATCACCAGGCGGTCGATCCGCAGCATGCCCATGTTCGCGATCGCCGAGGGCAGCAGCGCCAGCCCCTCCCGCCGGACCGCCCGCCGCCGCACCACCTCGGGCCGGTAGAGCGCCTGCACCGGACCGCGCGACCACCGCAGCCAGCACACCGCGGCCGGGATCGCCCCCGCGACGACGTACGCGCCGAGCCACACCGCCGGATCTTTGGTCCCGCTCGCGGTGAGCACCGCGAGCGCGGCGAGCAGCAGTAGCTGGCTGGCGATCGTCGAGCCGAGGAACCCGGCGTTCCGCCCGCTGGCCACCGCGACCGCTCGCACGGCCCTGACCAGCACGTTGACGACCGTGAACAGGGCGATCCCCGCCACCAGCGCCGGCGGGAGCGACCCGGGCGCGAACACGGCGGCGATCGCGATCACGGCGAGCCCGGCCGCGCACGGCACGACGAGCAGTCTGGTGTAGGCGCGGACGGCGGTCTTCGGCAGCGTCGGCGAGTACACCGCCAGGAAGCTGCGCTCGCTGCCGAGCAGCAGCACCTGGCTGGTCAGGTACGCGACCTGGAGCAGCAGCGCGATCTCGCCCCGGCCGCTCGGCGCCAGCGCCCTGGCGATGAGGATGTTCGCGACGACCGCGGTCCCGGCCACGGTGAGCTGGGCGGCGAACAACTGCAGATACGGCTCGCGGACGTGGGCGCGAAAAGCCTCGGCACTGGGGATCCTGGCGGCGAGCGCGGCGGCCCTCGGCACCCGCGCGAACAGCGCCCTCGCGCGCCCGGCGTCCGGGTCACGGGGCGCCACGGCGGGGGGCGTACCGGTGGGGGGTGTACCCGTGGCCGGGGGGCTGGCAGGTGGCGTGCGGGTGTGCCGTGTCGTGGCCCGCACGAGCGTGG
>JAOPVE010000171.1 GCA_025963185.1 Actinomycetes bacterium
CACGCGGCGGGCGAGAGGCGGGGACCGGTCCTGCGGCCCGCCCATCCGCCATCGGTCGTGCGAGCACGACAAGCAAGCACCTCCGGGAGCCCCGGTGACCGCAGATCCAGAGGCAGCAAACCCCGAACTGCGTGCCGTTCTGCCGCCCATGACCGGCGTAGCGGCGCACACTTCGCCAGGACTGCAGCGGTCGGCACCAACGGGGGCGGACCTGGAACAGAAGTAGGGAGCTTCGACGGTCCGGACCGGCGCAGAGTTCCGCACTGGGCAGCCGGCGGCGGGGCGCCCGACTGCGGCGGGACGCCCGAGTGCGGGCGGCCGATGGTGGTGGGTCCGGCAGGTGCGAGGGCCCGACGTGGGTGGGGCGGGGTGGTTGTTAGGCGTCGTCGTCGGGGGTGGTGGGGGCGGTGAGGGAGAGCGGGTCGGCCCCTGCGACCAGGGCTAGGACCGCGTCGCCGTAGAGGGTGAGCTTGCGCGGTCCGACACCGGGGATCGACGCGAGCTGCTGTTCGGACGCCGGCATCTGCTCGGCAACAGCGATCAGGGTGGCGTCGGTGAAGATCACGTACGCGGGCAGCTTCTGTTCCTTGGCCAGCAGGGCACGCCACTCACGCATGCGGCCGAACAGGCCCTCGTCGTAGTCGGACGGGCACCCGCCGCAGCGCCGGAGCTTGCGCTGGGCCGGATCGAACAACGCGACCCCACAGATGCGGCAGATCGGGAGCGACTTCGGACCGGACTTCGTCCCCGCCGCCTTGGACCCTGGCCGCGCGCCACCGGACCCGGCACCCCCGGCGGACTCGGGCAGGAACCGGCTCGGCCGCCTGCTCGCTCGGCCACCGGGCGATCGCGACGACGACCACGACAGCCACAGGTGCTCGCGCGCCCGGGTGATGCCGACGTAGAGCAGCCGCCGTTCCTCTTCGAGCTGCGCGGGAGTCTTGGCGAACGTGATCGGCATGGTGCCCTCGGCGAGCCCGACCAGGAACACCGCGTCCCACTCCAGGCCCTTGGCGGCGTGCAGGGACGCGAGGGTGACGCCGTCGACCGTCGGCGCGTGCTGGACCGCGGCCCGCTCGGCGAGTTCGTCGGTGAACGTGGACAGGTTGGCTCCCTCGTGCGCCGCGGCGAAGTCCTCACCGAGGCGGACCAGGGCCGCGAGCGCCTCCCACTTCTCCCTCGCGGACCCACCCGAGGGCGGATCGCCGACTCGGAACCCCACGGCCGACAGCGTCTCGGCGATCGCCTCGGCGAGGGGCTGACCGGGCTCGATCGCGCGCGCCGCCCCGCGCAGCAGGACCATGGCCTCGCGTACCTCGGGCCGCTCGAAGAACCGCTCGACCCCGCGGACCACGTACGGGACCTTCGCGTCGGCCAGCGCGGTCTCGTACGCGGCGGACTGGGCATTCGTGCGGAACAGCACGGCGATCTCGGAGGCCGGCGTGCCGGACCCGATGAGCTCCCGGCAGCGGGCCGCCACGGCGACCGCCTCGGCGGGCTCGTCGGGGAAGTTCGCCGAGCGCGGGGACGGACCGGGCGGACGCTGGCCGGTCAGTTTCAGCCGGACCCCGGCCTCGACCCCGCTGGCCGCGGCGATGACCTCGTTCGCCAGTGCCACGACCTGCGGGGTGGACCGGTAGTCGCGCTCGAGCCGGACCATGGTCGAGCGCTGGTACCGGCGCTGGAAGCCGATCAGGTACGAGGCGGTGGCGCCGGTGAAGGAGTAGATCGTCTGGCTGGCGTCGCCGACGACGCACAGGTCGTCGCGGCCGCCGAGCCACGCGTCGAGGAGCCGCTGCTGGAGCGGGTTGACGTCCTGGTACTCGTCGACGACGAAGTGCCGGTACTGGGCGCGGATCTGGTCCGCCACGTCCCGGTGCTCCTCGATAGCCCAGACGGTCGCGCGGAGCAGGTCTTCGAAGTCGATCACGCCCATCTTGCGCTTGACCTGCTCGTAGCCCGCGTAGAGCTCGGCGAGCTGCTCGGGCGCGATCGGGACGTCACGCGCCGCCTTGGCCGCCGCGGCCGCGTACTCGGCGGGCTCGATCATCGCCGACTTGGCCCACTCGATCTCGGACGTGCAGTCGCGGACCCCGGTGCGGTCGAGCCGGAGCCGGGACCGCGCCGCCGCCTGCCCGACGAGCCGCGCCTTGCTGTCGACGAGGTCGGGCAGGGCCTTCCCGGAGAACACCCGGGGCGCGAAGTAGCGGAGCTGGCGCAGAGCGGCGGCGTGGAAGGTGCGCGCCTGGACGCCCTCGGCGCCGAGCCCGCGGAGCCGGCCCCGCATCTCCCCCGCGGCGCGCGCGGTGAAGGTCACGGCGAGCACGTGCTGAGGCGCGGTCGTTCCGGTGAGGACCCCGTGGGCGATCCGGTGCGTGATCGCCCTGGTCTTGCCCGTGCCGGCGCCGGCCAGAATGCAGACGGGACCGCGCGGGGCGAGGACGGCCGCCCGCTGGTCGTCGTCGAGCCCGGCGAGCACGTCCTCCACGGCGCTGCGAGTGTCGACGGTCACGGGAGAATCCTGCCAGGCTTGCCGAAGGCGGGAAGTACCTGTCCCCAGGCCGTGTTGTTGTCCACAGATTTGGCCGACCCCCTAGCGGAACGAGGTAGCCCTGCCGATGAGTGCTTTCGTGACGATCTACACGACGACTTGGTGCGGCCCGTGCCGCCGGCTCCGCAGCCAGCTCGACCGCGAAGGCATCGCCTACGAGACGATCGACATCGAGCAGGACGAGTCCGCCGCGGCGTTCGTGCGCTCGGTGAACGGCGGGAACCAGACGGTCCCGACGGTGGTCTTCGCCGACGGCGGATCCCTCACCAACCCCACCGTTGCCCAGGTCAAGCTGCGGCTCGCCGCCGCGTAAGCCATCCCCACACCCGTTTGACTCTCACGAGCCCTAGCCCGGTCAGCGCCGACGCGCTGGCCGGGCTACTCGCGCAGCTCTGTGTGGCCGCGGCGGGCGGCGGACGGATCCGGATCGCGCTCGACGGATCACCCGCGGCGGGGCCCGGCGAGATCGCGGACGCCATGGTGGATCCGCTGCGGGCGCTCGGAGCCCAGCCGCTGCGGGTCCCGGCGAGCGGGTTCCTGCGCCCGGCCTCCCTGCGCTACGAGTTCGGCAAGACCGATCCCGACTCCTACTACGGCGACTGGCTGGACGGCGCCGCGCTGAGCCGCGAGGTGCTCCGGCCGCTCGGCCCGGGCGGGAACGGCCGCTGGCTGCCCTCGCTGTGGAACCCGGAGACGGATCGGGCGACCAGGGCCGCGTACGAGCAGGCGCCCGAGCACGCGGTCCTGCTGGTCGACGGCGTGTTCCTGCTCGGCCGCGAACTGCCCTTCGACCTGGCGATCCACGTGCATATCGGGGCACCGGCGCTGGCCCGCCGCACCCCGCGCGGCCTCTCCTGGACCCGGCCGGCCTTCGAGCGGTACGCCGCCGAGGTCGCCCCGCTGGAGACGGCCGACGTCGTGGTGCGGCGCGACGATCCGCGCCACCCAGCCGTGCAAATGCGCCGCTAGCTCACCCCGGAACCGCTAAAGCATGTCGAGGATCGCCGTGTCGTCGCCGCCAGGATCCGGCGATCCCGTGGGTGCGGCCGGACGGGCCCGGCGGGTGCGCAGGACCAGCGCGGCGGCGATCCCGAACGCGACGAGGATCGCGGCGGCCACGAGGAGGGCGATCATGGTCCAGTTCAGCGCCGAGCTCTGGGCGGCGGGCCTCGGCGGATCCGCGATCGGCACCGCCACCCCCGCGGATGGGCTCGCGCCCGGCGACTCTGCCACCCCGGCCGAGGGATCAGCCGACGGATCGGCCGACGGCGAGGCGGAAGGCACCGGCGACGGCCCGCCGGGCGCGGTGGCGCCCTCGGCACCGGGATCGGCTGCTCCCGGATCCGCGGGCGGGCTCGCCTCGGCGGCCGGGGGCGCCGGGGCGTAGGTCGGCGACGGCTTCGGTGCGGGCGGCTTCGGGGCCGGTGCCGGGGCTGCCTTGCGGCCCGCGCATGCTCCGGCCAGCGCGAACCCGGTTCCCTTGCCCTTCACCGTGGCCTGGGCGGTGGCGAGCTTGGCTCCGGCGGGGCTGGTGCGGATGATGGCCTTGGATCCGCGGAAGAGGATCGCGCCGTCGTCGCCGGTCCGAGCGGATACGGGCTTCCCGCCGGGCGCCGTCAGCGTGAGCCGGACCTCCGACAGCTTCCCCTTGCCGATCGTGAACACCCAGGTGTCCTGCTCGCGGGACCCGCCGAGCACGCCGCACAGCGACCGGACGGCGTCGGCCCCGACGTTGAGCTGGAGCACCGGCCGCTTGGTGCCGAACGCCTGGCCGAGATCCTCGCCGAAGATGAACCCGGAGCCGGGCAGCTCCCGGGGCTCTCCACCGTGGCCCTTCGCGGCCATCCGCGCCCCCGGGTCAACCGAAGCCGATGCGGCCGCGCTGCCCGCCCCGAACACTCCGACCGCGGCCAGCGTGCCCAGCGTGCCCGCCACCATCGCGGCGCGACGCGGCAGGGCACGGCGTAACTTCCTCATGCGGATCCCCTCGGCGGTCCGGCCGCGTGCCCTCCGCGCGGCGCCCACATCGACGCGGATCGGGCGATAGTCACTCAGGGTGGCTTCGTGCGATCCGCTGCGACGAATGTACTGCGGGGTTTGGGGGATCCGCCGGTGCCTGTTACCGAAAGTGATTAGCCGGAGGCGTCGCGCCACGCGGTGATCAGGTGGTGCGAGATCGACACCGGCGACGGGCCGAGGGGTGAGTCGGGGCCGAGCAGCCGCGCCCGGGTGAACCAGCGGGCGTCCTCCAGCTCGTCCTCGCCCACGACCACCGGCTGCGACGGATCGCCGAGCGCCGTGAACCCCAGCATCAGCGACGCGGGAACAGGCCACGGCTGACTGGCGACATACGAGACTTCGCGGATCTCCACCCCGGTCTCCTCGAACACCTCGCGGTGCACGGCGGCCTCGGCGGACTCCCCCGGCTCAACGAATCCGGCCACGCACGAGTACCGCCCGGCGGGCCAGTTCGGCTGGCGGGTGAGCAGGCACTGGCCCTCGCCGCCGGGCACCCCGTCGTGGACCAGCACGATGATCGCCGGGTTCGTCCGCGGCCAGATCACCCCGGATCCGTCCTCGGCGGCGAGCTCCCACCCGGCGGACTGCGGCACCAGCCGGGCGCCGGTCATCGGGCTGTACAGGTAGCTGCGACGCCAGTTGACCAGGCCGATCGCCTCGGCGAGTAGCGCCTGGTCGTAGGCGTCGAGCCGGTCGCCGACGGTCCGCAGCTGCTCCGGGTGGGCGCCTTCGACGTCCGGCAGGTCACCGGCGATCGCGAAGTACGCGCGCTCGCCGTCGGCGCCGAGGAACAGCCGCTCGCCCTCGGGCACGTCCGCGGACGGCAACAGCGCCAGCTTCGGGCTCTCGTCGCCGCCACTGACGAGCACCTCGCCGCGCGGGCCCACCACCAGCACCCGCGCGCCGGGCCACGCCTCCGCCAGCCAGGCCGCGTCCCCGCGGCGGTGCGCCGCGCGGTCGACCATCGCGCGGCAGAAGACCAGGTGCTGCCAGCTCACCCGCGGACGACCGGGCCTAGCGCCGATACGGACGGCTCGACCGCCGACGCGTCGCCGAGCACGACCGG
Source organism: Actinomycetes bacterium (assembly GCA_025963185.1). Lineage (GTDB taxonomy): Bacteria > Actinomycetota > Actinomycetes > Mycobacteriales > Cryptosporangiaceae > RYN-140. The sequence continues at coordinate 5,637 of JAOPVE010000171.1, forward strand.
GACCGCCCGCGCCGGGCCGAGGTACTTGGCCGCGGCGGCGAAGACCTCGTCGGCGGACACGGCCGCGAGCCGCTTGGGGTGGCCGGCGAGCCAGTCCAGGCCGAGGCCCGTGGTCGCCAGCGCCGCGAGCATGCTCGCCAGCCCCGCCTGCGAGGCCACCGACAGCGCCAGGGTGCCGATCGCGTATTGGCGCGCCTGCTCCAGCTCGTCGGTCTGGGGCGGGAGGGTGGCGATCCGGCCCAGCTCGTAGGCCATCTCGACAAGCGCGGGTGCGGTGACCTCGGTCGCCACGTCCGCGCTGATCACGATCATGGATCCGGCGACGGCGTGGTCGATGCCGCTGTGCGGGGAGTACGTGTAGCCCTTGTCCTCGCGGATGTTCTCCACCAGCCGCGAGGAGAAGTACCCGCCGAACACGAGGTTGGCGAGCTGCAGCGCGGGATAGTCCGGGTGCGAGCGGGGCACGGCCGAAACGCCCATCCGGATCGACGACTGCACCGACCCGGGCCGGTCCACCAGCAGCAGCGGACCCGGCGCGAACGCGGGCATCGGCGGCACCGTGATCTCGGCGCCGGTCGCCGACCACGGCGAGAGCGCGGCCTCGACCGCGTCGAGCACCTGCTCGGCCGGCACGTCGCCGACGAGCACCAGCACGCTGCCCTCGGGGAGCACCCGGCGGGCGTGCAGCGCGCGCAGCAGGGGGGGCTCGACCAGCCGCACGTGCGCGGGCTCGGGAGTCTCGGTGCCGTACGGGTGCTCGCCGAACAGCCGCTTGAGCAGCGCCTCGCGGACCGCGTGCGATGGCTGCGAGGCGGCCATCTCGATGCGGTCGGCGAGCCGCTCACGCTCGATCCGCACCTCTTTTTCGGGGTACGCGGCGCCGGTGAGCACCCCGGCGAGCACCTCGAGCAGCCTCGGCAGCCCCGCGGCGAGCGCGTTGCCCGAGACGAGCAGCCGGTCCGGATCGACGGACACGCTCAGCCCGCCCCCGACCTCCTGGAGCGTCGCCGCGATCTGGACCGCCGACAGGCCGGCCGTGCCGGACAACAGCGTCTCGCCGAGGACGGACGCGTGGGCGACGTCGGACTCCCGCTCGCCCGCGAACGGCACCCGCAGCCGCAGCTCGACCAGCGGCACGGAGGATCGCTCGATCGCCACGACCCGGAGCCCGGTCGACAGCGTGCGCTCGGCGGAGACCGGCGTCGGCGCCTCGCGCGGACTGGTCAGGTCGGGTACGGCGAGGGCGGTCACTGGGCTCCTCCGGGCACGATCTCGAGCAGCGCGCGGCGGCCCGGGCGCAGGGTGGCGGCGGCGGCCGCGATCTGGTCGGTGGTCACGGATCCGAGCAGGCGCGGCAGCTCGTTGATCAGCTCGGCGCGGTCGCGCTGCTGTTCCAGGACCGCCATCGACAGCGCCCGGCCGAGCACCGAGTCGGTCTCGCGGAGCATGTGCGCGGCCAGCCTGGCCTGGACCCGCGCCAGCTCGGCCTCGGACAGCCCGTCGGTGGCGAGCCGGGCCAGCTCTTCGTCCACGGCCGCCTCGACGGTCGCGAGCGTGACCTGCGGCGGGAAGTGGATCTGCAGCAGCATCGCCGTCGGATCGCGCACGTCGAACGGATCCCCCATGAAGCCCAGGTAGCCCGACACGCTCGTGGCGATGCCGTCGTCGAGGATCAGCCGCTCGACCAGCCGGGAGGCGTCCCCGTCGGTGAGGACCTCGGCGAGGACCACGTACGGCAGGTACGCGTCGAACTCCTTCACCGGATCCGGCACCCGCCACGCCATGGCCACCGCGGGCATCGGGGCCATCGGATCGGTGTGCGAGGCCCGCCGTTCCTCGGTCAGGTCGGGCTCGGAGAAGTCGGGCCGCTCGGGCTTCGGGCGGGCGGCGATCCCCCCGAAGTGCTTCTCGATGAGCGCTGTCGCCTCGGCCACGTCGATGTCCCCGGCCACGCACAGCACCGCGTTCGCGGGCGCGTAGTAGGTGCGGAAGAACGAGGCCGCGTCCTCGGCCGTGGCGGATTCAAGGTCGACGAACGATCCGTAGCCGTCGTGGGCGTTCGGGAACGTGCCGAACATGACCGGCGGCAGCTTGAGCCACGGGAACCCGCCGTAGGGCCGGTTCAGCACGTTGACCCGGATCTCCTCCTTCACCACGGCGATCTGGTTCGCCAGGTTCTCGGGGGTGATCCGCGGCGAGCGCATCCGGTCGGCCTCGAGGAACAGCGCGCGTTCGAGGGCGTTGCTCGGCAGCGACTCGTAGTAGTCCGTGTAGTCGAGGTGGGTGCTGCCGTTGAACACCCCGCCCGACGCCTGGACGTACCGGAAGTGCGCGAGCTTCTCCAGGTTCTCCGAGCCCTGGAACATCAGGTGCTCGAACAGGTGCGCGAACCCGGTGCGGCCCTCGGGCTCGGACCGGATGCCGACGTCGTACACGACCGCGACGCCGATGACGGGCGCGGACCGGTCGGGCGAGAGGACGACCCGCAGGCCGTTCTCGAGCGTCAGCCGCTCGACGGCGTACGAGGTAGCTGGGATCTTCACGGTGGCATGCGACACGTCACGACACTATCTGCAACGGCCTCGCCCGCGCGCGTCTAGGAGCGCGTGCCCAGCGGCCTGGCGATCTAGGGGACCCGCACGGAGTCGATGAGCTTTCCGATCTCGGGGTAGAGCTGCGGGTGCGTCTCGGGGATCGACACGTACAGCACGGCCGCGTCGGGCTTGCCCACGTCGACCAGCACCACCGCGACCCGCTCGCTGTGGGCCCGCAGGCCGGCCGCCGAGAAGCTGAGCTGGAACTCCGACACCCACGCCGGGCGGCCGCCGACGGTCGTGACCTGCTCCTTGATGCTCTTCTTCTCGTTCGGCCGCGGGTAGTAGGAGTTGCGGACGTCGTCGACGACCTGCCGTCCCGCGCACTCCAGGTTCAGCGTCAGGCTGTCCCCGACGGTCGCCGGAACCTTGCCCGAGAGGACCGAGGCCAGGTACTCCCCCTCGTCGTAGGTCTCGGTGACGACGAAGTAGCCGCGGTTGAACGCGATCCCGAGGGTGCCCTGCGCCCAGGTTCCCCGATCCCACGACTGCCAGGGCTCGCCGAGTGCGGAGTAGGAAATGCCAGCATCCGGATCGGCGAGCCGCGCCCCGGCGGGCGGCGGAAGCGGCTCGGTCGGCGCCGCGGTACCGGGCGGTGGCGGGCACAGCTTGGCGAGCGGCGGTGCGGGGGCGCCGTTGCCGGATCCGAACGGCGCGAACGGATCCCTGCCCGGCGCCCGCCCGCCGAGGACCACCACGAGCAGCACCACCAGGCCGATCACCAGCACGCCCCCACCCCCGAGAGCCACCCACAGGACCGTCCGCCGCGGCCCGGCCGGACCGCCGGAGACCACGTCGGGTGGGGGCGGGAGGTCGGCGGGGTACCCGTACGTGGGCTGGCCGTAGACCGGCTGCGGGCTCCCGGGCGGACGCTGACCAGCCGCGGCCGGGTACGGCGGGACACCGGCCGGGGATGGCGGGGCTGGGTGCGGCTCGGCTGGGTGGGGCGGGGCCGCGGGCGGGTGAGGTGGCGCGGC
>JAOPVE010000176.1 GCA_025963185.1 Actinomycetes bacterium
ACGCCGGACCCCGGCCCCACCGGCGTGATCGACATCTCCGCCGTGAACGCGCTGACCGGAGTCGCCACCGACCTCGTCACCCTCGACGACCTGGATCTCAGCGGCCTCCCGCCGGTGGCCACCGGCAACGCGACCGGGACCGTCATCAGCTACACCACGCCCGGGGGCAGCCCCAAGGCCGTCTACCTGTCGTACGCGAACCCAAGCCAGGTGACGTCTCTCGACCTGGATCCCAGCACCACCGCGGTGACCTGTGGCGGGCTGACCGCGACGGTCGCCGTCTGCGCCGAGAGCCGGTCCGGCGACTCTGTCACGCACGCGCTCGCCAAGCTTCCGCTGGACGGATCCGCGGGCACCGACCTCGTTGCGGACGGCGACTTCGCCACCCTCGCCGTGACCGCAACCCAGGCCGGCTGGCGGGACGGTGACGGGCTGTTCTCGACGGTCCCGCTGGCCGGTGGCGCTGTCGTCACCCGGACCGCGCCGGTCGCGAGCATGGCGAGCACCGGTACGGCGTTCGCGGTGACCGCGGGTGGCGAGGAGGACAGGGCGACGATCCTGCTGCTCGCCACCGCGACCGGCACGGCCTCGACGGTCGTCCTGCCCACGGCCTCCCCGGTCACGGCTCGCCTGCTCGCGCTGTCCCCCGGCCGAGTGACCTGGACCGACACCGCCGGAGCCGGAATCCCGGTGTGGACCAAGCGGTACGCGGGCAACACGCTGGCGACCGGCCCGGGCACCCCGGTGTCCGGATCCTCGAACTGGGAACTCGCCGCCTCCGGCCGCCGGACCGCGTTCACGGTCGACGACCAGGGCGGATCCGCGACGCTGCTCAAGGTCACCACCGGCGCGGACGTGGCCACCATCGCCACCGACCACGGCGACGGGATCAGCAACGTCTCGATCTCGGGCACCCGCGTGCTGTACAACGCGTCGGGCACCTGGAGCCTCTACGACCTGATCGCGGCCAGGCGCACGGACCTGACCTGGCTGACCGGCGCGTCCGAGGCCACGATCTGGGGCAACTACGTGGCCTACATCGCCGCCGACGGATCCGTGCAGCGGCGTGACCTGACCGCGAGCGGCGAGCCCGTGCACCTGGCCCCGGCCGCCCCGGGCATCGCCGACGGCTACCTGTCCGGCCGCCTGTACATGTGGGGCGACTACGTGGCCTGGCAGTACGGCGTGTGTGGCGACACGTGCACGACCTACGCCGGCTACCGCAATGCCCGCACGCTCACTCCGGCGACCCCGATCGAGGACGGCGTGACGCTGGCTTCGCTCGGCAGCGACGGTGCGGTGCTGGGCCGGGCGCCGGTCCTGGACGGGATGACGGCTCAGCAGGACGTCGGCGAGGCGCGGGCGTACTCGGTGCGCGACCTGTCGACGGGCGTGGAGACGCCGATCAGCGCCGACCTGACCCAGTCGGACCAGGTCTCCACCGACTCGGGCATCGCCGCCTGGATCAACGACGACGAGGTCCCCGTGACCATGGCGCTGCCGGCCCACGCCGCCAACCCGCCGCGGTTCCTGGGCAACCCGTTCGTCAAGACGATCGCCGAGAAGAACAAGCCGTGGGCCTGGTACGCCGAGCTGCCGGCGTCCGCCGCGATGACCACCTGCCAGGTGCTGGTGAAGTCGGGCGCGACGACGGTCCGCACCCTGTCCTGTGACGCGGCGGCGGCAACCCAGGGCGGCGCTCTCGTGACCTGGGACGGCAAGGGCGCCACCGGCGGATCCCTCGCCGGCGGCAACTACAGCTGGACCCTGGTGGCGTCCAACGGCGACGGTCCGCTCCGCGCGGCCGACGGGACCACGACCTCGGTCGGCGGGACCATCGCGCTCCCGGCCCCGCCCGCGGTGAAGCCGGCCGTGAAGAGCAACCCGGAGTCCAAGACGGTCAGCAACGGCGCGACGGTGACGTTCACCGCGTCGGCCACGGGCACCCCGGCTCCGTCGGTGCAGTGGCAGGTCAGCTCGAACGGCGGCAAGACGTTCGCGCCGATGGCGGGCAAGACCTCGGCGACCCTGTCGTTCAAGGCCGCCCGCAGCCAGTCGAAGTTCCGCTACCGGGCGGTGTTCACGAACTCGGCCGGATCGGCGCTCACCTCGGCGGCGCAGCTCACGGTCCGTTAGGCACTGCCTCGGGAAAACACAGAACGGCCGCCACCGGACCTTCCCGGTGGCGGCCGTTCTGCCGTCTCAGCGCGCGCCGGCTGGCACGGCCTCTTCGGTGACCGGCTGGGTGAACTGCGCGGTGTAGAGCCGGTGGTAGGCGCCCTCGGCCGCGAGCAGCTCGGTGTGGGTGCCCTTCTCGACGATCTGGCCGTTCTCCATCACGAGGATCATGTCCGCGTCCCGGATCGTCGAGAGCCGGTGCGCGATGACGAAGCTCGTGCGATCCGTCCGCAGGGCGGCCATGGCCCGCTGGACCAGTACCTCGGTGCGGGTGTCCACCGAGCTCGTGGCCTCGTCCAGGATCAGCAGCGAGGGATCCGCGAGGAACGCCCGCGCGATCGTGATGAGCTGCCGCTCGCCCGCGCTGATGTTGCCGCCGCCGTCCTCGATCACCGTGTCGTACCCGGCCGGGAGGCTGTGCACGAACCGGTCCACGAAGGTCGCCTTGGCCGCGGCCACGATCTCGTCCTCGGTGGCGCCGGGCCGCCCGTAGGCGATGTTGGCCCGGATCGTGCCGCCGAACAGCCACGCGTCCTGGAGCACCATGCCGATCTCGCCGCGCAGCGCGTCCCTGGTCAGGGTGGTGATGTCGGCGCCGTCGAGCGTGATCCGCCCGGCGTCGAGCTCGTAGAACCGCATGATGAGGTTGACCAGCGTGGTCTTGCCCGCTCCGGTCGGTCCGACGATCGCCACGGTCTGGCCCGGGTTCGCGACCAGCGACAGGTCGTCGATCAGCGGCTTGTCGGGCTGGTACCGGAACGAGATGTGCTCGAACTCCACCCGCCCCCGCGGATCGGTCACGTGTACCGGCTCGGCCGGATCCGCCGACTGCTCTGGCGCGTCGAGCAGGTCGAACACGCGCTCGGCCGAGGCCACCCCGGACTGGAGCAGGTTCGCCTTCGACGCCACCTGGGTCAGCGGCTGGGTGAACTGGCGCGAGTACTGGATGAACGCCTGCACGTCACCCAGGGTCATCGTCCCGGTGGCGACCCGCAGCCCGCCGATCACGGCGACCGCCACGTAGCTGAGGTTCCCGATGAACATCATCGACGGCATGATGATCCCGGAGACGAACTGGGCGCCGAAGCTGGCGCCGAACAGCTCGGAGTTCTTGGCGTCGAACGAGGCCTCGACCTCGCGCTGCCGGCCGAACACCTTGACCAGCTCGTGGCCGGTGAAGGCCTCTTCGATCTGGGCGTTGAGCCCGCCCGTGTGCTTCCACTGCGCGATGAACTGCTTCTTGGACCGCTTGGCGATCTCCTTGGTGACGATCATCGAGATCGGCACAGCGACCAGCGCGACGAGCGCCAGCAGCGGCGAGGTCACGAACATCATCACCAGCACGCCGACGACGGTCAGTAGCGAGGTCAGCAACTGGCTGAGCGTCTGCTGGACGCTCTGGGCCACGTTGTCGATGTCGTTGGTGACCCGGCTCAGCAGTTCGCCGCGCGGCTGGCCGTCCACGTAGGGCAGCGGGAGCCGGTGCAGCTTGGCCTCGACGTCCGCCCGGAGCTTGCGCATGGACGACTGGACGACTGAGGTGAGGATCCGGCCCTGGATGTAGGCCAGCACGCTCGCCAGCAGGTACAGGCCGAGAGCGATCCCGAGGATCCGGCCGAGCGCGGTGAAGTCGATCCCCTGGCCGGGGATCACGTGCATGCGGCTCAGCATGTCGGCGAGGTTGCCGTGGCCGGTCGCCCGCTCGTGGGCGGCGACCTGCCCGACGGTCACCCCGGCGGGGATCCGCTTGCCGAAGATCCCCGCGAAGATGATGTCGGTTGCCTTGCCGAGCAGCTTCGGCCCGGCGACGGTGAGCCCGACGCTGATCACCGCGAGGGCGATCACCGCGAACAGGGGACCGCGGTGCGGCCGGAGCCGGCGCATCAGCCGCCGCGCGGACGGCGCGAAGTTGGCCGCCTTCTCGGTCGGCTGGCCCATGGCCATCCAGGGTGGTCCGCCCGGCCTGCCGCCCGGTCCCGGCAGTCGTTTCGGCGGAGTGGGCGCCTGGTCGGTCATCGGGTCCTTCCCGTTGGGTGCTGGGGTGCTCATGCCACGGCCTCCGCGGTGAGCTGGGACTCGACGATCTCCACGTAGGTGGGGCACGTGTCGAGTAGCTCGTCGTGGCGGCCGATGCCGACGATCGCGCCGTCGTCGAGGACGACGATCTGGTCCGCGTCGACGATCGTGGAGACGCGCTGGGCGACGATCACGACGGCGGCCTCCCCCGTGACCGTGCGCAGCGCCGCGCGCAGCCGGGCGTCCGTGCCGAGGTCGAGCGCCGAGAACGAGTCGTCGAACAGATAGATCTCCGGACTGCGGACCAGCGCGCGGGCGATCGCCAGGCGCTGGCGCTGGCCGCCGGAGAGGTTGGTGCCGCCCTGCGAGACCGGCGCGTCCAGTCCGCCGGGCATCGCCGCGACGAAGTCCCGCGCCTGGGCGATGTCGAGGAAGTGCCACAGGTCCTCGTCCGTGGCGTCGGGATTGCCGTAGCGCAGGTTGCTCGCGACAGTCCCGGAGAACAGGTACGGCTTCTGCGGGACCAGCCCGACCTTGCTCCAGAGCAGGTCCATGTCCAGCTCGCGGACGTCCGCCCCGTCGACCAGCACGGCACCGGCCGTCACGTCGAACAGCCTCGGGACCAGCGACAACAGCGTCGACTTGCCCGCGCCCGTGCTGCCGATGATCGCCGTGGTCTGCCCGGCCTCGGCGCGGAACGACAGGTCCCGCAACACCGGCTCCTCGGCGCCCGGGTACTGGAACTCGGCGCCGCGCAGCTCCAGCGTGCCGTGCTCGGTGAGCTCGGTGACCGGCACGGCCGGCGGCACGACCGAGGACTCGGTGTCGAGCACCTCGGTGATCCGCTCGGCGCAGGCGGCCGCCCTGGGCACCATGATCAGCGTGAACGTCGCCATCATCACCGACATGAGGATCTGGAGCAGGTAGTTCAGGAACGCCGTCAGTGCCCCGATCTGGATCTGCCCCGATTCGACCCGGGCCGCGCCGAACCACAGCACGGCCACGCTGGAGGCGTTCAGCACGACCATCACGATCGGGAAGATCAGCGTCATCAGGCGGCCGACCCGCAGCGCGACCATGCTCAGGTCGTAGTTTGCGTCCCCGAACCGCTCGACCTCGTACGGCTCCCGGACGAACGCCCGCACCACCCGGATCCCCGCGATCTGCTCCCGCAGCACCTGGTTCACCGTGTCGATCCGGACCTGCATGAGCCGGAACCCGGGGATCATCCGGCGGATCACCAGGCCGATCCCGGTCACCAGCGCGGGCACGCTGACCAGCATCAGCCAGGAGAGCCCGAAGTCGGTGCGCAGCGCCATGATGATGCCGCCGACGCACATGATCGGCGCGGCCACGAGCATCGTGCAGCTCATCACGATCAGCATCTGCACCTGCTGGACGTCGTTCGTCGAGCGGGTGATCAGCGAGGGAGCCCCGAACTGGGCCACCTCCCGGCCGGAGAACTGCCCGACCCGCCGGAACACGGAGGCGCGCAGGTCGCGACCGGCGGCCATCGCGGCCCGGGCTCCGAAGTACACGGCGACGATGGATCCGGCGATCTGGACCGCCGTGACCGCGAGCATCCACCCGCCGATCCGCATGATGTAGCCCGTGTCGCCGGTGGCGATGCCCTTGTCGACGATGTCGGCGTTGAGGCCGGGCAGGTACAGCGAGGCGAGCGTGCCGACGAGCTGGGCGAGCACGACGGCCGCCAGCAATCGCCGGTACGGGCGCAGGGTGGTGATCAGGAGTCGGGTCAGCATGGGCGGTGGTCCCCCGGTTTGTCGTTGCTGGGCAGGCGGATCCCGTCGATGAGCACGGAGACGATGAGATCCGCGTCGAGCGGCTTGCCGTCGTTGATCATGGGATGGCTCGCGGCGAAGGTGAGCAGCCCCAGGACATGCAGCACCTCGGGCGCGGACAGGCGGAGTTCGGCGGAGTGCGGATCCAGTACCCGGAGCACGGCCTCGTGGACTGCTTCGGTGCCGCGGCGGGACATGGATCGGCGGCGGTCGTCCTCCTCGGGCGGGCCCTGGAAGCCGACCGCGAGGAGCAGGTTGAAGATACTGGTGAACCGCCGCTGCAGGATCATGGTTATCTCGGTCAGGGTGTCCCGAAGTGTCCCGGCCGGATCGACCGTGGCCAGCTCGGCGATCATCGGCGCCGGATCGAGCGCGGCGTCGATCGCGGCCTTGACCAGCTCTTCCTTGGACGCGAAGACGCGGAAGATGGTGCCCTCGGCGACCCCGGCCGCGTCGGCGATCTGCCGGGTGGTGACCTTCATGCCGTGCTCGGCGACGAGTGGCTGAGTCGCGGCGATAAGCGCGGCCCGCCGCTCCTCGGGCGGCAGCGGGCGGGCCCGTCCGGACGGCGGACAGGCCCCGGCGGGCCACGGCGCGGCGCGATCATTCATGCCCGCGAGACTAATGAGTGAGTAGCTCACTCACAACTGGATATCCAGCCGATCTTCCCGCCCACGGCCCCAGCCCGCTGCGAAGTGTGTGCCGCTGTGCCGGTCAGGGCCGGTCTGGCGGCACACACTTCGCCGAGCGCGGGCGGGAGGGACGGGGCTTAGCGGGTGGTGGTGTGGGCGGTCGCGGCGCGGGCCGCCGCGGTGCGGGTGGGGGCCGTGCGGAGGCCGTCCTCGGGCTTGTACCACTCGCAGTTGATCTCGTTGCCGCCGTTCTCGCCGAGGTTGTAGGTGTCGGTGCCGACGCCGCAGTTCAGGAAGTCGCCGCCGCCGGATCCGCCCCACAGCAGGTCGTCGCCCAGCCCGCCCAGCAGCACGTCGTCGCCGGATCCGCCGTAGAGGGTGTCGTTGCCGCCGAGGCCCTTGACGACATCGTCGCCCAGGTCGGCCGAGATCACGTTCGGGCCGTCGTTGCCGATCAGCACGTCGTCGGCGTCGCCGCCGGTGAGGTTCTCCACGTCGGCGCCGATCGTGTCGTGCTCGCCCGCGGATCCGTCGTCGCCGGTGTCGCCGTCGAGGTCCGCGGTGACCGGGGTGGCGCGGAAGCTGTAGGAGACCTCGTCGATCCCCGCGCCGCCGCTCATCTTGTCCAGGCCGGCGCCGCTGAAGATGAGGTCGTTCCCGGGGCCGCCCGTCGCGGTGTTCGTGCCGTCCGGACCCTGGTTGGCCCACATGCTGCGCAGGTAGATCGTGTCGTCGCCCGCTCCGCCGTCCGCGGTGTTTGTGCCACCCTCGACCAGCAGGAAGTCGTCGCCGTCGCCGCCGCTGAGCACGTCGTTGCCGAGGCCGCCGGTGAGGCCGTCCGACCCGGCGAGGCCGGTCAGGGTGTCGTTGCCCGGCCCGCCGTTGAACACGTTGTTCGCGCCGTTGCCGGTGAGCACGTCGTTGCCGGATCCGCCGGTGAGGTTCTCGACGTCGGTGCCGATCAGGTCGCCCTCGCCAGCCTGGCCGTCGTCGGCGACGCCGTCGAGGTCCGCGGTCACCGGGAGGGTACGGCTCGCGTACGTGACGAGGTCGGCTCCGGCACCGCCGAGCATCTTGTCCGCGCCGGGGCCGCCGTCGAGCACGTCGGTGCCGTTCCCGCCGGTGAGGATGTCGTTGCCGTCGCCGCCGCGCAGGTCGTTGCTGGTCGACACGTCGGGATCGGTCAGGCCCGGTCCGCCGTTGAGGCTGTCGTTGCCCGCCCCACCAGCGATGATGCTGCTGTTGTCGGACGTCTTGGTGACCGTGTCGTCGAGGTCGCCGGCGTCGATATCGAGGATCACGTTGGCGGCCGCGATGCACGCCACTGCGGCCACGCCGACCGCCGCGCAGCCCGCGCCCGGTGCGATCGGCACGATGTCGGCGAACATGTACCCCGTGGTGCCGAGCCGGGACACGGTGAGGTTGTTCACCTGGCCCGCGGCGGCGCGGAACACGATCTTCCCCGACTGGAGGGCAACCGTCGCGGACGCGGCCCGCGCTGGGCTGGCCGGCAGCAACGCGGTGGCGACGATTCCGAGGGCCACGACTGCGGCCCCCTGGCGAGTCCGAGCGCGGGTGTGACGAGAAGGCATTGCGTCCCCTGCCTGAGATCTGGAGTTTGCGGGCCACCGTGCCGGATCCGCCGCCGTGGCACAGGGGCGGCTCGCGCCGAGATCCGGGGCAAGAAGTCGGCGTCTTGGGGCAAGCGCAGCCGGTTTCCCGAGCGCCCGGCGGGTATGCACTCGTCAGCGGAGGGAGGGCTCATGGCCGGTGCGATCCTGCGGGGTGCGGTGCTCGGGGCGATGGCGGGTGCGGCGGGGACCACCGCGCTCAACGCGGTCACCTACCTGGACATGGCGGTCCGCGGGCGGCCCGTCAGCACCGTCCCCGAGCGGACCATCGAAGTGCTGGCCGGGCGGGCGGTACCCGGCGGCGAGGACACCCGCGGCAACCGGATCAGCGGGCTGGCCGGGCTGGCGGGCCTGAGTACCGGCGTGGCAGTCGGCGCGCTGTTCGGCGTCCTGAGAGTTCTCGGCGTGCGGTCCGGCCCGGCGAGTGGGGCCGTGGTTGTCGGAGCCGCCGCGATGGCCGCCGCCGATGTGCCGCTGGTCCGGCTGGGCATCACCGATCCGCGCACCTGGGGTGTGAGCGGCTGGCTCAGCGACATCGTGCCGCACCTGGCCTACGGCGCGGTGACGGCCGCGACCCTGGACGCCCTCGACCGCCGCTGAACAGCCACGGCTGCCCGCCCAAATCGAGCGGACCACGGTGGACAGCCGCCACTACGCTGCTCCCCGCGCCCCGGCCGGGCGCCGTGATCCGGGGAGAGACCAGCCATGCGTACCGCCGCCGTCGCCGTACTGGCCGCACTCGCACTGACCGCGGCCGGGTGCGCCGCCGGACCGTCCACATCGGGCGCCGGCATCTGGGTCGCCGTGCCCACGCCCACGCCATCGCCCTCGCCGGTAGTGGTACCGGCACCCGCGGTCGGGCCCGGGATCCCCGCGTACGACCCCCGCCGCGACGCGGCGGCCGACATCGAGGCGGCACTCGCCGCGGCGCATGGTGACGGCCGGCCGGTCCTGCTGGTGTTCGGCGCGAACTGGTGCCCGGCGTGCCGGGATCTGCACGCGGACTCGGCCGATCCGGAGGTCGCGCGCGTGCTCGCCGAGGAGTACCGCACGGTCGTGGTCGACATCGGGCGCGGCGACCACAACATCGCGCTCACGCACAGGTATGTGTCCCTACAGACGATTCCGTCGCTGGCGGTCGTCGGCGCGGACGGCACCGTCCTGACCTCAACCAACTCCAGCACCCGCCCGATCGGCCCCCGAGCGCTCGCGCTGTGGCTGGTGAAATGGAAGCGGAGCGTGCCCCAGCCAGAGACCGGGTCACGCCCGGATCCCAGTACCGGGCCGGGGATCCCCGCGTGAGGCGGTTACCGGTGGCGCTGACGGTAGTGGCGCTCGCGGCGTGCGGTCCGGCGCCGAAACACGAGCCCGCTGCGGTGACCTTTCACGGCAACGGCGTCACGGTCACGGTCACCCGGCGCAGCGCGTCCGAGCTCGCCGTGGTCTTCGCGCCGGACCGGTCCGGCTTCCACCTCTACAGCGCGGACCTGCCGAAGGGCGGCGTCGACGGGATCGGCGTCCCGACCTCGGTCGCCGTCGAGGGCGGGCTCCGGGCGGCGGGTCCGGCGGTGCCGAGCCGGTCCGCGGTGCCGATCACGGTCGAGGGGCTCGCGAAGCCGGTCCCGGTGTACCCGGACGGGCCGGTCACGTTCGCGGTTCCCGTCGATCCGGCGGGCCGCGGGGCGGGGTCCGTGGTGGTCAGTTACGCGGCCTGCAGCGAGGCCGAATGCCTGCCTCCGGTGATCGCCCAGCGGATCGGCCTGCGAGCGGCCTGAACCCGAGGGCATTAGCGTCAGCACAACGCCGATCCGTAAGGAGTGCAGTGGACCTGCCCGACGATCTGCTCGCCCTGTTGCGCCAGCCCAGCAGCTGCTACCTCGCGACCGTGATGCCCGACGGATCGCCCCACCTCACCCAGACCTGGGTCGATACCGACGGCCAGCACGTGCTGATCAACAGCGTCGACGGCCACCAGAAGGTGCGCAACATCCGCCGGGACCCCCGGGTGGCCGTGACCGTGGCGGATCCGGGGCAGCCGGCGCGCTACTTCTGGATCCGCGGAAAGGTTCTGGACGTGACCACTGACGGGGCGGTGGACCACATCGAGAAACTCTCCCAGCGCTACCTGGGCGGCCCCTACCCGTGGTTCGGGGGCCGCGACCAGGTCCGCGTACTGCTCACGATCGAGGCCGAAAAACTGGGTTAACGGGCCCGCTTGCGGACCACGGTGAGTACGACCGCGGCCGTGAATGCCGCGACGGCGATCGCCAGCAGCGCGATCGCGATCCCGGTGGATTGGGTCTCGTGCGTGACCGTCTGGGTGGTGGGCGCGCCCACCACGGAGGAGTCGGTGCGCACCTCGACCGTGGACGTCGGCAGCACGAGCGTGCCAGCGAGCGCGACCAGGCCGAGGGCGATGAGCAGGGCGATCGGTGCGGTGGAGCGGGTGAGCCAGCGGATCATCGAAGTGCCTCTTCCTAGTTCGTGGGGGACTGAGCGGCGGGGTCGAAGGCGACCCCGGCGATGTTGAGGCTCGCGACCCGGTCGTCGGCGAGCAGGGCACGCAGTTCGGCGACGCTCGCGCGTTCGAGGACCACGGCGTGTACCCGGGGATCCTTGGCGGCCTTGCGCAGCGCGGACACCGGCGGCGCGCCGAGGTCGCTGAGCACACGGTCGTCGTCCGGCGAGAGCCCGTGGACCCAGTCGCCGAACGAGCGCACGTCGTGGACTTCCCAGGTCGCGGGGGTGTCGCCGTACGGATCCGCGAGAAAGACGCGCTCGCCGAGGTCGGCTGGCTCGCCGGGGCGGATCTCGAACGACAGGTACCCGGAGGTGGTCGGCGGGCTCGCGAACTCGACGATCGCCGAGGCCGTGACCGAGGTCGGCAGGGATCCGAGGAAGGCGCGGGTGGCGTCCTTGGTGGGCCGGCCGCGGTCCAGCGCGGCGCCGACGGGGGTCGCCGAGGCCGGGGGCAGGTCCGGGACGATTGATCCGCTGACGCCCTGGCGGACCGATCCGCGCACCGGCGGGGCCACGGTGATCCCGCCGCGGAGCGTGAGGTCGAAGTCCATCCGGTTCGCGAACAGGCCGTCCGAGCAGCACGGGCCGCCCTCCATCACGTACCCGGGCCTGGCGACCTGCGCGCCGTAGAAGCCGACGTCGTGGAAGTGCCCGGTGCGGACCGCGCTGAGCCCCATCGCGGTGAACCCGACGAGCAGGGCCGCGACGAGCAGCCAGGCGGCGGCCGCGAAGCCGCTGCGCAGGATCCCCCGCAACACCGCCCGGCGGATCGACGCGGGGCTGGGCAGCGCCAGGTCCGGGACGGCGAAGTCGTCAGCGCTCATGCCCGTCCCCCGGTGCATTCTGGCCGCGCATGAGGCACGAGCCGCACTGCGCTCATGATTCGCTCGCTCACTCGGGGATCCCTTCGACGGCGGCCCGGAACGCATCCCGCGCTCGCCAGATCGCGGACCGGACCGCGGCCGGCGTCTGCCCGGTCATCGCGCCGATCTCCGCATGGGTGAAGCCGTCCAGGTAGGCCAGTTCGAGTAGCCGGCGGGTGTTCGCGGGCAGGCGACCGAGCAGGTCGCGGACCTCGACGCCGGTATCCGGGAAGGCCTGCGACGGCAGCAGGGTCTCCTCCAGCGGAACGAGGCGCTTGCCCCGCCGATGGTGATCGGTGAGGACGTTCCGCGCGATCGCCAGCAGCCACGCGACGGGCGGACCGCCCCGCCAGCCGAGGAACGCGGCGGTCGCTTTCGCGAAGGTCTCCTGGGCCAGTTCCTCGGCGAGCACCGGATCGCCGGTTCGCCGGCGCAGATAGCCGAGGACCGTCGGCCAGTGCGCGCGGAACAGCTCCGTCATGGTGGCGATGGCCGGCTCCCGGGCAGTCGTGCGTGATTCCCATGCCGTACTGACGGGCGGGAGAGCGTGATTGTCACACCGCCTCGCTACCGGACTGCCCGAACGGGCACTCGCTACCGCAGGAGCTGGCGGGCGAGGCGGGTGAGTTCGCGGGGGGTGAGGTGGGGGAGGTAGGCGCGGCCGATGGCATTGCCGATGGCGGGCAGCGCGGCGGGGTCGGGGTAGGCGAGGTAGAGGGGCTGGTGGCGGGGCTGGAATTTCTCTTTGAACGCGAACAGGGACCGGAACCCGTAGACGGGTTCGAGGAGTTTCCCGGCCAGGTCCAGGGTGCGCTGTAGTCCGGCGGCGGGCTGGCCGCGGTCCAGGCG
>JAOPVE010000343.1 GCA_025963185.1 Actinomycetes bacterium
TACCGCACTTCGCGAGGTGGGTGGGTGGGTGTCAGGTGCCGAGCAGGACGCCGCCGAAGAGGACGGCGGCCACGACGACCAGGCCCGCGATCTGGTAGGCCGTGCGGTTCTTGCCCGCCGGGGCGTACGCGAGCAGCGCTCCGGTGAGGGCTCCGGTGATCAGTCCGCCGAGGTGGGCCTGCCAGCTGATGGTCGAGATGAAGAAGCCGATCGCGAAGTTGAGCACGATCAGGCTGATCAGCGGTCGGGGGCTGCGATTGAGCCGTCGGAAGAAGAAGACGAGTGCTCCGAACAGGCCAAACACCGCGCCCGAAGCGCCCACGCCGAGCTGGTTCGGGGCGATCAGGAGCACGCCGATGTTCCCGCCGATGCAGCACAGCACGTAAACGGCGAGATAACGCCAGCGGCCGATCAGGCGCTCGACCTCGGTGCCGAACAGCAGGAGCGCCCACATGTTCAGCCCGATGTGCAAGACGCCCGCATGCAAGAACCCGGCCGTCAGCAGCCGCCACCACTCACCGCCTGCCACGCTTGGCCCGTACATGACGAACGGCGCGAAATCAGGCGGCAGCCCTCCGGTGAGCACCCGCATCCCGCCTGCGGGACCCTCGGAGACCACGCCGAGCAGCACTCCGATCACGAACACGGCGACGTTGAGGCCAATCAGCACCTTGGTCACGACGCCCTCGCCGGACAGCCCGCCCCCCAGCGCCGTGCGGGGAGTACGGACCGTGGCCGCGCCCTGCTTCACGCACGCCGGGCACTGGAACCCGACCGAGGCCGGATTCATGCAGTCGGGGCAGATCGGACGCTCACAGCGGACGCAGGACACGTACGTCTCGCGATCGGTGTGGCGGTAGCACACCGGGGCCGGCGGAGCGCCGGCTCCCGGTGGTACGGCCTGGTCAGCGGCCATCAGAACTCAGGCCGGGCGCTTCTCGATCGTGACGGAGTTGATCACGATGTCCTCGGCCGGCCGGTCGCCCGGCTTGGTCTTGGTCTCGGCGATCGCGTCGATCACCTTGCGGCTTCCGTCGTCCGCGACCTCGCCGAAGATCGTGTGCTTGTTCGTCAGCCAGGCGGTCGGGGCCACGGTGACGAAGAACTGCGATCCGTTGGTGCCCGGTCCCGCGTTGGCCATGGCCAGCAGGTACGGACGGTCGAACGAGAGCTCGGGGTGGAACTCGTCGCCGAACCGGTAGCCCGGGCCGCCCGTGCCGGTGCCCAGCGGGTCGCCGCCCTGGATCATGAAGCCCTTGATCACGCGGTGGAAGATCGTGCCGTCGTACAGCTTCCTGGCCTCGGTCTTGTTCGTGCGGGGGTCGGTCCACTCCTTGGACCCCTCCGCGAGCTGGACGAAATTCTGCACCGTCTTGGGCGCGTGATTCTCGAACAGCTTGATGGTGATGTCGCCGGCGCTGGTGCTCAGCGTGGCGTACAGGTCCTCGGCCACATCCACTCCTTGGGTCGGTCAGGTCTTTCCATCCTGCCATGGTGGTTTGAAACGGCAGGTCCAGCGGGCAGGATGAAGGGCGAATCGGACCCATAAAGCTATAGGGGGCAGAGATGGTGTTCCGTCGGAAGGGCGCGTCGACCGCAGAGGTGTCGAGGCGCGCTAAGGACATAGGGCAGGAGTTCGCCGAGGGCGCCGCTCACTTCAAGCAGGCCGCCCTGGGCGCCAAGGATGCCGCCGTCGACACGTTCGGCCCATCCGTGGGAACGGCGCGGGAGGCTCTGAGTCCTCGCCTGAGCCAGGCGAAGGGCGCGGTCGAGCCCCGGGTGGAGGCCGCGAGGGATGCGGTGAAGCCCGCCTGGGACGCCGCTCTCGCCTCACTCGCTCCACTGGTGGCCGCGGCCGTCGAATCGCAGCAGAAGGCCACGAAGGCCGGCCAGCGGGCCGGGAAGAACACCAGGGCCGCCCGCAAGGAGGCCTCGGCCCGTGCCGCGGCCGCCGCTGCCGCGCTGCGCGGCCAGACGCCGAAGCGCCGGTGGCCGTGGGTGGCCGCCGCGCTGGTCATCGGTGGCGCCGCTGGTGTGGCCAGCGGGCTCACGATGCGCCGCGCGAACCGTACGGAGTGGGAGGAGTACGGCCCCGAGAGCGGCACGTACCGGTCCCGCTCGACGGCCGACACGCTCAAGGCCAAGGCTGGCGAGGCCAAGGACAAGCTGGCCGGCACGGCGAGCACCGTGAAGGACAAGGTCAGCGAGGCGTCCGAGCGGGCCAAGGAGCGCCTGGGCGATGCGGGCAGCGCCGCCAAGACCAGCGCCGATGCCGCCGCGGGAGCCGCGACGACAGCCGCGCACGACGTGACCGCGCACAACAGCCGCGGAAGCGGGAGCTGATCCGTTCCGATCCAGCCGCGGTGACCGCCCAAGGTCACCGCGGCTGACGGCTGTCCTCAGGACCCGTGGGCCGGATTCCGGCGGCCCGCCTGGGGCGTGATGGTGAGCTCAGGCGAGATCCGTAAGAAGGTTTTACAGCCAGCCGCTGTGGCGGAAGGCCCGGTACATGACCAGGCAGATGCCCGACATGAGGACCATCACGCCGGGGTAGCCGTAGTACCAGCCCTTCTCGGGCATGTGCTCGAAGTTCATGCCGTAGATGCCCGCGATCATCGTGGGGACCGCCGCGATCGCGACCCACGCCGAGATCTTGCGCATGTCGTTGTTCTGCTGGATGCCGACCTGGGCGAGGCTCGCCTGAAGGATCGACGTGAGCAGGTCGTCGAAGCCCGCCACCTGCTCCGTCACGCGCGAGTGGTGGTCGGCGATGTCGCGGATGTACCGCCGCACCTCAAGCGGGACCGCGGCCACCTGACCCGACGTGAGCGCCTCCAGCGGACGGGCGAGTGGCATGACGGCCCGCTTGAACTCCACCAGCTCGCGCTTGAGCTGGTAGATCTTCTGCACGTCGGTCGAGCTTCGGCTGAACACCCCCACCTCGACGGCGTCGATGTCGTCCTCGATCTCGTCGACCACCACGAGGTAGTCGTCGACGACCTTGTCGGTCACGGCGTGGAACACCGCCCACGGACCGTGCCGCAGCAGGTCCGGATCGTTCTCCAGCCCCGACCGCACGTCGCCGAGCTTGCAGGCGTCCCCGTGCCGGACCGACACCACGTAGTTCCGCCCGATGAACAGCATGACGTCGCCGGTCTCGACCACCTCGGTCGTCTCGGTGAGCTCGCCGTGCCCGACGTACCGGGCCGTCTTGAGCACGACGAACGTCATGTCGGAGTAGCGCTCCAGTTTGGGGCGCTGGAACGCCTTGACCGCGTCCTCCACGGCGAGGGGGTGCAGGTCGAAGGTGGCGGCGATGTCGTCGAACTCGCCGGGGATCGGCTCGTGCAGCCCGAGCCACACGAATCCGTCGGAGTGGCGGCGCGCTTCGTCCAGGGCTTCGCGGTAGTCGATCCGGCCCGCCTTGCGGATGCCGTCGAGGTAGAGGCCGCAGTCCATGATCGCGGATCCGGTGAGGGGTGCGGACTCCTCGCCGTCCCGCCGGGGAACGCGGGGGAGCAACTGGCCGACCGCCCGGACCGGCGCGGCGAGCGCCCTCGCCATGCCCCTGGCGCCGCCATGTCCGCCTGATCCATTGCTGGCCATGCCGTCACCTCCCGGTCGCGCGCTGCTGGAGCCGCCCTAGGTTACGCCGCCCCCGCGAGAGCCCCGCACCAGGGAAAACGGGCGCGGCCCGGCAGACCGCTTCCCCGGTTGCGCGGCCCTGGGATCCTGGAGGATGCGCATCGCCAGTCGAGGCACGACGGGGGAACGACATGAGTGACTACGCGCGCTTATCGGCAGGCCGCCCGTGAGCACCGTGGCGCACGGAGTCGCCATGCCGTCGCTCGTGCGGTGGGGTGTCTCCGCGGACGCCGACCTCGTGTACCGCGCGCTCGCCTCGTTCGGCGCGCGCGAGGCCGGGGTGATCGCCGTCGAGCTGGGGCTCTCCGCGAGCCGCACCCGCCAGGCCCTCGACGAGCTCACCGCCATCGGCGCCGCCGCCCCTCGCGCCGCCGTGTGGCGGGCCGCTCCCCCGGCCCAGGTCGTGGAACAGGTACGGGCCCGGCGGATCCGGGCGCAGGCGGCCGTCGATCCGGTGGCCCGGTACGTGCAGGTGCTGCGGGACGCGGGGATCGGCGAGGCGGCCTCGGTCCGCCCTGACTTGCGCGTCCGGATCCTCGGCGGAGTCGACGCCACCCGGCGCAGGCTCGCCGCCCTCGCCGACGCGGCCGCGCACGAGCACCTGTCGATCCAGCCCGAGAGCGTCCACAGTGGAGTCGCGACGGCCGCTGCGGCGCATGCCGACGTGCCCCTGCTGGACCGCGGCGTCAGGGTCGCGACCGTCTGCCTGCCGCCCGCCGACGGAGACGCCTACTCCCAGCGCATGCTCGACTCCGGGATGGCCGCCCGGTTCGCCTCCTCGCTGCCACTGAAACTGATCCTCGTGGACCGCCGGCACGCGATCCTGCCGCTGGATCCGCTGGACCGGTCGAAGGGGGCGATCGAGGTGGCGGATCCGGCTGCGGTCGAGGTCCTGGCCTCGGTGTTCCGCCGCGAGTGGGCCACCGGGCGGGATCCGGAGCGCGGGGCCGTCGCGCCGATCGTGCTGTCGGGGCGGGAGGAAGACCTGATCCGGTTGCTCGCCGCGGGGCAGACCGACGAGGTGGCCGCGCGCCGCCTGAAGGTGAGTCCGCGCACGGTGACGACGCTGGTCCGCGCGCTCATGGACCGGCTCGGCGTCGAGAACCGCTTCCAGCTCGGCCTGGCGCTCGGGGCCCGGGCCACCGAACTACCGGGGCTGCTGCCACCGGATCGCCAGCGCGGCACGGCCGGGATCCCGGCGCAGCGCCGCGGTTCCGCCTGAGAAACGTGCCCGGCACCGCACCACACAACGGGGGTACTCCGCATGCGCAAGACGACGATCGCCGCACTCATGGCCGCGCTGGTGACCGTGGGCGCGTTAGCGCTGATGATGTTCAGCTCGCCCGCGTCCGCACAGCCGGGGCCGGTCTGCGGCAGCTGCTGGCACTCGCCGCCGCCCGAGCCGCCGCTCCCCACATCGCCGAGCGCCCCGGCGCTGGCCCGGTAACGGGTACAGGCGTTGCGGTGCTACGCGATGCTGGACGGACGCCACGGCAGACTACGCGGCTACGGGGAGGGAAAGCTGTGTTCACGCCACGAGAGAAGGCGCTGGTCGAGCTGCTGGCCGCGGGTCACACCGACGCCAGCGCCGCCCGCCGCCTGGGCCTGAGCCCACGGACGGTCTCCTACACCGTCCAGTCCTTGATGGACCGGCTCGAAGTCGAGAACCGCTTCCAGCTCGGCCTGGCGCTGGGCATGCTCGGCCTGGACAAGGCGATGGAGGGCACGACCGAGGACGCGATCGGCTGATCGGTCCGCACTCCGGCGTTCCGGTGGGCGGGCCGGCGTTCTGCGGGCGGGCGGGCGTTAGATCCCGAGGTCGCGGGCGATCAGGATGCGCTGGACCTCGCTCGTGCCCTCTCCGATTTCGAGGATCTTCGAGTCCCGCCACATGCGCGCCACCGGGAACTCGTTCATGAACCCGTAGCCGCCGTGTACCTGGGTGGCCTCGCGGGCGTTCGTCACCGCGCTCTCGGACGAGTACAGCTTGGCGATCGCGGCCTGGCGCTTGAACGGTTTCCCGGCGAGCATCCGGGCGGCCGCGTCGTAGTACGCGAGCCGCCCGGTGTGTGCGCGCATCTCCATGTCGGCGATCTTGAACGCGATCGACTGGTTCGCGCCGATCGGCCGCCCGAACGCATGCCGCTCCCGCGCGTACTTCACCGATTCGTCCACGCAGCCCTGGGAGAGGCCGACGGCGAGCGCCGAGATCGCGATCCGGCCCTCGTCGAGGATCTGGAGGAACTGCGCGTAGCCGCGGCCGCGCTCGCCGAGCAGGTTCTCCTCGGGGACCCGGCAGTCCACGAAGGACAATTCGCGGGTGTCCGAGGCGTTCCAGCCGACCTTCGAGTACTTCTTGCTGACCGTGAACCCCGGGGTGCCCGACGGGACGATGATCGAGGAGATTTCCTTGCGGCCGTCCTCGGTCTCGCCGGTGACCGCCGTGACGGTGACCAGCGCGGTGATGTCCGTGCCCGAGTTGGTGATGAACGCCTTGGTGCCGTTGATGATCCATTCACCGCCGTCGAGCACCGCGCGGGTCTGGGTGGCGCCCGCGTCGGATCCGCCACCGGGCTCGGTGAGGCCGAAGGCGCCCAGCTTCTCGCCCGACGTGAGCTGGGGCAGCCAGCGGCGCTTCTGCTCGGCGGTCCCGAACCGGTAGATCGGCATGGCACCCAGCGACACGGCCGCTTCCAGTGTGATCGCCACCGACGAGTCGACCCGGGCGAGCTCCTCCAGGGCGAGGCAGAGCGCGAAGTAGTCGCCGCCCATGCCGCCGTGCTCCACGGGAAACGGCAGGCCGAAAAGCCCCATCTCGCCCATCCGGCGGACGATCTCGTACGGGAACTCCTGCCGTTCGTACAGCTCGCCGATCTGCGGGGCGACGACCTTGTGCGCGAACTCCTCGACGCTGGCCCGCAGCGCCTCGTACTCGTCGTCCAGCCCAAAGCTCGGCATGACGGTCCTCCTCAGACGGGGGTGATGCCGTGGCGGCGGTTCGAGAACTGGCGATCCTTGCCCCGGGCGGCGGCGAACCGGGCGACGAGTTCGGCACGCAGGTCCTCGGGCTGGACGATCGCGTCGACCACCAGTTCGGACGCGAGCCGCAGCAGGTCGATGTCCTGCTCGTACTCGGCTCGCCGCGCCTTGACGAAGGCCTCGCGCTCTCCCGGATCCGCGATCGCGTTGATCTTGTTCGCGTACACGGCGTTGACCGCTGCCTCGGCGCCCATCACCGCGATCTTGGCGGTGGGCAGCGCGATCGTGGCGTCGGGATCGAACCCGGGCCCCGCCATGGCGTAGAGCCCGGCGCCGTAGGCCTTGCGGACGACCACGCAGATCTTGCCGACCGTGGCCTCGCTGATCGCCGTGATCATCTTCGCGCCGTGCCGGATGATCCCCTGCTTCTCGACCACGCTGCCGACCATGAAGCCGGGCACGTCGGCGAGGAAGAGCAGCGGGACGTTGAACGCGTCGCAGAGCTGCACGAACCGGGTCGCCTTGTCGGCGGAGTCGACGAACAGCACGCCGCCCTTGAACATCGAGTTGTTGGCGACGACGCCGACGGTCTCGCCGTTCAGCCTGGCGAATCCGGTGGTCAGCTCCCGCGCCCACAGGCCCTGTAGCTCGAAGAACGTGCCCTCGTCGACGATCCCGGCGATGTACCGGCGCATGTCGAACGCCTGCCGCTCGGACTCGGGGACGAGTTTGCGCAGGTCGACGGCCTTTGCGTCTGTTGGCGGCTCGGCCGGTGGCACGCCTCGGAAGTTCTGGGGCAGGTACGACAGGTACCGCTGGACGGCCGCGATCGCCTCCTGCTCGGACTGCACGAGCAGGTGCCCGACGCCGGACTCCGTGCAGTGGACCCGGGCCCCGCCCATGGCCTCCAAGGTGGTCTTCTCGCCGGTCACCATCTCGACCATGCGGTCCGAGCCGAGGTACATCGAGGCGTTCCCGTCGACCATCACGACGATGTCGCAGAACGCCGGAATGTATGCCCCGCCCGCCGCCGACGGCCCGAACAGCGCGCAGACCTGCGGGATCGACCCCGAAGCGCGGACCTGGTTCCAGAAGATGCGCCCCGCGCCCCGGCGGCCGGGGAACAGGTCGACCTGGTCGGTGATCCGGGCGCCGGCGGAGTCGACGAGGTAGACCATCGGGTGACCCTGCTCGTAGGCGCGCTCGATGATCCGGATGATCTTCTCGACGGTCCGGGCGCCCCAGGATCCGGCTTTGACCGTGGAGTCGTTCGCCATCACGCACACGGTCCGGCCGTTGATCGCCGCGGTGCCGGTGATGACTCCGTCGGCGGGCAGTCCCTCGGCGAGGGCGTTGGCGTAGGCGCCGTCCTCGACGAAGGATCCGTCGTCGGTGAGCAGCGCGATCCGGTCGCGCGCGAACAGCTTGCCGCGCGCCCGGTTCGCGGCGTGGTACTTCTCGGCGCCGCCGGTTTCGATCCGGGCGCGCCGCTCGGCGAGCGGGTCCACGGGCACTCGGGATCCTCCGTCCGCCACCGACCTGAACGATCGTTAGGTTATCCCGGACCGAGGCCCGAAGCCAGCACACCGCCCCAAAGCCGAAGTGCGGTAACCGCGGCCGGTCGGGACCGGCCGGAGTTACCGCACTTCGGGAGGGGTCAGAGCGGGATGGGGTGGTTACGCCGCGTACTGGCGCTCGATCGCGGCGATCTGCTGGTCGTTCACCGCGACGGATCCGAACGCCTTCACGGCCTGGTAGTAGGTCCAGGCCAGGGCGTAGCAGGGCGGGCGGACCGCCGAGGCGTACCGGCCGCACACGTTCTTGAGGTCGAAATAGAAGGAGTCGTCGAGCCGGGGCTTGCTGGCGGGGAAGGTCCCGAGCTTCTTGAAGTTCCGGTACCCGAAGTCGTGCCGCCAGCACGGCAGGTGGAAGTCGTACCCGAGTGGGGCATCGGGACTGTCCGAGCAGTAGTCGGTGGACCAGTCGAACGCGTAGCTGGCCCATTTCCCCTGGTCGAGGCGGGCGGTGTTCCAGGCGGACTGACTGGAGGCGGTGGGCTGGGTCCACGCCGTAGCAACGGTGAGCTTGTCGGTGGCGGCTTGGGCGGGGACGGCGACGGCGAGGGTGAGCAGGAGGCCGGAGAGCAACACGAGCAGGCGAGCGCGCATGAGGGGTCACCTCGGTTCACGCGTACCACCCGGACCGGTGGGTCGGGCACCGGCCGGTTCCTGCCGCGGGTGGGGGCAGGATCCACACGGGACGTGCGAGTTCCGGACGCTCTAGAAGAGGGCGGATCGCACCAGGAGCGGTGGATCCATGATGAGCGCTGAACGACCGTTCAGGAAGAGCGCGTGATCGAGAAAGGACGCTCGGCGAACTGCGTTTTCAGCGGATCCGCCGCCACGAGCCGCCCGTCCCGCCATACCCAGGACCGGTTCGCCTTCGCCACGACGATCGGGTGGACCGTGAGCGCGTCCGGCCCGATGTGGATCCGCGCGAAGCCCTTCCAGTCCTCGATCGACTGCGCGGCGAACAGCTCGTTCAGGTGGGCCCGCCGCAGGCTGGCGATCAGCAGGTACGCGGCCACGATCTCGGCCGACAAGAACCCGGTCACCAGGACGGACGCGGGGATCGACGCGAGCAGCGCGAGTAGCGGCCGCCAGTGGGCCGTGAGCGGGCGGAACACCATCCAGGCGGTCACGCCCAGTGCGAGCTGGACGGCCGCGTGCGGGATCCCGAACCGCAGCCGCCGGGTCCAGGTACCGGGGATCCGGTCGGTGAACCCGACCGCGCTCCCGCCGACGATCGCGCCCCACAGGATCGTCCACAGGAAGCTCTTGCTGATCAGCGCGGCCAGGAACCCCGCGTGCGCGCCGCCGGTCAGCCACCAGAAACCCAGGTTGCGGAACGGGAGCTTGAACACTCCCCAGCCCAGGCGGGCCGAGGTCTTGCGCGGCGGCCAGGTGGCGTCCGCCAGTTCGTAGCGGACCGGGGGGCCGTCCGGCTCGCTCGGCGGGGTCGGCGCGGCCTCGGATCGCGTCTCGGTGACCGTGAACCCGCCCGCCGGCTCGGTCGCGGCCCCCGCGGGCGCCGGTGCCGGGGCTGCGGCCTCCCGAGCCGACAGCCGCGGGCCCAGCTCGATCACATCGGTGAGCTTGTGCGTCGCGGCCGTGTAGGCGCCGCCGATCCCGCAGGTCAGGAGGGTCTGGCCGGTCTCCGGGGAGGTGTACCGGGCGTAGTGGTGTGCGTCGCCGGTGAGGATCAGCCGGATCCGCGCGCCCGTCGGGTTCACGATCTTGCGCGCGAAGTACTCCAGCCGGTGGATCGAGTTGCTGCCCTCGCCGTCCGCCACGTCGTACCAGGACGGCCGCGCGGTGCACAGGATGATCCCGTCGCCCTCGGAGAGCTCGGCCGCGATCCGCCGGAAGTAGGCGAGCTGCGGCTCGTCGATGTACGTGTCGAGCTGGATGTCGATCGCGAGCACCCACCACCGGTGCGGCAGCTTGAGCGCGAAGTACGACCGGCGCTGGGCCGTGCGCCAGCCGCCGACGTTCTCGCCCTGCGCGAAGACCCGCAGGAACGCGGTCAGCCCGTCGTACCAGTCGTGGTTGCCGGGGATCGCGTACAGCACCGGCGCCGACGGGTTGGCGTCGGCCGGCTGCGCTGAGTCCGGGAACGCGGCCCGGTACGGACGGGTCGTGCGCTGCTCGTACGCGACCGTGCTCGCCGACGGGTAGACCTCGTCACCGCCCATGACCAGGACCTCGCCGCGGGGCAGGTCGACGCCCTCGACGGTCAGCCCGTCGGCCGCCACCAGCGAGGCGACCGTGTAGGTGGCGTCGAAGCCGTCGCCGACGTCCGCGACGAAGTCCAGCCACTGTCCATCGTGGACGAACACGTCCTGGTCGAAGGACCGCCCGTCCTGCTGCTCGCGCTTGTCGGCGTAGACCCCGAAGATGCCGGCGAGAATCGTCGCCAGGCCCGTGCGCGCGAGCTCGGTGGGACTCAGCCAGCGGACCGCCCGCTGCGGCACGAATCCCAGTCTCTGCACCAGCTCAGGGCCGATCATGCGGCCCACCCTACGACGGCGTCAGCGGCTCTGCGGCACTCTCGGGCCAGCTCGCAGGACTCCGGAGGGCAGTTCCCGCCCGGCGATCCGCTCGGCCAGGCGCGCGCACTCGATCAGCGCGGCGAGATCCACTCCCGTGTGGACGCCCATGTCCTCCAGCATGTGCACCAGTTCCTCGCTGGCGAGGTTCCCGGTGGCGCCGGGCGCGTACGGGCACCCGCCGAGGCCGCCGACACTGGCGTCGAACTCGGTCACGCCCAGTTGCAGCGCGGCCAGCACGTTCGCCAGCGCGGTCCCGCGCGTGTTGTGGAAGTGCAGCAGGAGCGGGACGTCCGGGTGCTTCTCGCGGACCGCGTCCACCAGCGCGACCACCCTCGTCGGGGTCGCCATGCCGGTGGTGTCGCCGAACGCGATCCGGTCGGCCCCGTCGGCGAGCACGCGGTCCACCACTGACACGACCCGCTCGACCGGCACGTCCCCCTCGAACGGGCAGCCCCAGGACGTGGAGACGATGACCTCGGCGGTCGCACCCTCGGCGTGCAGCAGCGTGATCAGCTCGGCGATGTCGTCCAGCGACTCGGCCGTGGACCGGTTCACGTTCCGCCGGTTGTGCGTGTCGCTGGCGCTGACGACCACCTCGATCTCACGGAAGCCGTTGTCCAGCGCCCGGCGAGCGCCCCGGGTGTTGGGCACCAGCGCCGAGTACCGGACCCCCGGCTCCTTCGCTACGGCGGCCCACACCTCGTCGGCGTCCGCCATCTGCGGGATCGCCTTCGGGTGGACGAAGCTCACCGCCTCGATCCGGCGGACGCCCGTGCGCGAGAGCGCGTCGATCAGCTCGATCTTGGCCGCGGCCGGAACGGGATCCTCGTTCTGGAGCCCGTCCCTCGGCCCGACCTCGCGCAGCGATACGGCGCCCGGCAGGTTCACTTCGCTCGCATCCTCCCGACGATCCCGGTGTCGTAGTCGCCCGAGACGAACTCGGGGTACTCCAGCAGCTCGGCGAAGAACGGCAGGTTGCACTTCGGTCCGACGATCTCGAACCCGCCGACGGCCTTGCGGGCGCGGTCGAGCGCCTCTTCGCGGGTCGCGCCGTGCACGATCAGCTTGGCCATCAGCGAGTCGTAGAAGGGGGTGACCGTGGTTCCGGCCGCGTACCCGGAGTCGACCCGGACCCCGTCGCCGGCCGGCTCGTTCCACGTCGACACCGAGCCCGGACCGGGGAGGAAGCGCTTGGGATCCTCCGCGTTGATCCGCAGTTCGATGGCGTGCCCCTTCGGCGCGAGCGCGTCCGGATCGAAGGTCGGCGGCTCACCCGAGGCCACCCGAAGCTGCTCCTCGACCAGGTCGACGCCGTACACGGCCTCGGTGATCGGGTGCTCGACCTGGAGGCGCGTGTTCATCTCCAGGAACACGAACTCGCCGGATCCGGGCTCGACCAGGCACTCGACCGTGCCCGCGTTGCGGTAGTTCACGGCCTCGCCGGCCTTCACCGCGGCGGCCAGCATCTTCGCCCGCAACTCGGGGCTCACGCCGGGCGACGGAGTCTCCTCGGCCACCTTCTGGTTCCGGCGCTGGACCGAGCAGTCCCGCTCGCCGAGCGCCACGACCCGCCCGTCCGCCAGCCCGAGGATCTGCACCTCGACGTGCCGGACCCGCGGGAAGTACCGCTCCAGCAGCACACTCGGATCCCCGAACATGCGGTCGGCGAAGCCACGGATCTTCTCGAACTCGGTCCGCAGCGCATCTTCGCTGGTCGCGACCGCCATGCCCATGCCGCCACCGCCCGCGGCCGCCTTGACCATGATCGGGTAGCCGATGCCCGCCGCCGCCTCGACGGCCCCGGCGACGTCGGCAACCGGCTCGCGGGTGCCCGACGAGACCGGGACCCCCGCGTCGGCCATCAGGTTGCGGGCGTTGATCTTGTCGCCCATCTGCTCGATCGCCTCGGGCGGCGGGCCGATCCACACGAGCCCGGCGTTGACGACCGCCCGGGCGAAGTCCGCGTTCTCGGACAGGAACCCGTACCCGGGATGGATCGCCGCCGCGCCTGTCTTCTTCGCGGCGGCCAGCACGGCCTCCGTGTTCCGGTAGGACTCGGCGGGGTTGGCGGGCCCGATGCACACGGCCTCGTCGGCCTCGGCCACGAACGGCAGCGCCGCGTCGGCCTCGGAGTAGACCGCGATCGTGCGGACACCCAGCCGCTTTGCCGTCCGGATCACCCGCCGGGCGATCTCACCGCGGTTGGCCACCAGTACCGACTCGAGCATTCGCGCTCCTCCAGATCGTCCAAGGCTAAACGATCGTTCAGGCTAGGGCACTACTGTCGAGTAGCCCAGGGGAAGTGCTCATTCTCCCAGCAGGGCTACGAGCGTCATGCGCCGGAGTAGCTCCGACACGCGATCGCGATCCAGCTCGGAGTCCAGGAACGGCGTCGAGTTCATCAGCCCGAACGCGGCGTGCGCGGCGATCCGCGCCTCCGCGGCCGCCATGGCCGGGCGCGCCCGCGTGATCGCGGTGACCCACTCCTCGACGTAGAGCCGCTGCAGCCGCCGGATCGTGCGCCTGCTGTCCTCCGGGAGCCTCGCCAGCTCGTGCAACTGCAACGTGATGACCGCCGGATTGTCGATCGCGAACGCCACGTGGAACCCGACCAGCGCCTCCAGGGCAGCGCCGGGCTCGGACGCCTCGGCCGTGCGCTTGCGGCCCTCGGCGAGCAGTTCCTCGCTGACCGGCGTGATCGCGGCCGCGAGCATGGCCTCTTTGCCCGCGAAGTGGTGATACAGCGCGGGACCGGTCACGCCCGCGGCCGTGCCGATGTCGTCCATCGAGACGCCGTGATAGCCGCGGGTCGCGAACAAGTCGACCGCGATCTCGAGGATCTCGTCCCGCCGCGTGCGCCGGCGCTGGCTCGCCCCGGCTACTGGGAGGGTGTGTTCCGCGGTCACCCCGCCAAGAGTAGTGCGCCCTCCGCACCCCGCTGAACGGCCGTTCAGCGGGGCGGTCTGTCCCTCAGTTGGCCAGGTTGATCTGGAGGGTGTTGCCCGGGCCGGAGATCAGGTGGGTGAGCAGCAGGGTGAGGATCCCGCAGTTCTTGAACGAGGGGACCTCGTAGATGCCTTCCAGCGGCGTCGATCCGCCGAGGTTGATCGGGCCGGTGTTGTAGAGCGGGACCGTCGAGGGTCCGCTGGCCGTGCAGCCCGCCGTGACCAGGTTGAGCTTGGGCGTGAGGTCGCTGACCACCCGGACCACCTTGATCGTGAAGCTCGTGGTCGCCTGGATCTTCCCCGCCGCGAGATCGACCTTGCCCGCGGTCTGGCCGTTCGGCACCAGCCGGATCGTCGCCGTGATCGGCAGGAGGTTCAGCGCCTTCATCTTCATGGTCAGGTCAGGGACGGCGATATCCCCGGTGATGGATCCGTCGGCGAGGTCGATGACCGCACCGAACGTCGACTTCGGGACCGGCACGGTCACCTTTGGCTTCGCCAGGATCGTCGCGCCGGTGACGTTTCCCCAGAACAGCGGGAACTTCGGATCGGCCTGGGCCGGCTGGGAGAGGCCGGCGAGCGAGACGCTGACGAGCAGACAGGCGAGGAATGCCGTGGATACGCGAGCAATGGGGCGCACAGATCCTCCTCGAACAGGGGCGAAACCCCGGTCTCTGGCGCGCTACCCCCGTTTCACCCGATACCGGGGCCGAGTGCGCGCCATCGTACTGAGAAGTAACTTTTCCCACTAGAGTCGATTTGTGTCTCGCCAGCTCGCCCAGATCGCCGAGATCTCCGCCGCGGCTACGGCTGCCAGGCTGGCGTTGTGGCTGCGCGGCGGGTGGGCCATGGACTTCCACCTCGGCGAGATCACCCGTCCGCACACCGACGTGGACTGGTTCGCCTGGGCGTTCGACGCACCGGCTCTTGTGGCGCTGCTCGGTCCGCTGGGCTACGTGCCCGTGGCCGGACCGCCGCCCGAACTCCAGCGCGACCTCGCCAAGGACGGCGTCGACCACAACATCGCCCTGCTCACTCGGTCCGGCGCCCGGATCGTCGTGCCCGCCGGCCCCTACGCCGGGGAGCCCTGGCCGGACGGCATGCTCGACGGTCCGCCCGCGACCTTGCACGGCGTGACCTGCGCGATCGTGGCCGTGCGCGCGCAGATCGAGATCAAGGAACAGATGCCCGTCTGGGTTCCGGGGCTCGCCCACCGGCCCAAGGACGCGACCGACGTGGCCCGGCTGCGCGCGTCGATCATTGCCGGGTGAGCCGGCTTCCCCCCGTTTGCCCGCGGACGACTGGTGAGTTCTGTACACAGTCTGTGGATGATTGTGGATAACCGTGGATCGCCCGCGTTGCCTGACTAGGTCTCACGTCTGGTTCGGCCGTTCGCGGTTGCCGCGCGGGTGAACCTCGATGTGGCGCGTGGTGGGACTCTGACGTCATGACCGAGATCCAGTACCGGCTGCGGCTGCGCCAGCGGGTGATGAGTCTCGTGGTCGCCGGGATTTTTTGGGCGACGGGCCTGGTGCAGCTGATCGACGATGGCGGCCGGTTCCCGACCGCATTCCCCGCCGGCCTGCTGTTCGTCAGCATCTTCTTCGTGCGCGGACGGTTCGGCGCCGACCTCGATCCATCGGGCATAACGGTCCGCGGAATCCGGGCCCGACGGATCACCTGGCACGACATCGCCGACATCCAGTTCGGCGGCCTCCTGCGCCCCGAGTACGTGAGGCTGCGGCTCCGCACCGGCCGGACCCTCCGGCTGCGCGCCCCCATCACGGCGGTGGGCCGGCCGGACCCCGAGTTCGGGGAGAAGGCGGCCACGATCCGCCAATGGTGGTTGCACTACACCGGCCAGCTCGCAGCCTGACTTTCGCGCCGAGCGCGGTTAGCCCGCACCGTCGCGGGCGCGCCGCATCGCCTCGATCTGCTCCGGCGTGAGCTGCTCGAACATCGCCCTGCGGCGCTCGGCCATGGCCGCGAATTCCTCGGGCGTGAGTTGCTCGGTCATCCTGCGCCTGTGTTCGGTCATCGCCTCGAGCTCTTCCTGGCTGTACGCGT
>JAOPVE010000195.1 GCA_025963185.1 Actinomycetes bacterium
GCGGAGTGCGGTAACTGTGGCCGGTCAGGGCCGGTTGTTGTTACCGCGCTTCGGGGTGGGGGGGTGGGGGTTGCCCGTTTGGGCTGGATCGGTGTGGGGCGGTATCCAGCGTCTCGGGCGGCGCATCAGGGTGGCCGAGAACGTCGAGAAGGGACGGCCATGACGGACGACGATCCGAGTGTGGGCAGCGACACCGACATGGCCGGTCTCGCCGAGCAGATGCACGACCAGTACGGGATCGACCTGACCGGCCAGTACGGCGACGGATCGCCGACGCTCGCCGAACTCGCCGAGACCGCCCAGCACAACCAGGCCACCGGCGAGTCACCAGAGCGGCACGACCCGTCCGGCCAGGGCGCGGGCGCCACCCCCCACGCGATCAGCGACTCGGTCGCGGTCGGTGGCGAGATGGTCGGGAGCACCTTCGTGGCGACGGGGGACTGGTCCGGTGGCGTGGTCGAGGACGTGCCGAGGACCGAGGGCGGCGATGTTGGCCCGTTCGACGATCCGGTGCCGAACGGCGGTGAGTTCGGCGACGGCTACGAGAGCGGCTTCCTCGACGGGTACGACTCGGCGTCCTCGGAGTTCGAGAACGCGATGAACGACGATCCGGGGCTCTGGGAGTAACCAGCGCACCATCCGAACGCCCGTCAGGCCAGCCGGCCCGGCGGGCGTTTCCTGTGCCAGCCCGCCTCGGTTGCCCACAAGGGCAACGGCGGTATCAGGACGGGCTTCGGCCCATCAACGAGGCAGAACACGCCGCGGCCACCAGCCGCCGCACCCCGAGCGAGAGGGAAGCCAGATGCCCCAGTACCTGTCTCCCGGCGTTTACGTCGAGGAGCTCGAGGCCGGGTCCCGACCGATCGAGGGCGTGGGCACCGCCGTCGCCGCGTTCGTCGGGATCGCCAGCGACGGCCCGTTCCACAAGCCCACGCTGGTGACCAACTGGACCCAGTTCACGTCCACGTTCGGCGGGTTCTTCGAGGGCAGCTACCTCGCGCACGCCGTGTACGCGTACTTCAACAACGGCGGCGGCGCGGCCTACATCGTGCGGGTCGGCCAGCCGGCGAACGGCGCGGCGGCGGGCGAGGCCCCCGTGGCCCGCGCCGAACTGCCCGCCGCGGATCGCCGCCTGGGCGCCTACCGCGTTCGCGCGCTCGCCGCCGGGACCGCCGGGAACGGCATCACCGTCGAGGTCACGGCCCCCGCGGACGGCCAGCCCGAGGACTCGTTCCGGCTGGTCATCAAGCAGGGCGCCGCCGAGGAGGTCCTCGAAGGGCTCACCACGACCCGCAAGAACCGCCAGAACGCGGTCACGGTCGTGAACACGCAGTCGAAGCTGATCCGCCTGGAGGAGATCTCCGGCGCGGCGCCCGTCGAGAAGCTGGCCCCCGCGACGGTCACCCTGGGTGGCGGCGATCTGGTGCCCGCCGGCGCGGCGATCGAGCCCACCGAGTACGTGGGCGACTCTGCCGACCGCACCGGGTTCGCGGGCCTGGAGGCCGTCGACACGGTCACGATGGTCTGCGTCCCGGACCTCATGGCCGCCTACCAGCAGGGCGCGCTGGACGGCGAGCAGGTCAAGGCGATCCAGCTCGCGATGATCGCGCACTGCGAGCTCATGGGCGACCGGATGGCGATCCTGGATCCGCCGCCGGGGCTCAACGCGCAGCAGATCCGCGACTGGCGGGTCGACGAGGCCGGGTACGACTCGAAGTACGCGGCGCTGTACTGGCCGTGGGTCAAGTCGTTCGACCCGGTGAGCGGCCAGAACATCCACGTGCCGCCGTCCGGGGCGATGGCCGGGATCTGGGCTCGCAGCGACGCCACCCGTGGCGTGCACAAGGCGCCGGCGAACGAGGTGATCCGCGGGGCGGTCGATCTGGAGCTGCGCATCACCAAGGCCGAGCACGACCTGCTCAACCCCGTCGGGATCAACGTGCTGCGCGCGTTCCCGGGCCGGGGGATCCGCGTGTGGGGCGCCCGGACGCTGTCCAGCGATCCGGCGTGGCGCTACATCAACGTGCGGCGGCTGTTCAACTACGTCGAGGGGTCGATCCTGGCGGGCACGCAGTGGGTCGTGTTCGAGCCGAACGATCCGCAGCTGTGGGGCCGGATGATCCGCACGATCAACTCGTTCCTGTACCGGGTCTGGGCCGACGGCGCGTTGTTCGGCCAGAACCAGTCCCAGGCGTTCTACGTCAAGTGCGACGACGAGACGAACCCGTCCGAGACCATCGAGGCCGGTCAGGTCGTGTGTGAGATCGGCATCGCGCCGGTCAAGCCCGCCGAGTTCGTCGTCTTCCGCCTCGCCCAGTTGCCCACCGGCGTGTCAGCCGTCGCCGAGTAATCGTCCACCGCGGAACTTCTGGAGCTAAGTCATGCCACTCGGCCTCGACCCGATTGCCAGTTACAACTTCTTCGTCTCCATCGACGGGATCACGGTCGCGCAGTTCAAGGAGTGCGACGGCCTGTCGATCCAGGTGAAGGTGATCGAGCACCGGTCCCAGCAGCTCAAGGGCCTGCCGATCCTGCGCAAGCTGCCCGGTTCGGTCGTGTACGAGGACATCGTCCTCAAGCGCGGCAAGGTCAACGACGACATGTTCTGGCGGTGGATCCTCACCGTGCAGAACGGGGACGTCGACGCGGCCCGCAAGACCGGGACGATCCTGCTGTTCGACTACACGCGGGCCATCGCCACCGAGTTCTCGTTCCGTGACGGCTGGCCGTCGATGGTCGAGGTGGGCAAGCTCCAGTCGGGCTCGGACACCGTGCTGCTGGAGACCGTCAAGATCACCCACGAGGAGCTCACCGTGAAGGGCGTGACTCCGCTGTGACGGCCGCCCTGACCACGGAGTTCCCGTTCACGCTGCCGCGCGGCTTCGTCGACACGTCCGGCACGGTGCACCGCCAGGGCGTCATGCGCCTGGCCACCGCGAGGGACGAGATCGCCCCGCTGCGCGATCCGCGGGTCAGGGACAACCAGGCGTACCTGACGGTGCTGTTGCTGAGCCGGGTCATCACCCGGCTCGGCGACGTGCCGCAGGTCTCCGAGAGCGTCATCGAGGGCATGTTCGCCACGGACCTGGCGTTCCTGCAGGACCACTACCGCCGGATCAACTCGGAGGGCCAGACCAGGGCCCAGGTCGAGTGCCCGAGCTGCAGCCACTCGTTCCAGGTCGACGTCTCCGGCGGCCGCCCGGGGGAATGATCACGTACGCGCCCGACCGGCTGCTCGACGAGGTCGCGTACGTCGCATTCCACTTCCACTGGCCGCAGTCCGAGATCCTCGATCTGGAGCATCCGGACCGCCAGCGTTTCGTCGAGCAGATCGGGGCGTTCAAAGCGGCGGACCAGCCCGCCGCCAAGTGAGGAGCCGGACATGGTGTGGCCGTTCCGCCGCAAGCCCGCCACGGCTCCCGAGGTGCAGGCTGCCGAGGTGCAGCCGCAGGCTGAACCGCAGCGGGCGTGGCGCGAGTGGACCGCCGTTCCTCCGCTGGAGCCGGTGGGGCTGGGCGGGCGGCCGGTCTCGGATCCGGACCGGTTCATCGGCGGCCTGGCGACCACGTGGCAGCAGGCGCCGATCCTGCAGCCACTCGGGCACGAGCTGAGCCTCGCCGCTCCGGCCGGGCTCGCGTCCGGAGTGGTCGCACCCGTCGAGGGCTACCTCGACGCACCCGAGCTGACCTGGCCCGACGCGCCCGCGGACGCCCCGGGACTGCCCGAGCTCGCGGTCGTCACCCAGGTGCCCACCCGTGCGGTCACCGTCACCGAGGCCCCGGCGGAGGAACCCGCACCAGCGACCTTGAACCAGCAGGTTGCGACGCCAGCACGACCAGTAGCGCAGGAACCCGCCGCAGACCAAGAACACACTGCGGCAGCGGACCGCGGCCCCGTCCTCGCCGTACCGCCCGTCTCGGCATCGGAGGCGCGAGCCGGAGAAGAAGCGCCACCTCCGCCGCCGCGAGTCCGGCGCCTCGGGCGGATCGGCGCGCCGCTGAACATCGATCCGGTGCCACCGGCGGTCCTCGCGCCGCACGCCGAGGATCCCCAGCCCGCTCCCGGCCAGCCACTCGCGCCGGATCTCGCCGACGAACCCGCCGACGAGCCCGCCGCCCGCTCGGTGTCCGGTGGGAGCCCGATCCCGCAGGCCGCGCGCCCGGGTTCGAACCTGGTCCCGCCGGGTGGCGAGCCGTCCATCCCCCGTGGCGAGGGGGAGGTACGGCCCCAGGCACCCGCACCGGACAGGCTGGAGCCGACCCCCGGCACCCCGCTCGGCACCGCGCCGGATCTCGGCATCGCGCCTGGCCGGGTCGTCGCTGAAGTGGATAACGGCGGGGAGATTCGCTCGCGCCGTCCCGAGACGACCGGCGGCCCGGCACCGGACACCGCCCGAGCCGGCGCCCGCTCGCCCGCCGACCCGGTGGACGAGGCGGCGCCCGAGCGCGTCGAATCCGTAGTTCCCGAACCGGCCGCCGACGAGCCTCCGCGTGAGCGGGGGACGGCGCAGGTTACCGGGCCGCGGGAACCGGAGCGGGTCTTCGAACCGGAAGCCCCGGTTGCCCCCACGCGAGTGAGGCCGATCGTGTCGGCGCGCCCCATGACGTCCGGACCGGACGCGGCAGAACCGATCGCCATCCTTCCCGGCCTGTCGGAGCAGCCGCCTCCGTGGCAGGGGCCTCCGCTCGGTGGTGCTGACGAGGAGACGAGCGGTACGGCGGGTCCGCACCCGTCGGTCGCCGGGATGGGTTTCGATTCTGGGCCGCGGCCCCAGCCCGGGGTGCCGGGTGCGCCTCCGGTTGCCCCGCGTCCGCTCCCGCCCATTCCGGGGCTGGCCGCCGCTTCGGGACGGCCCGCGCCCGCGCCCGGGACCCCGCCGCTGGAGGACGAGTACTTCCCGCCGCCGCCCGGGCAGGACGCCGCCGCTCCCGTCGGGATGCCGGACTGGGTCGCCCAGGCGCTCGCCGCACCGTCGGCGGACGGGCCGCTGCGGATGGTGCCCGGCGCGAACCTCCCGGACCTGTCCTCGTTCGCCGCGTTTCCGCCGCTCACCGGGCCGGCCCAGGGAGACCCGTGGCCCGCGGAGTGGCCCGCCGAGCCTCCCGCGGCCACGCCCACCGGACCGCGCCGCCGCCTCGGCCGGATCGGCTCGCCCCTCCCCGGCGACGACGCCCCGCCCGACAACCCGGACCCCTTCTCCGCTGGGCCGTCCGCCGCGACGCCGTTCGCGCCACCTTCACCCGCCGCGCCCCCGCGGATC
This sequence comes from Actinomycetes bacterium, assembly GCA_025963185.1. Lineage (GTDB taxonomy): Bacteria > Actinomycetota > Actinomycetes > Mycobacteriales > Cryptosporangiaceae > RYN-140. The sequence continues at coordinate 5,261 of JAOPVE010000195.1, forward strand.
GGCGGGATGCACCCGGTCCCGCTCGCCGAGGACGGGGAGCCGCTGGAGACCGACGCCATGGACGGGCTGGACGCCGAGGTCATCGAGGCCGACGCGGAGACCCCCGAGCACTCGCCCGAGCACCTCGACGCCCTCGCCACCCAGCTCTACGACCGGGTCCGCGACCGCCTCCGCCGCGAACTCCTCGTCGACCGCGAACGCTCGGTAACCCTCACCGACTGGCGCTGACCCTCCCGGCCGAGCCCCCGCCCGTTCTCTTCCGGAAGTGCGGTAACTCCGGCCGGTCAGGGCCGGTCGGAGTTACCG
>JAOPVE010000218.1 GCA_025963185.1 Actinomycetes bacterium
GCGAGGGACCGGCGGGCCACCCGGCGGGCGATCCCGAGCTGGCCGGTGGAGATCCAGGTGAGCCCGCAGCAGACGGATCCACGGGGCAGCACCACGTCGAAGCCCGCATCGGCGAGCACCCGAGCAGCTGCCTGCCCGACACGGGGAGTGAAGTAGTTGGTGAATGTGTCGGGCCACAGCACCACCTGGGGGCGGCCGGAGGCGCGAGGGCGAAAGCTCCGGGTGAACGCGGCGGCGAATGGGGGAATGGATCGCTCGCGGGCGACCCCGGCTACTCGTTTGCCCACGTCGGCGATCCGCTGGATGCTTGTCAGCTTGTTCACGAGCCGCGGGGCGACGGAGGCGGCGCGCGCCCACAGCGGCAGGTAACCGAGCGCGTAGTGCGACCGGGGCCGCAGCCGCCCGCGGTAGTGGTGATGCAGGAACTCGGCCTTGTAAGTCGCCATATCGACATTGACGGGGCACTCGGTGCGGCACGCCTTGCAGGCCAGGCAGAGGTCGAGCGCCTCGCGCACCTCGGTGGACCGCCAGCCGTCCGTGACCAGATCTCCCCTGGCCAGCTCGAACAGCAGCCGGGCCCGCCCGCGAGTGGAGTGCTGCTCCTCGCCGGTCGCCTGGAAACTCGGGCACATCACCCCGCCGGACGTGTTCCGGCACTTCCCCACCCCGACGCAGCGGCGGGTCGCCTGCGCGAAGTCGCCGCCGTCGTGCGGGTAGGCGAACAGGGTCAGCAGCTCGCGGGGCGGACGGGCCACGCGCAGGTCGGCGTCGATCGGGCGCGGATCCACGAGCACCCCGGGATTGAGGCCATTCTCCGGATCCCAGATCGCCTTGAACCGGCCGAACAGGGCCACCAGTTCGTCGCCGTAGAGGCGGGGCAGCAGCTCGGCGCGGGCCTGGCCGTCCCCGTGCTCGCCCGAGAAGGATCCGCCGTGCGCGGCGACGAGGTCGGCGGCCTCCTCGGTGAAGTGGCGGAAGCGGTCCCGTCCGCCGGGGGTGAGCAGGTCGAAGTTGAGGCGGACGTGGATGCAGCCCTCGCCGAAGTGCCCGTAGGTGACGCCGCGCAGACCGTGGCGATCCTTGAGTTCGCGGAATTCGCGCAGGTACTGGGCGAGCCGCTCGGGGGGAACGGCCGCGTCCTCCCAGCCTGGCCACGCCTCGGCTCCGTCGGGCATCCGGGTGGCGATTCCGGCGCCTTCCTCGCGGATCCGCCACAAAGCTCTTTGTTCTTGTGGATCTTCGAGGATTCTCGTGGACTTCAGCTCGCCCGCGATGCGTCTCGCCTTCGCCAGCGCGTCGGATCGGGACTCGCCGCCCACCTCGACGAACAGCCAGGCCCCGCCGGGCGGCAAACCGGGCCGGGATCGTGACTGGACCAGCTCGGCGTCGATCCCCTCGACGGTCAGGGGCCCGTGCGGCAGGACGGCGAGCGCGGCCTCGGCGGCGTCGCTGTCATCGGCGAATCCCGCCACGAGCAGCACGCGGGCCGCGGGCATCACCGCGAGCCGGACCGTCGCCCCGAGCACCAGCGCACACGTCCCCTCGGTGCCCACCAGCGCGCGAGCCAGGTTCCGGCCGTTCTCGGGCAGCAGTTCGTGCAGCGGATAGCCGGACACCTGGCGGGGAAAACGACCCAGACTCCGGCGGATCAGCGCCAGGTTCTCGTCGGCGAGCCGGTGCAAGTCGCTCGCCAGCGCAGCCGAACCGGGCAGCGCAGTCGAACCGGGCAGCGACAGGCGGGTGCCGTCGTAGCGCAGCACGTCCAGCGCGTCGACGTTGTCCGAGGTCGTGCCCCACACCACGGAGTGCGCGCCGCACGCGTTGTTGCCGATCATCCCGCCGAGGGTGCAGCGGCTGTGGGTCGATGGATCCGGCCCGAACACCAGCCCGTGCGGCGCCGCCGCGCGTTGCAGTGTGTCGAGCACCACCCCCGGCTCGACCACCGCGGTGCGGGCCGCCGGATCCAGGTTGAGGACCCGGTTGAGGTACCGGGACGTGTCGAGGACGACCCCCTCGCCGATCGCGTTCCCGGCCACGCTCGTGCCGCCGCCCCTAGGGGTTACGGCCACCTGGTGGTCGCGGCAGATCGCCACGGCAGCCGCCGCATCGGCCGCGGTCCGGGGCTGGACGACACCCAGCGGGACGTGACGGTAGTTCGAGGCGTCGGCCGCGTAGAGGGCGCGCGCCGCGGTGCCAAACCCCACGTCGCCACGCATATTCGCCCGGAGCGCCCGCTCCAGCCTCGCGGTGTCCACTCGCGCAGCTTTCCACGCGTGAGGCCACCGGTGACCCGTGCGGGCGACACGCGCAAGCCCCGCCCTGCGGATCCGGAGTGCGTGTCTTCTGCCCTCCCGGACGGCACGATGGCACTTGACCTGCACTTCGAGCGAGGGGAACACCGCTATGACCGAGCTGACCAGGCGCGCGATGATCGGCAGCGCGGCCGGCGTGGGGATCGCCACCGCCCTCGCCGGCTGTAGCAAGAAGAGCGACACGTCGTCTTCGTCCGGATCCACGGCGTCGACCGCCCCGACCACCGGCGCGGCCTCTCCTGCTCCCGGTGGGGCGGCCGCGCTCGCCAAGACCAGTGACATCCCGGTCGGCGGCGGCAAGATCCTCACGGCAGACAAGATCGTGATCACCCAGCCGACAGCCGGCCAGATCAAGGCCTTCACGGCGGTGTGCACGCACCAGGGCTGCGTGGTCGGCACCATCGAGAACGGCCTGATCAAGTGCCCGTGCCACGGCAGTGAATACAAGATCGCCGACGGATCGGTCGCGAAGGGCCCCGCACCGGCCCCCCTCGCCGCGATCCCCGTCACGGTCAGCAACGGCGAGATCACCAAGGCCTGAGCGCGCGCCAGGGTGGCCACCGCCGGCCACCCTGGCTGAATGGACCTGCGACCCCTCGCCCCAGCGATCCGCGAGGTACTCGGCGAGGCGCCCGACCGCGTGGACCGGCTGCGCGGCGGCTCGAAGAAGGGCGTGTACCGCCTGACGTGCCGGGACGCCCGCTCTGCGATCCTCTACCTCTGGCACCCCGACGAGGACTACTGGCCCGGCGGATCCACGGGCGCCTCGGGGCTCGCCGAGTTCACACGGGCGCACGAGCACCTCGCCGGGATCGGGGTCCGCACCCCGCGCGTCCACTCGGCCGACGGCAGCCGGACAGCGATCCCGGCGGACTTCGCACTCGTCGAGGACCTGCGCGGC
>JAOPVE010000234.1 GCA_025963185.1 Actinomycetes bacterium
CTCGGCGCGGCGCTCGCCCTGTGCGGTGCGGTGTACCTCGTGGCGACGCTCGCGCCGTTCGTCTTCCCCTCGTGGAAGCAGATGGATCGGGCACCCGCACCGGACCCTGTGCCCGCTTCGTATTAATAGCCGGTTACGGGACGGCTCTTGACCGGCCCGGCGAACGGGCCCAGACTGCGACCAATCCATTGGTATAGACCATGGCTGCTCCCCCCACGAGCATGGAGGTCGTCGATGAGGTCAGGCATGCGCACACAGCGATGGTTCTGGCGAACAGCCCTGTTAGCGACGGCGGCCGTCGTCGTCGCCGTCCCGGTGGTGCAACGGTCCGGGACTCCCGCCGCGCAGGCAGCGGCGTGGACCATGACCTGGCACGACGAGTTCGACGGCACGGCCGGAACCGCGCCGGACGGCAGCAAGTGGGGCCGCGACATCGGCGGGTCCGGCTTCGGCAACTCCGAACTGGAGTACTACACCAACAGCACCCGCAACGCGGCGCTGAGCGGCGACGGCAAGCTCGTGATGACCGCCCGAAGTGACGACGCCAGCGGCTATTCGTGCTGGTACGGGACCTGCAAGTACACCTCGGCCCGGTTGCTCACATCCGGGAAGTTCACCCAGAAGTACGGGCGCTTCGAGGCCAGCATCAAGATCCCGCGCGGGCAGGGCATGTGGCCGGCGTTCTGGATGCTCGGCGACAACATCGGCTCGGTCGGCTGGCCGCAGTCCGGCGAGCTCGACATCATGGAGAACATCGGCAAAGAGCCGAACACCGTGCACGGATCCCTGCACGGCCCCGGCTACTCCGGCGGCAACTCGGTGACCGGCCCGTACTCGCAGGGCTCGCCGTTCGCCGACGCGTTCCACCAGTACGCGGTCGAGTGGTCGCCCACGTCGATCACCTGGTTCGTCGACAACATCCCGTACCTGACCCGCGGTCCCGCCGACACCCGGGGCAACCCGTGGGTGTTCGACCACCCGTTCTTCATGATCCTGAACATGGCGGTCGGCGGATCCTGGCCCGGCAACCCCGACGCCAGCACCGCCTTCCCGCAGACGATGCAGGTCGACTACGTGCGCGTCTACAGCGGATCGGCGGGCGGCGGCACCGGCCGCAGCGGGCGGATCACCGGGATCGGCGGCAAGTGCATCGACCTCAACAACGGCGCCTCGGCGGACGGCACGGCGGTTCAGCTGTACACCTGCCTGGGCACGCCGAGCGCCCCCGCCGGATCGCAGAACTGGACGGTCGGCACCGACGGCACCCTCCGCGCCAAGGGCAAGTGCATGGACGTGACCGGCGCGAACCCGGCGAACGGCACGAAGGTGCAGCTCTACACGTGCAACGGCTCGTCCGCCCAGCAATGGGCCACCGGGGCGAACGGGCAGCTCAGGAACACGCTGTCCGGCCGCTGCCTGGACGCCACCGGCCAGTCGTCCGCGAACTACACCAGGCTGCAGATCTACGACTGCAGCGGCGGCACCGGCCAGGACAACCAGCGCTGGGTCCTTCCGTAGGCGAGCGCGGTGCCGGGTCCGCGGGCCCGGCACCGCGTGTGTTCCCGGTGGTCCGGCAGCCGGAGCGGCAGTCCTATTTCGGGTTGATTAAGTCTATTGCCCTATATTGGCTGCGTGGTTCCTTTTGGGCCCGTTCAAACCGATGAGCAGCGACGGACCCCGGCGCTGCTCATCGTCGCCGTGGTCTGCGGGATCGCGCTCGTCGCCGTCGGCTCGATCGTCATCGTCTCCGCCGAGACGCGCAACATCCGCGGACTGGCCCAGCGCCGGATGCAGGCGACCGCGAGCCTGACCGCGAACTACGTCAGCACCCAGATGCAGGGCCTGTCGGAGCTGGTCGCCGCCTACGCCGACCGGGTCGCGCTCCGGCTGGCCACGGATCCGTCGTTCGGGCCGCGCTCGACAGGCCCGACCGCCACCCGGGTCGCCGACCTCGTCTCCCAGCTCAAGAACTCCCAGACCTCCATCACCGGGGCCTTCCTCACCAACGCCGACGGGATCCTGCTGCGCACCAGCAACCCGGGCTCGACGCAGGTCGGCAACTCCTTCCGGCGGCGCGACTGGTACCAGGGCGCGATCGACCGGCGGACGCCGTACGTCTCCGAGGCCTACCAGTCCGCCGCCGCGGGCCGGCCGTTCGTCGTCTCGGCCAGCGTCGCGGTGCGCACCCGGGACCAGCGGATCCTCGGAGTGCTCGCCGTCACCTACCCGCTCACCGCGTTCCAGTCGTTCGTCGACGAGTACGCCACCACCGACCGGGTCCGGCTGCGGATCGTCGACCAGCGCAACCTCCGGATCGCCGACGGCGGCAACGCCCCCCGTCCCGGCGTCACCGAGGCCGACCTCGTGGACCGCCCCGACGACAGCGCGAAGTCCGTCTGGGCGACCGCGCCGGTCGGCGACCTGCACTGGAAGGTCATCAGCGCGGTTCCGCTCGGGGACGCGCTCGTGCCCGCCCGGGGCCTGCGCCAGGGCGTGCTGCTCGCGGCGATCGTGCTGAGCCTGCTCCTCGCCGGCGCGGCGGTCGGCTGGCAATGGTCCCGGCGGCACCGGCGATCCGCCGCCGCGGCGATGGAGGCGACCGAACGGCTGGTCGAGGAGGGCCACGCGCGCCTCGCGGCGGTGGTCGACTCGTCCGCGGACGCGATCTTCTCCACCACGCCCGAGGGGACCGTCACGAGCTGGAACCTCGGCGCCGAGCGCGTGTTCGGGTACACCGCCGACGAGATCATGGGCCTGCCGATCGCGGGCATCGCCCCGGCCCGGACCGGCGAGCAGCGCCAGCTCCTGGCGGAGGTGCTCGACGGGGCCGCGATCAACCAGTACGAGACCGTCCGGATGCGCAAGGACGGGCAGCTCATCGACGTGTCCCTGACGATCTCGCCGATGCGCGGGCCCACCGGCGAGATCGTGGGCGCCTCGGCTATCGCCAGGGACATCACCGAGACCAAGCGGGCCGCCGAGGCCATGCGCTCCCAGCGCGAGCAGATCGCCTCGATCATCGCCACCGCCAGCGACGCGTTCGTCGGGGTCGACTCCGGCGGGACCATCGCCGAGTGGAATCACCAGGCCGAGACCATGTTCGGCTGGACCAGGGACGAGGTGCTCGGGCTCCCGCTCGCCGAGACGATCATCCCGGCCCGGCTCCGGGATGCCCACTACGGCGGGCTCGCGAGGGTGCTCGGCGGCGGCGAGACGCGGATCCTCGGCAAGCGGGTCGAGGTGCCCGCCCTGCACAAGGACGGCCACGAGATCCCCGTCGAGCTGGGCGTGTGGAAGGTGCAGACCGGTTCGGACGTGTCGTTCAACGCGTTCGTCCGGGACATCGCCGAGCGCCAGCAGATCCAGAAGGACCTCGCCGACGCGCGGGACCGGGCGCTGGAGGCCTCCCGGCTCAAGTCCGAGTTCCTGGCCACGATGAGCCACGAGATCCGGACCCCCATGAACGGCGTCATCGGGCTCACCGAGCTGCTGCTCGACGGTCCGCTCGACGGCACCCAGCGCCGGTACGCCGAGGGGATCCGCTCGTCCGGCAACGCGCTGCTCGCCGTCATCAACGACATCCTCGACTTCTCGAAGATCGAGGCCGGCAAGCTCGTGCTCGACGACACCTCGTTCGACCTGCAGGTCCTCGTCGAGGAGGTGGTCGAGCTCGTCTCGGACTCCGCCCGGCACAAAGGCCTGGAGCTGGTGGGGTACTTCGATCCGCAGCTCCCGACCGCGCTGCGCGGCGACCCGGTGCGGATCCGCCAGATCCTGCTCAACCTCGCCACCAACGCCGTGAAGTTCACCGACGACGGCGAGGTGGTCGTGCGGGCCACGGCCGGCCGCGGCGGCGAGGCCGGAGACCTGGTCGAGATCCGCTTCGAGGTCTCGGACACCGGCATCGGGATCCCGCCCGAGGACCACGAGCGGCTCTTCGACCCGTTCGCGCAGGCCGACGCGTCCACGACCCGCCGGTTCGGCGGCACCGGGCTGGGCCTCGCGATCTGCCGCGAGCTGACGGCGGCCATGGGCGGGCAGATCGGGCTCCGCAGTACCCCCGGATCCGGCAGCACGTTCTGGTGCGTCCTGCCGCTGCACCGGGACACCTCCGCGGCCAAGCCGCTGCCCGGACCGGCGCGCAGCCTCGCGGGCCTGCGGGTACTCGTCGTGGACGACAACGAGACCAGCCGGTTCATGTTGCGCCAGCGGCTCGGCGCCTGGCAGATGACCGTCGACGCGGTCGCCTCGGGGGAACAGGCCCTCGAACGGCTCTGGGACGGGTCCACCCGCGACGAGCCTTACGACCTCGCGCTGATCGACCTGGAGATGCCCGAGATGGACGGGCTCGAACTCGCCCGGCGGATCCGCGGCCACCTCGGGATCCCGCCGCTGCCCGTGGTCCTGCTGTCCTCGCGCACCGGCGTGAGCTCGGCCGAGGCCGCCGAGGCGGGCATCTCGGTGACCCTGCTCAAGCCCGTCCAGCGCACCCAGCTCGCGATGGCGCTGAGCCGGGTCGTGCAGCGCGAGGGCCTGGGGCCGGCCCCCGCCGCGGACGACCGCCCGGCCGCCGGTCCGGTGCTCGCGCACGGGCGGCTGCTGCTCGACGAAGACAACGAGATCAACCAGCTCGTGGCGCTCGAAATGCTGAGCCGCCTCGGGTACTCCGCCGACGTCGCCGCGCACGGGGCCGAGGCGCTGACGATGCTGGCCGGGCGCAGCTATCAGGCGGTCCTCATGGACTGCCAGATGCCGGTCATGGACGGGTACGAGGCCACCGGCGAGATCCGGCGGCGCGAGTCCCAGACCGGTGAACACGTCCCGGTGATCGCCATGACCGCGGCCGCCCTGCCCGACGACCGCGAGCGCTGTATCGCGGTCGGCATGGACGACTACGTCACCAAGCCGATCCGGATGGACGAGCTGACCGCGACGCTGGGGCGGTGGGTACCCGACGGCGACCGGGCGGCCGCTGAGGATCCGCGCGTGGGTGCAGCCGGGGGTCCCGACGGGGGTCTCGACGGGGGTGCGGCGGGCCGGGAGCGCGAGCTGGCGCAGGCGATCCGGACGCGGTTCGGCGAGCTGCTCGGCGACGCGCCCGGTTCCGAGACGGTCCGCGAGCAGCTCGTGGGGTCGTTCCTCACCCGGTCCCCGGCCTTTCTCGCCGACCTCGCCGCGGCGATCGAGCGGTCGGACGCCTCCTCGCTGGCGAAGGCCGCGCACCTGTTCCGCGGGGTGGCGGCGAACCTCGGAGCGGTCGCGCTGGCCGAGACCTGCCAGATCCTCGAACTCGCCGCGCAGAACGCCGATCTGGAGGAGGCCGGCGAACTGCTGGCCCGGATCACCGTCGAGCACGAGGCCGTCCGCCGCGCGATGGACGCGATCCGCACCGGCGGCTGACCTGCCCTCCGACCCCTCCGAAGTGCGGTAACCGCGGCCGGTCAGGACCGGCGC
>JAOPVE010000250.1 GCA_025963185.1 Actinomycetes bacterium
TACAACGTCCTGAGCCCCGGCACTCCGCCCGCCGACTCGGATCCGAACAATCCGTCGAACACCAACGCGGGCCACGGCACCATGGTCGCGGGGATCGCGGCCGCCCACTCCAACAACGGGCGGGGCATCGCCGGGGCGGCCTGGGCCAGCCGGATCATGCCGGTCAAGGTGTTCCCCGCGTCCGGCGGAGCGGTGGACTCCGACATCGCCACCGGGATCACCTGGGCCGCCGACCACGGCGCGACGATCGTCAACCTGTCCCTCGGCGGCCCCGCCGATGATCCGGTGCTGCACTCGGCGATCCAGTACGCGACCGGCAAGGGTGCGCTCGTCGTGGTCGCCGCGGGCAACGAGGGCAGCGACAGGCCGCAGTACCCGGCGGCCTACCCCGAGGTGCTCGCCGTCGGCGCGACGGACCGGACCGGATCCCGCACCGACTTCAGCAGCTACGGCGACTGGGTCGACGTGGCGGCGCCGGGCTTTGACATCACCTCCACGTTCCCGCACTGGAACCTGTCCGGCGGCATGAGCACGGACTACGCGACGGGATCCGGGACGTCGTTCGCGGCGCCGCTGGTGTCCGGCATCGCCGCGCTGGTCCGCGCCAAGCTGCCGTCGCTCAGCCCCGCGCAGGTACTCGCGCGACTGAAGGCGACAGCGCGGGACGCCGGGCCGCGTGGGCTCGATCCGTACTACGGGGCCGGCATCGTGGACGCCGCTCGTGCCGTCGGCGGCTCCTACGGCGCGGAGTTCCCGCAGCCCGCGATGGGCCCGGGCGAGCCCAACGACGTTCCCGCCCGGGCGACGCTCGCGAGATCGGTCACGCTGGGCACGTTCGGCGCGGAGGGCGATGTCGACTGGTACCACTTCGACATGACCACGACCTCGGCGATGACGATGACGGTCCGCGGTCCGAAGGCCGACGCGACGCGGGCCCAGAACGCCGATCCGGTCCTGGAGCTCTACGACCAGGACCTGCACCTCCTCGGCCGGTCGGACGGCCTCGGCGTGGACGCCACGGAGAACATCAAGGGCGAGCTGAGCCCCGGCACGTTCTACATCGCGGTCCGGAACTTCAACGGCGCGATCGACAGCCGCACCTACGAGCTGGAGGTCGCCGGCTACGGGGTTCCCTCTCCCGCGCTCGTGCCCGGTGGCGAGCAGGAGTGGATCCGGGATGTGGCGCCGGCGGACTTCTCGACGGGGCAGGCGCAGTCGGTTGCACCCTCGGTGACGTTCGCGCGGGAACTGGATCCGGCGTCGGTCGACGCGTCCACGGTCCGGCTGCTGCGGGGAACCAACGGCGAACCCGTCGACGCCACGGCTGCCTACGATCCGGCGGCCAGGGCTGTCACGCTGACCCCGAAGTCCCCGCTGGCCGACAACACCCCGTACCGGATCGCCGTGGGCGCGGTCCGCGACGCCGCCGGCAGCGTGAACACGACACCGTTCACGACGACGTTCCGGACGCTGAACACCGCTCCGCCGCCGCTCACCGGGTTCACCGTGACCGGATCCCGCGACGGGACCGCCACGCTCGCCTGGGATCCGGCGCCGATCAGCGACCTGGACGTCCAGCCGGTCCGGATGGCGACGGGCACAACGCCACCGGCGACCCCCACCTCGGGTACGGCGGTCTACAACGGAACCACGTCGTCGGTCCGGACCCCGGTACTCGCGCCAGGCACGACGTACACGTTCCGGCTCTGGGCCAGAGACCGCACCGGCCTGCTCAGCAAGCCCACGGACGTCGTCCTACGCGGATCCACTCTCACGATGTCAGGCGTCCCGGGATCCATCACCGCCGGATCCGTGGTCCCCGTCTCCGTGAAGGCGGGTGGCGCGCTCGCCGGTGCGCCCGTCACGCTCCAGTCCCACGGCTACAACAAGCCCTGGGGCGACGTGACCACGGTGACCGCCGACGCCCAGGGCCTGGCGACCGCCCCGCAGACCCCGTCGGCATACACCGAGTACCGCTGGCAGTACCGGGGCGGACCGGGCGCGGGGCCCGTTACCTCGGCGGTGACCAGCCTGGGCGTCCGGGCGCTGGTCACCGGATCCGCCGCGCCGGCCTCGGTGACCGCCGGATCGGCCGTGAAGATCACCGGATCCGTCACGCCGGTGAAGACCGGGAAGCCGATCCAGCTCCAGCGGCTCTCCGGTACGACCTGGGTCACGGCGGTGGCGGGCACCGTGCCGGCCTCGGGCACCTACCTGTTCACCGTGCGGCCGGCCAGCCGCGGAACGGCGACGTACCGGGTCGTGATCCCGGCCGACACCGATCACCTCGCGAGTACCAGCCCGCAGATCCCACTGATGGTGAGTTGAGAGTGCGTCACGAGGGATTCGAACCCCCTCAGCCCGAAGGCACCCGGGTTACAGCCGGGCCCGGCTCTCCCACTCCGGCGCTGACGCAGAGCCGCGCGTACGGGACTCGAACCCGTTCCCCCTGGATGAAAGCCAAGGAGCCTACCCATAGCCGAACGCGCGCTGTGGTGCCTGTCGTGCGTACCCGGAGCGCGATTCGAACGCGCACTGTGCCGGTCCTGAACCGGCTGCCTCTGCCGTTGGGCTACCCGGGCGAGTAGCGGTAAAGCGTGCCCTCGGCGCGATTCGAACGCGCACCGTCCAGGATCTCGGCCTGGTGCCTCTGCCTGTTGGGCCACGAGGGCTGGTCCATATCTCTTTCCGGGTATGCCGGGGAAACGCACGGGCGGCAGGAATTGAACCCGCAACACACGGTGTTGGAAGCCGCTGCTCTACCAAATTGAGCTACGCCCGCAGGGAAACAAAAAGCCGCCCGATCCCGGCTGGGAGGGCGGCGCGGCGTGCGACGGGAAGTCGCGTCAGCCGCGGCGCCAGAGCAGATAACCGCGCGATTCGGACGACGCCAGCAGCGCCGAGCCACCGAGCAGCACGCCGCGCTGCCAGGAGTTCGCCGATTGCCAGGTCATCGAAAGGCTCCTCGATCAGAGGTGTTGCTGGACAAGACGCAACAGTAGGGGAGAGCACGAAAAGATCCCACCCAATTTACGGATCGCCGTTCCGGCCCCACAAAAGCACCCGCAAGAGGCGGCCTAAAGACGGCCCAAAAGGGACGAAGGCCGACCGCGGTATTCGCACCGCGGCCGGCCGTTCGGGGCTACTTCGGGGGCAGCAGACTCGCCGCCGTGACGACAACGTCCGCGGTTCCCGACGAACTCAGGGCGACGGACTTCACCTGACCGGCATTGGATCCCGAATTTCCCACGATGAACGTGACCGTGGCGCTCGGTGTGCCTACCAGGTGGACCTTCAGATCACTGCCGGACGCGGTTGCGGTCCACGAGGTGATCTTCTCGTCGGCGTAGACCACCTGGGCTCCGCTGGCCGCCGCGCGCTCGATCCAGAACGCCTTTCCGCGCGAGGTGTTGGTCTTGAGGTTGACCGTCAGCCCCGGGCTGCGCAGTGCGTTGCCGGTGAAGGCGCCCTTGTAGGCGTAGCTGTGCGATCCGTTGTCGTCCAGGGTGATGTCCGAGACGTGGTAGGTCGAGGCCGCGTCGAGCCACCGCAGGTTCGCGTTGACGCTGGTCGCGGATCCGCCGGCGCCGGTGGCGATGACCAGGGCGCGGCTGTGGGCCTGGTCGGTGTACATCCACACGTACGGTCCGCTGGTGAGGTTCCAGTCGGCCGTCTCCCAGTTGGTGCCGAGGTAGACCGGGCGGAACAGTTCGTCGGTGAGCGCGGTGACCCGCGGGGACTTGCGCCACTTGTTGAACGTGCCCATCAGGGTCACGGCCTTGTCGGGCCAGTACGAGGTGTTCCCCGGATCGTGCGGGAACTTGACGTTCCGGACCGCCATGTACGAGTAGTAGTCCTCCATCTTCCCGGTCATGTTGCCGGCGTTCATGTAGGTCGCTTCCATCGGCAGGTGACCCCACAGGACGAGCGCCGACTGGAGCGAGAGCGTCTCCCCGGTGATCCCGGCGACGGACGTCGTCCAGCCGTTGTAGGGGATGTGCATGAGGCCGTTGGTCCGGTCCGCCTGGGTCGGGAAGATGTCCACCTCGGAGGTGAGCTTCGGCCGGAAGGACGGGTACTTCTCGACCAGCGCGCTGAGCATGCGCCGGGTCAGCACGGCCTTGCGGTAGACGTTGTCGCTGGCGTGCGAGTACGTGGTCGCCGTCTCGTTCTGCCAGAACTCGGTCAGGTCGATCATCTGGTGGCTGATGTGGTAGCTGCCGATCATCGACTCGATCTGGGCCCGCTTCGTCGACTGGCTGGCCGGATCGGCGAGGTCCAGCCCGGCGTTGGCCCCGGCGCCGGTGAGCGAGAACCAGACCCCGAACAGCAACCCCTTGCTGGTGAGCGTGGATCCGAGTTCGGTCATGCTCCGGACCGCGGCCTTGAGCGAGTTCGCGACCGTGGTCGAGTCCCGGCTGGTGTTCCACAGGTCGTCGAGCATCACCATGTCGAGGCCGGCGGCGGTGGCCTGCGGGATCACGGTCTTGTAGTAGTAGTCGGTGGGCAGGGTCCGGCCCGCGGCGCCGCGCCACTCCCAGTCGTTCGTGTTGAACAGCGTGGTGACGTTGTTGTAGCGGAAGCGCTTGCGGAAGTGCTCGGCATCGGCCATCTTGCCCTCGGTCGCGCCGCCGCGGAACACGGTCAGGTTCACCGACAGGTACTCGAACTCCTCCTTGGGGAAGAGCACGAGCTGGAGCGCGAGCGGGTTGCTGATCACCTGCACGTGGTCGATGCCCGACCACACGTTGAGCGCGGCGAACGGCGGCCGCAGGTAGTCGCTGCTGCCCTTGCCGTGCTGGGTCTTCCAGTTCATCTCCGGGCTCACGCTCCAGCCGTGACCGGAGTCGTACACGTTGACGACCTTCTTCGGCATCTCGGCCTTCTTGCCGGCCGACGAGGTGTCGGCCGGCACGGGCGCGAGCGCGGCCTTGGTGCTCTTCCAGCGGGCCGCCGTGACGTAGTTCAGCGTGTGGGCGGACTGCGCGAAGCCCATCGCGAACGCGATCGACGTGAGCACGGTGAGCTGGTTCTTGGTGTCGTCGTTGCGGATCAGTGTGTAGAACCGCAGCCCGGAGCGTCCGCTGTACAGCTCGAACACCGCCGTGACCGTGACCGGGGCCGGGGTGGTCCTGGTGATCGGGATCCGTACCTGCTGGCCGATCGTCTGGTCGCCGTCGGCGGAGTGCATGACGAGCGATCCGGTGCTGGCCGCGCCGAGGGTCCAGCCGCCGTCGTCGGCCGCGACCGAGCGGGATCCGTTGAAGTCGTACTGGAACAGGCGCCGTCCGGCCGTGACCGTCTGGTACTCCTGGCCCGCGTCCTTGTTGTAGACGCTGGTCACCCGGAGACTGCCGGAGGTGAACGAGACGGTGACGCGCAGAACGTCGTTCTCCAGCGTCCAGGTGCCGTCCGTGGCGGCCTGGGCCGCGGTCGCGAACAGTGCCGGGTCCGCGGTGGCCCCGAGGGCCGAGGCGGCGATCGTGGACTTGATCAGAGCACGTCTGTTCATAGGCATGGTGGGAGACCTCGTTCCAGCCGGTACTGCGTGTGGGGGTAGGGAACGTAACCCGAGCGATGCCAACATTTCGAGCGTTTGAACACAGTCGAACGCGCATCCGAAATATGGATGGTTGCGGGGCGTGCCGCTACGGGTGGCGGCCCCGGCCAATCGGGGCCGCCACCGGGGGTGACGTGCGGGTCAGCAGCTCAGGTTTCCGCCGGGGCTCACGCCGAGGACTCCCGAGAACTGCTGGTACAGCGCGACGCGGTGCGCGACCTGTGCGGGGTTGCGGCCGTTGCACTCCAGGGATCCGTTGATGGCCCAGATCGTCTGGCCGAACCCGGCGTTGTTGGTCATGGCGGCGTGCGCCGTCATCGTGCCCGGTCCCTTCTGGGTCATCCAGTACCAGAGCGCCGTCTGCCAGGCGATCGACCCGTTGGTCTTCACCAGGTCAGGGCTGTGCAGCAGGTCGATCCCGAGAGCGTTCCCGGCCGCGTAGTAGTTGAAGTTCCAGCTCAGCTGGATCGGCCCGCGGCCGTGGTAGGCCGACTGGCCGGCCGGGCACCCGTACGGCTGGGACATGTCACAGTAGACCGGCCAGTTCGCCTGGTTCGTCTCCTCGACGTAGACCAGCCCGCCCGACTCGTGGCTGATGTTCGCCAGGAACGCCGCGGCCTCCTGCTTCTTCACGGTGTCGCTGCCGGTGTTGGCGAACGCGGGGTACTTCTTCATGGCGTCGGTCAGCCCGGCGTAGGTGTAGAACGCGATCCGGCTCGGGAACATCGAGTTGAACTGGGCCGAGCTCACGACAAACGTGCCGGGCGGCGGGGGCGGGGGAGTCGTCGGGGTGCCGTTCGGGGTCCAGGTCTGGCTGCCGTTGCCGCCGGTCTTGCAGTCCCAGAGCACGACCTCGGTGCCCGCGGCCGTCGCGCTGCCGTAGACGTCCAGGCACCGGCCGGACTTGGTGTTGGTGACCGAGTTGGCGGCGCTGAGGGTGAACTTCTGGTCCGCGCCGCCGTGGCAGGGCCACAGGATGATGTGGGTGCCGTTGCCGGTCGCGCCGCCGTTCGCGTCGAGGCACTTGACCACGCCGCTGACCGTCACCGTGATCTCGCTGGCGGCCGTCGAGGTGAACTTCTGGTTCGCGGACCCGTTGCAGTCCGCGATCGTGACGCGGGTGCCGTCCGCGCTGCTCGGGGCGTTCATACAGCGGCTCGCGAGCTTGTTCAGCAGGGTGGCGCCGGTGATCGCCGCGTGGGCCGCGGGTGCGGCGAGGGCGAGGCTGGCAAGTCCCAGCAGGACCGCGGCCACGTAACTGAGGCGCCGGAGCCGGGGTCGCCGTAAGGCATTGTGGGGTCGAGGAAACATGGGGAGACACTCCTTCGCACTGGGAGGTCGAAGAGGCCATTCGCCGACCGCGGGTGGGGGTTGCGTGTGGGGACGCGGCGATCGGCGGATGCGAACACGCTGAGCATGCGAGCTCGATCGTGAACAGTCAATGAAATCCCCACAAAGTGAGCCCCTCGGGCACGCTCAGTGCGGCAGTTCGTAGACCGCGGCGTCGCCGTTGGAATACCGCAGGGCAGCCACCTCGCCCAGCTTCGGTGACGGCCGGTCGTACCGGCGATCCACGAGCAGCCAGCGCACGCCGTACCGGCGGCGCAGCAGATCCGCGGCGGACCTCGACGGCGAGCGGAAGATCCCGTCGTTCTCGGCGAGCCGCCGCTGGTCCCAGTACGGGAGGCGGAAGAACGGTCCCCGGCCCGACCAGGCCTCGTCGTAGATGGGCCGGGTGTAGCCCCAGCTCTCGACCAGGACGCGGCGCTCGGTGAACCCGGCGATCCAGAAGTGACGGTTGTCGCAGGTGTCCCTGAAGACGCGGCGGCAGTGGGTGTTGGTGGCGACGACCTGGTCCGGCCGGGAGTGCCCGCGCAGCCACCGGGCGGCGGCGATGCCCCCGGACGGGATGTCGCGCTCACCGGGGCGCAGCGTCACGACGGCCCGCCAGGCCCGATCGAGCGCCTGGACGGTGTTAGCGAGCCGGTCCGCGGACGGTGCCAGTCCGGTGCCGGTGATGGCCGCGAGGACGAGCGCCGCCGTGATCCCGCGCAGCCAGCTCACCCGGGTCCGTGCCACGACCAGCGCGATCGCCGCGACGGCCAGCACGCCGCCGATGACCAGGAACGGCTCCGCGAGCGCGGCGAGGACCACGCGCGCGGGCCCCCGCGGCGGAGACACTGGCCCCGAGTGGGCAACGATCCACGCG
>JAOPVE010000269.1 GCA_025963185.1 Actinomycetes bacterium
GTACTCGCCGGGTGGCTCGACGGCCTCGACGTGCCCGGCGGCCTCGCCGTCGACACGGATCTGCGCTGGTCTCTGCTCTACCGGCTGGTGGTCCTCGGCTCGTCGGGCGAGCCCGAGATCCGCGCCGAGCTGGCCCGGGATCCGAGTGCGCAGGGCACCGAGCACGCGGCGATGTGCCGGGCGGCGATCGGCACGCCCGCGGCCAAGAAGCGCGCCTGGTCGCTGGTCGCGAAGGGCGGCAGCCCCTCGGTGCGGCTCACGGCGGCCACCGCGGCGGGCTTCTGGCACCCGGAGCAAGCCGCTGTGACGGATCCGTACGTCGAGCGCTACTTCGCCGAGCTGCCCGCCCTGGCCGAGCGCCAGGGTCCGAGCGCGGTCGCGCAGATCGCCAGGGCGGCGTATCCGCGGTACGCCGTGACTCCCCGGACCCTCGACCTGGCCCACCAGATGCTGGCGCGCGACGACCTCGATCCGGTCTTCCGCCGGATCACCGACGACGCCACCGACGACCTCCGCCGGTCCCTCACCTGCCGCGCTGCCGCGATCCGATCGGCCGGACCTGTCGTCTAGCCGACAGCCTTCCCCGGCGGCCGTTGCTACTCTGCCGCGGGCTCTGGGTCATCCGGGGCGTACGGGGAGGATTTGCCTTGATCCGATTAGGACCTGGCCGGGTGACCGTGGCCGTGTTAGCTCTGTTCGCCGCTGGCGTGGTCGCCGTGGCCACCGCCGCGCCTGCCTCCGCGGGAACCACGGTGGGCAGCGCCAACCGCATGTCGTGGACCTACACGGATTCGCTGAAGCCCTTGACCAGCCACAAGATCGCCGCCAGCGACGCGGTGCCGCTCGGGTCCTGGCACGACAAGCAGAATCGGGCCCACACCTCGCGGGCATACGGCAGCTTCGACATCAGCGGCTTTTCCGGGAAGCACGTCAGTGCGTTCAACCTCGGCTTCACGGATTCGTCGTGGGAGAAGTGCGAGCGGCGCTCGATCGAGGTCTGGGCGACCGCACATTCTGCCAAGCCGACATGGGCGCACCCACCCAAGGAATTGACGAAGCTCGGCACGATCGGCGCGAGCAGACTGTGCTCTGGCTACTTCCAGCTCGATGTCACCGCCCAAGCGCAGCAGGTGCTGGCGGCCGGTGGTCACGAGCTTGCCGTAGAGCTACGCCTGTCGGGCGCGACCGAGCACAACGTGTCTCTGGGGCGAACCATCGAGGCCGACCCAGGCATGAACGTCTACGTGGTCTACAACACGGTTCCGGAAGCGCCGACGCAGCTGTTCAACGGCTATCGCCCGTGCTCGACGATCGAGACCGCGCCGTACCTCGCCAACCCAATGCCGGTACTCGAAGCCATCTACAACGACGCCGACATGTCGGACAGGGTGACCGCCGAGTTCGACATCTGGCCGGTCGACCACCCCGATCAAGCGACCCACCTGCAGCAGGACTGGATCTCCCCGAATGTCGAGGACGGCGTGACGGTTCGTGAGGGCACGCTCGCGGACGCCACGACCTACGCATGGCACACGAAGGCGAACGACGGCACGGACGAGTCCGGCTGGTCGCCGACGTGCTACTTCCACACCGACTTCACGCGCCCAGCCCATGCGCCCGGGGTCACCTCGCCGAACTACCCGCCCCAGGACGGGATGCAGCCCGGTGGCGAGCCGATCGTCTTCGACCTCACTGCAGGCGGAGCCGACGATGTGGTCGGCTATGAGTACGAGTGGCAGCAGGACTTTTCCGTCCATGGCTGCGACATTGGCGCCCAGGGCATCCCGAGCTGCCCTGACATCTTCTCGTACCCGAACGTCGTGCGCGCGGACGGGCCGGGTGGCGCGGCGAGGATCGCGGTGAGCCCGCCCCGGTCCGGTCTGGTCTGGTTCTACGCGCGATCGTTCGACCGGGCTGGCACCCCGTCCGACGCGACGCGGTACGAGCTCTTCCTGGCGAGCACGGCACCGTCGGTCAGCGGCCCGGATCCCGAACTGAACGTCCCCTTCACGCTGGCTCTCGCCCCGCGCGCCAGCCTGCCGAGCCCGGTGACCGAGTACCGCTACAGCGTCGACTACGGCGCCGAGCAGAAGGTCACGGCGGCCCCGGACGGTACGGCGGCGCTGCCGCTGACGTTCTCGCGGACGGGATCGCACAGCGTGGAGGTCCGCAGCGTTAGCGAGAACGGGTGGGTGTCCTCGCCGATCCGGTGGGACGCGGAGATCGCCGATCCGGTTGTCGCTCGCTGACCAGCCCGCCGCCCGCGCCGGGTGACCGGTGCGGGCGGCGTTCTGCGGGTGCGGCCAACGTTGGGCTGGCCGAGACTGAGGTATGACCACGATCAGTACCGATGCCGCGGTGGCGACGCTGGTGAATGTGTTCACCGTCGATCCGGAGAATCAGCGGGCGCTCGCGGATCTGCTCACCGAGGCGACCGAGCAGGTCATGCGGCACCTACCGGGATTCGTCTCGGCCAACATCCACGTGAGCGACGACGGCACCCGGGTCGTGAACTACGCGCAGTGGGCCACCCCGGCGGACTTCCACGCCATGCTCGCCGACGAGCGCGCCCGCGAGCACATGGCAGTCGCCGCCAAGCTCGCCGAGTCCTTCGAGCCGCACCTGTACCGGGTCACGTCGGTCCACCACGCCTGAGCCGGACGGTCACGTCACCGTGAGGGTGGCCGCGGCGCTCACCGCGGATCCCAGGCGGACCGTCAGACCACGGCCAGTGGCTCGTGCGAACCCGCGGGCAGGACGGCCCGGATCTCGTCGCCCGGCTCCACAACGCCCCCGGTGAGCACGACGGCCATGATCCCGGCCCGCAGGATCAGCGAGCCGTCCTCACCGCGCCCCGCGACGAGCTTGAGCATCCCGGGGGAGAACCGGTCGATCTGCAGGCAGGGATTCCGCAGCCCCGTGACCTCGACCACGGCGGCCGCCCCGAGGTGCAGGCGCGTGCCGCGGGGGAGGCCAAGCAGGCCGATGCCCCGGGTCGTCACGTTCTCGCCGAGCTGGCCTGCGGACACCGGGTACCCGGCCTCGGTCAGCTCGTCGTGCAGTTCGGCGTGCATGAGGTGGACCTGCCGCAGGTTCGGCTGGGCCGGATCCCGGCGGACCCGGCTGCGGTGCTTGACGGTCACGCCGGCGTGCACGTCCCCCTCGACTCCGAGCCCTGCGACCAGCGTGATCGCACCCGCGTTCGGCTTGGTGAACGTGTACGCCGAGCTCCTGCTCACCGCCGCGACGACGCTCACGCACGGCCCTCGCTTCGCTCTAGCCGGCCTGACCCGGTCGCACTGTGCTTGCCGGTTTGCTCGCTCACGCGGACCGCCCGCGCCGGGCCCAGACCAGCGCGAGGGCGCCGAGCAGGACCCCGGCCCAGTCCGCCGCGATGTCCCAGACGCTGAAGTCCCGCTGGAGGATCGGCACGGTCTGGATGAACTCCGAGGCCACCGCGTACGCCAGCAGGATCGGCACGAGCCACCGCGCCCGGGACCCGGCGAACAGCCCGGTCACGCACAGTGTCAGGAATAGGGTGCAGTGGACGACCTTGTCGACGCCGTTCGGCGCGTGGGGCACGTGGCTGCCGGGCATGAACAGGACCACCACGCTCACGGCTACGGCCAGGGCGAATACCCAGCGCCACCGGTTGGTAGCGGCGAGCGTGCCCGGAGCGCCGTCCATCGATGACACTGTGTTATCCGCAGTGTCGGTGTCGCTGCCGTTGCGGTCGTTCCCTAGCATTCGTTCGACACCCCCCAGGCCCTCGAGGTTAACCGTGCGTATCAACTTCCGTCCCACCGAGGACGCCTTCTACGCCTTCTTCAGCGAGGCGGCAGTCAACCTGGTGCGCGGGGCGGAGATCCTCGGCCAGCTGAGCGAGGCCACGCCGGACTACCAGGCGATCTCCGACCAGCTCGTCGAGACCGAGCACGCGAACGACGACGTCACCCACGAGATGCTCCGCAAGCTCAACTCGACGTTCGTGACCCCGTTCGACCGGGTCGACATCTACCGGCTCGGATCCACGCTCGACGACGTCATGGACCACATGGAAGCCGTCGGCAACCTGGTCTACCTCTACGGCTTGAGCCAGCTCCCCTCGCTGCCGCGCGAGATGCACGAGCTGATCGAGGTTATCAAGGCCTGCGCCGCGGTCACGGCGGAAGCCATGCCGCGGCTCAAGGCCATGAAGGAGCTCGAGGACTACTGGATCGAGGTCAACCGCCTCGAGAACGAGGGCGATCGCGCCTACCGCATGCTGCTGGTCCGGCTGTTCTCCGGCGAGTACGACGCGCTCACGGTCCTCAAGCTCAAGGAGGTCGCCGACGAGCTGGAGGCCGCCGTCGACGCGTTCGAGCACGTGGCGAACACCGTCGAGACGATCGTCGTCAAGGAGTCCTGACCGGTGTCGGTCCAGCTCCTGGGCATCATCGCCGTGATCGGCCTGGCGATGGGCTTCAACTACACGAACGGGTTCCACGACGCCGCGAACGCGATCGCGACGTCCGTGTCGACCCGCGCGCTGACCCCGCGGGCCGCGCTGGTCCTCGCCGCGGCCGGAAACCTCATCGGATCGTTCCTGGGCGCGAAGGTCGCCAGCACGGTCGGCAAGGGCATCATCGCGCTGCCCGCCGGCCACGACAGCCTGGTCGTCGTCGCGGCCGCGCTGGTCGGGGCGATCGCCTGGAACTTGATCACCTGGTATTTCGGGCTGCCGTCCTCGTCGTCGCACGCCCTGAGCGGCGGAATGGTCGGCGCCGCGCTGGCCGCGAGCGCCCAGGTGCTGTGGCACGGCGTGATCGGCAAGGTCCTGATCCCGATGGTGATCTCGCCGATCGTCGGGTTCATCCTCGGCTACCTGGTGATGCTCGCGATCTACTGGATCTTCCGGCACAAGAACCCCGGCAAGCTCAGCCGCGGGTTCCGGCACGCGCAGACGTGCTCGGCGGCGGCCATGGCGATCGGCCACGGCGTGCAGGACGCGGCCAAGACGATGGGGATCGTCGTTCTCGCGCTCGTCGTGGGCGGGTACCAGCCCAAGGACGCACCGATCCCGCTGTGGGTCTACTTCCTGACCGCGGCCGTGCTCGCCGCCGGCACCTACGCCGGTGGCTGGCGGATCATGCGCACACTCGGCCGCAAGGTCATCGAGCTGGATCCGCCCCAGGGGTTCGCGGCCGAGTCGACGGCGGCCCTGGTGCTGTACGTGGCGGCGATCGGCTTCGAGGCACCGATCTCGACCACCCACACGATCACCTCGGCGATCATGGGCGTGGGCGCGACCCGGCGGCTGTCGGCGGTCCGCTGGGGCGTGGCGGGCAACATCGTCACGGCCTGGGTGCTGACCTTCCCGGCGGCGGGGCTGTTCGCGGTCCTCGCGTACCTGATCCTGAACCTCTTCTTCTGACCGCCCCCGCCAACATGCGCGAAGTGCGGTAACCGCGACCGGCCTGGACCGGCCGGAGTTGCCGCACTTCGCCGATGGGGGCGGGGGTCAGCCGAAGCGGCCGGTGATGTAGTCCTCGGTGCGCTTGTCGGTGGGGTTGGAGAAGATCCGCTGGGTGTCGTCCATCTCGACGAGGCGCCCGGGCTTGCCGACCGCGGAGAGGTTGAAGAAGCCGGTCCGGTCGCTGACCCGGGCGGCCTGCTGCATGTTGTGCGTGACGATGACGATCGTGTACTTGCCCTTGAGATCCTGGATCAGGTCCTCGATGGCGAGGGTCGAGATCGGGTCGAGCGCCGAGCAGGGCTCGTCCATGAGCAGCACCTGCGGCTCGACGGCGATCGCTCGCGCGATGCACAGCCGCTGCTGCTGCCCACCGGAAAGGCTCGCCCCCGGCTTCTTCAGCCGGTCCTTGACCTCGTTCCACAGGTTCGCTCCCCGCAGGGCCTTCTCCACGATCGCGTCGAGCTTGGCCCGCGGCTGGCGCCCGGCGAGTCGCAGCCCGGCGACCACGTTGTCGTAGATCGACATCGTGGGGAACGGGTTCGGGCGCTGGAAGACCATGCCAATCGTCCGGCGGACGTTGACCGGGTCGACCGCCGATCCGTAGATGTCTTCGCCGTCGAGCAGCACCTTGCCCTGGACCCGCGCGCCGGGGATGACCTCGTGCATGCGGTTGAGGGTGCGCAGGACGGTCGACTTGCCGCAGCCGGACGGCCCGATGAACGCCGTGACGCTCTTGGGCTCGATGAACATGGAGACGCCCTCGACCGCGAGGAAACTGCCGTAGTAGATGTTCAGGTCCGAGACGTCGATGCTCTTGGCCATGGGGATCCGTCTTTCTGCGGGTCGGGGCCGGGTTCAGCCGCGGGCGCGGGCGAAGCGGGCGATCGTGCGGGCGACGAGGTTGAGCAGCATGATCAGCGCGATCAGCACGAGCGCGGCCCCCCAGGCACGCTGGGCGGCGGGGTGCGTCGGGTTGCCAGCGGCCTGCTGGAACGAGTCCCAGATGTAGGTCGGCAGCGCGGTCTGCGGGTTCGCCGACACCTGGGAGAAGCTGAACGGGTTGAGGTTGATCTTCGGGTTGGTGCCGACCAGCAGGATCAGCGGCGCCGTCTCGCCCATGACCCTGGCGACGCCGAGCATCACGCCGGTGACGATGCCGGGAAGCGCGGTGGGCAGCACGACCTTGAGGATCGTCCGCCACTTCGGCACGCCCAGCGCGTACGAGGCCTCCCGCAGGTCGGCCGGGACCAGCTTGAGCATCTCCTCGGTGGCCCGCACGACGATCGGCAACATGAGGATCGCCAGCGCGAGCGCACCGGCCAGCCCGGACTTCTGAAAGCCGAGCGCGATCAGCCAGGCCGCGTACACGAAGATTCCGGCGACGATCGACGGGACGCCGGTCATGACGTCCACGAAGAAGCTCACGAGCCGCCCGAACCGGGTCCGGCCGCCGTATTCGACGAGGTACAGCGCGGTGAGCACGCCGAGCGGCACGGCGACCAGGGCGCTGAGCAGCGTCTGCTGGAGGGTCCCGGCGATGGCGTGATAGATGCCGCCGCCGGCGTTGTCGGGGTTGACCAGGAACATCGAGCTGCCGAGGAACGTGCCCGAGATGACGTGGTACCCGCGCTGGATCGTGTACCAGAGGATCAGTACGAGCGGCAGCGCGGCCAGCAGGAACGCCGTGTACACGAACGTCGTGAACAGCCGGTCGACGGCCTGGCGGCGGCCCTCGACCGCGAAGCTCGCCGCGGTCTGCACCGCCGAGTACAGCACCGCCGAGAGCACCACGGCGTTCGCGGTGCGCAGCTCGCCGTACAGGCCGTACGAGGCGCCGATCCCGAGCACGACTCCGAGCGCGGCGAGCGCGGCCGGCGCCCACCTGGGCAGCTTCTGGCCGCGCAGCGCGGCGGCCACCGGCGTGAGATCCGGGGAGGTCAGGGTGGCCATCACGCCTCCACGTTGCTGCGGCGGATCAGGAGCTGGGCGACCGAGTTCACGGCGAGGGTGATGACGAACAGCACCAGTCCGGAGGCGATCAGCGCGCCGGTACCGGTGTTCTCGGCCTCGCCGATCTTGAGCGCGATGTTCGAGGCGAACGTGATGCCGCCGTTCTCCGTGATGTGCAGGTTGATGTCGTAGACCTGGGTGAGGATCAGCGCGACCGCGAGCGTCTCGCCCAGCGCGCGCCCGAGCCCGAGGATCGACGCGCTGGTCACCCCGGCCCGGCCGAACGGCAGCACCGAGATCCGGACCATCTCCCAGCGGGTCGCGCCGAGCGCCAGCGCGGCCTCGATGTTCTGCCTGGGCACCTGCACGAACACCTCACGGCTGATCGCCGAGATGATCGGCAGGATCATGATCGCGAGCACTAGTCCGGCCGTGAACAGGGACTGGTTGCCCGGCAGCGCGGACGGCCGATAGTGGAACAGCCCGGTCCAGCCGAACCAGCGGTCGAGCCAGAGGACCAGTCCGCCGAGGTGGTTCTTGAAGAAGAAGAAGCCCCACAGGCCGTAGACGATCGAGGGGACGGCCGCGAGCAGGTCGACCAGGTACGCCAGCGGGCGGGCGAGCCGGCGGGGGGCGTAGTAGGCGGTGAACAGGGCGATCCCGATGGCAACCGGCACGGCGACGGCCATCGCGACCAGGCTGGAGACCAGGGTGTCGATCGCCAGCGAGGCGATCCCGAAGATGACCGGCCCGCCGGGCGTCGACGGATCCGGGAACCACTTGGTCTCGGTGAGGAAGTTCGCATCGTTCTTCGCTAAGGCCGGAATGGCCTCGGAGACGAGGAACGCGGCGATCGCGGCCATGATCGCGAGCACCGAGGCGCTGGCGGCGACGGAGAGCCCGCGGAACACGCGGTCGCCGCGGCGGACGGACGCGCCGGAGATGAGGGAGGGGCCGCCGCTGAGCGTCGAGGCCCCGACATGGGCTGAGCCCGCGGCGCCGATCGTGGCGCCCGGGCTGGGTGGGTTCTCGGTCATGGCGTCCTCGCCGGTCGGTGGGGATGCGGGTGCGGGCCCCGGCGAGTGAGTGCCGGGGCCCGCGCTGATCCGCTAGCTGATCGCGGCGATGCTCTTGCGCACGTCGGTCAGCACCTCTGCCGGGATCGGCGAGTACCCGATCGGGCTGAGCTTGGCCTGGCCCTCGTCGCTGGCGACCCATCCCAGGAAGCCCTTGACGACCTTGGCCTGGTCGGCCGGGAGGCCCTTCGCGCAGGTGATCTCGTAGGTCACGAGCGCGAGCGGGTACGCACCGGCGTCCTTGAGGTCGTACTTGAGCGAGAGCTTGATGTCGTCACCCGAGCCGGTCTTCTCGGCGGCGGCGACGGCCTTGCCGACGGAGGCGTCGGTGATGGCGACCGGTCCGGAGCCGAAGTCGATCGAGGCTGCCTTGAGGTTGTTCTTCTTGGCGTCCGGGTTGTCGACGTAGCTGACCGCACCGTCCGTGCCGTTCACCGCCGAGACGATGCCGGCCGAGTCGGGTGCGCCCTGGCCGCCGGGAGCCTTCCACGCCTTGCCGGCGCCGAAGGTCCAGTCGGCAGAGGCGGCCGCGCCGAGGAACTTGGCGAGGTTGTCCGTCGTGCCCGAGTCCTTCGAGCGGTGGAACGTCGTGATCGTGGTGGCCGGCAGCGTGACGCCGGAGTTCGCCGCGGCGATCGCCGGGTCGTTCCACTTGGTGAGCTTGCCGGCGAAGATCTGCGCGATGACCGTCGGGGTCAGGGTCAGCTTGTCGACGCCCTTGATGTTGTAGACGATCGCGATGGGGCCCGCGACCAGCGGCAGGTGGATCGCCTTGCCGGTCTTGCAGCGCGCGTCAGCCGCGGTCTGCTCCTCGGGCTTGAGCGAGGAGTCCGAGCCGGCGAACGCCACCTTGCCTGCGGTGAAGTCCTTGATGCCCTGGCCGGAGCCCTGGGCGTCGTACGTCACGTTGGCGCCGCACTTCTGTCCGTACGCCGTGGTCCACTCGGCGACCGCGCTCTTCTGAGCGGTCGATCCCGAGGCGGAGATCTGGCCGGTGGCGCAGTCCGACTTGCTGTCGCCAGACGCCGCCGGCGCCTTGTCAGTCGCGCAGCCGGTCAGCGCGACGGCGCTGACCAGGGCGAGGCCGGCGATCGCGCCGTACCGATCGAGCTTCACGTCCGGTGTTCCCTCCGGGTTTACGATCCCGGCCGTTGCGAGCCGGGAGCCGGCCATCGGGCCGGTCATTCCCGGACGCTAAGCAAGCAAGGTGTCGCGATCTGCGGACGCGGGTGAACGGAGCATGAACGACGTCCGACGCCCCGAAGTAGGCTAGACAAAACGGACATTGCTGGCGGGTGAACACGCTGGTCAGCGCGTCGTCACGCCTTCCGAAACGACACGTCCGTCGCCCACCGCTCGAAGCCCAGGCCGGTGTACAGCGCGACCGCGCCACGGTTCGATTCGTCCACGTACAGCATCGCCTGGGCGAGTCCGAGGCCCTGCAGGTATCGCAGGCCGGCCAGCGTGAGCGCGCGGCCCAGCCCGAGGCCCTGCGCCGACGGATCCACTCCCAGCACGTACACCTCGCCGATCCGCTCGTGCTCGTGGGTGCCGGCGCCGTGCACCTTCGTCCAGTGGAAGCCCAGTAGTTCGCCGTCGCGCTCGGCCAGCAGGAACCCGGCCGGATCGAACCAGGGCTCACCCTCGCGGATCTTCAGATCGTGCGCGGTCCACGATCCCTGGTCGGGGTGGTGCGCGAACGCGCGCGCGTTCACGGCGATCCAGGCAGCCTCGTCGTGGTCCGGCCGGAAGGGGCGCAGCACCACACCGTCCGGAAAATGCGGTTCGGGGATCGGCGCGCCGAACGGCCGCCGTAGCTGGAGGAGCACGCGGGCCCGCTCGAACCCCAGCGACCGGGCGAGCGCGGCGGCCGCGGGGTGCTCGCCGTGCGACCAGAGCCGCAGCCGCCCGTCCGGACTCGCGGCGACCGCGGCCTCGACCAGCGCCCGGCCCACGCCCCGCCGCCGCCACGACGGATCCACGGCCAGCTCCGCACTGGCCCCCTCGACCTGGTCGGACACGTCGACGTGCGCGTACCCGGCCAGCTCCCCGGACTCGACGGCAAGCAGGTGCCGGACCGCCGCGTCACCGCCGTGCCGCAGGTGCAGCACGATGTGCTCGGACAGCGGATAGACGCCGTCGGCACCGGCGGCCGAATCGGCGAGGCGGAGCACAGCTTCCACGGTCGCGGCGTCGAGCCGCTCCCTGACGTCGATCGGCAAGGGGTGGTTAGACGAGAACCCGCTCGGCCTCGGACAGCTGGCGGGGCGGCGGCGTGACGAACTTGTACCCCACCTGGCGGACCGTGCCGATGAGCGCCTCGTGCTCGCTGCCGAGCTTGGCACGCAGCCGCCGGACGTGCACGTCGACCGTGCGGGTGCCACCGAAGTAGTCGTAGCCCCAGACCTCCCGGAGCAGCTGGTCGCGGGTGAACACGCGCCCGGGGTGCTGGGCCAGGAAGCGGAGCAGCTCGAACTCCTTGTAGGTGAGGTCGAGCGGGCGGCCCTTGATCTTGGCCGAGTAGGTCTGCGGGTCGATCGTGAGCTCACCGGCCCGGACCACGCCCGGCTCGTCGGTGGCGTCGGCGTCGTTGACCTTGCCGGTCGAGAGGCGCAGGCGGGCCTCGATCTCGGCGGGACCGGCCGTGACCAGCAGGATGTCGTCGACACCCCACTCTCCGGTCAGGGCGACGAGCCCGCCCTCGCTGAGCACCGCGAACAGCGGGACCGTGAGCCCGGTGGTACGCAGGAGACGGCAGGTGCCGCGCGCGCCGACCAGGTCGTGGCGGGCGTCCACCATGACGACGTCGGGGGTGGGGCCATTCAGGAGCGACTTGAGGTCGCGCGGCGCGATCCGCACCGTGTGCGCGAGCAGCTCCAGAGCCGGGAGAACCGGAGCGGCGTCAGCACCCGCGCCCGCCGTCATCAGGAGAATCTCCACGTCCCACCTACCTTCGTCTGGCCGGGGATCGCCCGGCCGCTGTTCTATCAAGGGATGTGGGCGGCATTGCCCGTGTCGAACACCGGAGTGCCGAGGGTGTTTCACAGAGAATACGTGACCGATCAAGTGGGCGGCTCGTGGAACGCGTCACAGAATGCGTTTCCGCAGCGTGTCCGGCACGCCGGTGCGGTGCCGCCCGGTTCGCAACGGTCTGGCACGATCATCGGGTGAGCAAGGAGCGGATCGCCGACGACGAGACGACCGTGATCCCCCGGGCCGAGCGGCCGCTGCCCGTGCCGACCGCGCTCGCCGCCGCCGCGGCCACCGTCCTGACCGCGCTGCTGTACGGCTCGGCGCTGGCCTCGTCGACCGTGTTCGCCCTCGCCGTTCTGGTGGTCCAGGGTGGGCTCGTGGCGGTCTGGTGCCTGGTGTCCCGTCCGGTGGGGCTGGTTGCCGTGGCCGCGGTGCCGGGCGCGGCGGCGATCCTCTCGACGGGGTTGCTGGCGTTCGGATCCGACACCTCGGTGGCTCCCGCCGCGGCCGTGATCGCGCTGTCGTTCATCGCGACGATCGCCGCCCAGCTCGCCCGCCGCGACGGCCGCCCTCAGCTGACGGCCGCGTTCGGGTCCACGATGACGCTGGTCGTGGCCGTGTGCGCGCTCGCGACCATGATCTCGCTGCACCGGCAGATCGGCGGCCCGGCGGTCGTGGAGGCCTGCGTGGGCGCCGCCGGGGCGGGGCTCGTGGTGGCAAGGCTGGCCGACCTGCTGCTGCCCAGGCCGACCGTGAACTACGCGGTGCCGCGCGGTGCGGCCGGGGTCCTCGCGGGGGTGCTCGCCGGGGCCGGGCTGGCCGCCACGTCGCCGGCGCTGACCGATCCCATGACGATGCCCGTCGCCGCGCTAGCCGGTGCCGGGGTCGCGCTGGCGGCGATCCTCGCGGACGTGGGCATGTCGTTCGCCGCCGCCGGCCGGGAGCTGATCGAGGCCCCGCGCCCCCAGCCGCCCCTGCGCCCCCTGCTCGGACCCCTGCTCGGCCTGGCCCTCGCCGCCCCGGCGGGGTACGTGTTCGGCCTGCTGATCTTCGCCTGACGGGGTGCCCCGAGCGGGCGGGCCTGCGCCGGGTTTGCGGCAGGGGCCACTGTGGCTATGGATGTCCCTGACGTAGCGGAGGTTTCCCGGTGAAGCGAACGAGGCGAGGCGGCTGTCTGCCCACGCTGATCGTGTTATTGGTCGTGCTCGGCATCGCGGCGGTCGTCGCGGACCGGGTCGCGGCGAGCGTGGCCGAGAAACGGATCGCCCAGCTGGTCAAGGACCAGGGCGCGCGCCAGCACGTCCAGGTGGGATCGGTCGGCGCGACGGTCGACGGCTTCCCGTTCCTCACCCAGGCCTGGCGGGGCCGGTTCCAGGGCGGCGAACTCGTGCTGCGGGACGTCACGGTCACCAACGCGGGCACCCGCACGGGCACGGTGAAGATCAGCACGGTGAACGTCGACGTGGTCGGGCTGACCGTTCCCCGGGACGTGCTCACCGGATCCGCGCAGCCGCACGACGTGGTCGCCGATCGCCTCAACGGCACCGCGAGCGTGCCGACCAGCCAGCTCGCCGCCGCAGTCGGGATGAAGGGCCTCGTGCTCAGCGGATCGGGCGACACGGTCCGGTTCACCGCCCCGGTCTCGGTGGCCGGGCTGAGCCTGAACGTGAACGGCACCGCACGGATCCGGTTGCAGGGCGACCGGGTGCTGCTCGACGTGCAGAACGTCCAGGCAGCCGGGGTCGAGGTGCCCAAGGCGATCATCGATCAGGTGACCAGCCAGTTCGCCGGCGGGGCGACTCTTCCGCCGCTGCCGCTCGGGCTGAAGGTGACCTCGGTCCGCCTCAAGGGCACCGACGTCGAGATCACCGGCGAGGCCCGCAAGGTCAACCTCGCGAGCGCCAGAGGCTAGAACTCGCGGGCGCCCCCCGCTAGAAGCCGTCACGCGCTAGAAGCCGAAGAGCCCCTCGGTGCGCTCGAGCAGGATGCAGCGGTTGGCGAAGGTGCCGGTGTACGAGCGCAGGGATCCGGCCCAGACGCCCCGCAGGGTCACCGTGACCGGCGCGTACTCGAAGGTGCACAGGCTGTTCGCCGGGGGGATCGAGGCCACGTCGCCGTGCGCCGCGGCGAGGATCCGGCACGCGTCCGCCGGATCCGGGTGGGTGCCCGCCGTCGGATCGCAGCTCAGCGAGACCGCGCGCTGCACGGGCTCGGGACTCTCGCCGATCGTGAAGGTAAGAGTGACGACGTTGGGTGCGTAGAGGCTGTACTCGGACGGGCTCGGGGTGGCGCTGGGGCTTTCAGTGGGTCCCGCGGACGGGCTCGGCGCGGTCACCGGTTCGTCTGCCTCGGCCCCACTCGCGGTGGCTGTCCCCAGCGCGAGCAGGAGGGCTCCGGACGCGGCGGCGATGCCGATCCGGCGCCGGGTTTTGGGGATCATGGCGGTCTCCGGGTAGCGAGAGCTAAATCGGGCAAATGCCGCAATAAGTCCAATGTTACGACTCCCGGAAGGATCGGCGGGCACCGCGCGTTGACGGGGTCATGTGGCGGATCGCTGTCCTCGTGCTCGCGCTGGCCGGCGCGACCGCCTTCGGCCTGTGGTGGCGCGCCAGGAACGGGCGGCTGGCGGACGTGACGTCGCAGCCGGCCGACGGGCCGCTCGCCGCACTGGGCGTGGATCCGTCGGCTGCGGATGTGACGCTCGTCCAGTTCTCGTCGGCGTTCTGTCAGCCGTGCCGGGCCACCCGGTCGATCCTCGCTGATGTGGCCCGCATGGTTCCCGGCGTCCGGCACGTCGAGGTCGACGCCGAGTCACACCTGGACGTGGTCCGCGCGCTCGACATCCGCCGCACCCCGACGACCCTGGTGGTGGACCGCACCGGCCGGATCGTCACCCGTGCCTCCGGCCAGCCGCGCAAGGCCGACGTGATCGCCGCCATCGCGCCGCACATACCGGACAGTGAGACGGCTCTCCCGGATGGCGGGACACCCGGACCATGACGTCTGCTAGGGTCAGCCCCATGAGCTCCCTGCTCACCAAGCGCCGCGCGGTGGATCTGTGTCGCGTCGGCAGCTCCCTCTGTCGCCCGGCCTGACCGGGCGGCCATTCGCCTGCGCCGATGCTGGCCAGAGCCACTCGCGCACTGCACCGCCGCCCCTGACGCCCACCCTTCGCCCTAGTCAGGAGCACACCCCCATGTCCCCAGACCCGCCGGTCGATCCGCGCGGGCCCCGGTTCGCCGCCTGGGTCACGACCGCCGTACTGGCCGTCGTCATTCTCACCGGCAGCGGCTGGCTGCTCGCCGCACAGGCCGTCGTATTCGCACTCGGCGCCTTCGCCGGGCTGCGGTACGCGCCGTACCCGATCCTGTTCCGCACGCTCGTCGCGCCGCGGCTTGCGCCGTCCGCCACCAGGGAGGCCGCCGCCCCGCTGCGGTTCGCCCAGGGTGTCGGGTTCGTGTTCGCCGCGGCCGGTGCTATCGCTTACCTCGCCGGCATTCCTGTGCTCGGCATCCTGGCGACGGTATTCGCGCTCGTCGCCGCGTTCCTCAACGCCGCCTTCGGTCTGTGCCTGGGCTGCGAGACCTACCTTCTGATCCGTCGCCTCACCACCAAGGGAGCCCCAGCATGAGCCGCGAATCCGCACTCGTGTCGGCCGAATGGGCCGAGAAGAACCTCGACTCGGCGAACGTCGTCTTCGTCGAGGTCGACGAGGACGTCTCGGCATACGACACCGGTCACATCCCCGGCGCCGTCCGGGTCGACTGGAAGACCGAGCTGCAGGACCAGGTCCGCCGCGACTTCGTCAACAAGGAGCAGTTCGAGGCGCTGCTGTCCGGCAAGGGCATCTCGAACGGCGACACCGTCGTGCTCTACGGCGGCAACAACAACTGGTTCGCCGCGTACGCGTACTGGTACTTCACGCTGTACGGCCACAACGACGTCCGCCTGCTCGACGGTGGCCGCAAGAAGTGGGAGCTGGACGGCCGTCCGCTGACCAAGGACGCGCCCGAGCGCCCCGCCACCTCGTACACCGCGCAGGAGCAGGACCTGTCGATCCGCGCGTTCCGCGACGAGGCCATCGCCGCGATCGGCAACCTCAACCTCGTCGACGTGCGCTCGCCCGACGAGTTCAGTGGCAAGCTGCTGGCCCCCGCGCACCTGCCGCAGGAGCAGTCGCAGCGGCCCGGCCACATCCCCGGCGCCCTCAACGTGCCGTGGAGCAAGGCCGCCAACGAGGACGGCACCTTCAAGTCGGACGACGACCTCCGCAAGCTCTACGGCGAGGAGGGCCTGGACGACAGCAAGGACACGATCGCCTACTGCCGGATCGGCGAGCGCTCCAGCCACACCTGGTTCGTGCTCAAGGAACTGCTGGGACACCAGAACGTGAAGAACTACGACGGATCGTGGACCGAGTACGGCTCGCTCGTGGGCGTGCCGATCGAGCTCGGTTCCGGAAAGGACGCTTGATCATGTGCGGTGCGCCAGTTCAGGGCCAGGGACTCGAAGGAGTGGACGTGACGAAGGAAACCGTGATCCAGGGCGTGGTGACGTCCGGTGGGGCTCCGGTCCCCAGCGCGTACGTGCGCCTGCTCGACGGGACGGGTGAGTTCACCGCCGAGGTCCAGACCTCGGCGACGGGCCAGTTCCGCTTCTTCGCGGCCCCCGGCGAGTGGACCCTGCGAGCCCTCTCCCGCCAGGGCAACGGCGAGACGACGGTCGCGGTAGCCCAGGGCGTGAACGAAACCGAACTCGCCCTCGCCTGACTGCTGTTCCCGAATTGCGGAGGCTCCGCCCGGCTACGGCTGGCCGGAGCCTCCGCGCTTTCGTGTCTGCCCTCAGCCGGCGATGGCCTCCGGGAGGGGCTCGGCGAAGGGGTCGCGACCGCGCTGGCACCACACGAGCCCCGGCGCCCAGGTCTCCACGGTGTCGAGGGCGCCGTCGAGGACGAGCTGCGCGAGCTGGCCCGCGCCGCCGAGCGCGGCGATCATCTCCGCACCGAGCAGTACGCCCCAGTGCCGCCAGGCCGCGGCCAGGCCGGGCACCTCGCCCTCAAGGCGGGACTCGGACACGTAGGTCCGGCAAGCCGCTCCGTACGCGTGTAGAGCGCCGAACCGGATCGCCGTCCCGCGGAGGAGCTGAACCATCGTGCTCACGCCGCCAATTGCCGCCTGCTCCAGCAGGGGACGGGAGACGCCAACGGAGAACCGGGCCGGCGAGCCGTTCCCTCCGGCGCTGAAGCCGTACCGGAGGCCGAGATAGTCGCTGCGCGCTAGCTCTCCGTCCCGGTCCCGGGAGTGCAGGTCGACCTCGAGCGTGCGCAGCTCGCCGGACCGGATCTCACGGAGCGTCTGCGACCACGACCGCTCGCCGCCCCCTCGCCAGCGCGCGCGGCCGTCCGCTGGCGTAGCCGACATGGTCAGCCGCGCCCCGTTCGGCGGCCCGGCATCGCCACTCGCCCGCACCGTCAGGCCGTCGCCGAAGAGCGCCGCCACCGGCCCGAGCACGAGCTGGCGCACGTGACTGACCCAATCCGCGACCTCCGGCCCGCGCCCGAGGAGGTCGTCGGGAGTGGCCAGCACCACCCGGAACTCGGACGGATTGCTCCTGCGGTGCTGCCCTGCACCCGCTGCGGCGCGGCGTCCCGGCTGGCCGACATTGTCGCGGGCCCAGGCGATCGCCCCGGCCTCGTCCTGCGCCGGGACCATGGTCCAGGGGCCGAGTTCCGGCAGCAGCGCCTGGGGCTCGTGCAGCAGCGAGTGGCTGGTGACCAGGCACAGCGGCGGATCGGCCGCCAGGTGGAAGGTCCACGGTTGCCACCGGGCGAGGTGATCGCGCGGCACGGCGGAGCCGGAGTCGGCGACCACGCACGCGGGCTCGCCCCAATCCTGCAGCGAGTACCGGGCCACGAACTGTTGCCAACGCCAGCCCTCGTGCACGATCGGGGCCGCGAGGAAGACTCGCCGCGCGGCGTCCGGGAGCGGATCGCCACCGCTGAGTTCCGCGGGCGGAGCGCAAGCGGGGGCCGGAAAGTCGGGGTGTTCCTCGGGGCGAAATCCCGTCAGCGCCACGAATGGCTCCGTGACCGTCGTATCCCAGACGTGGTCCGTGTCGGGCCTCCACTTCTGAATCGCCACGATGCGAGTGAGCGCGGCGTCCACACGGCCCAGTTCCAGCTCGGCCATGATCGCCGACCACTCCGCAGCGACCAGGCCCGACGGGTAGCGGTCGACTTGCCGGACGAAGCCCTCCGCGGTAAGGCACTCGGTCAGGAACGGAACGGCGTACCGCTCGACGCTGGTCAGCACCGCAGCCGCTGTCGTCGTGGGGTCGTCCGTCACGCTTGCGTGGAGCGGATACAGCCCCGCCCCGGACAGGGTCTCGCTGCCCAGGTCGCGGATCGCCCGCTCGAGGTCCCATTCGAGCAGATCGCGCGGGATCCGCACCGGCATCCCGGCCAGCCTCAGCCGGGCCACCCGGTATCTGCTACGGAAGCGGGCGGAGACGGAGAAGCTCGTGTGTTCGGGGGTGTTCCCGCGTGTCCGGCGGGCGAAGTGCAGCTCGCCGAGGTCGCCAGCGGGTGTCCGCAGGCGGAAGGTGGCGACGCTGCCCCGGAAGCCCTGCCGCCGCAGGGCTGGGCCGACGACGTCGTGAAGGATGGTCCGGTACAGCTCGCCCGCGGTGCCCGTCATGACTGAGAGGAAACACCGCCCGCGCAACGCCCCCTTTCGCGTGTTGCGTTTCGCGGCAGGGTTCGTCAGCCGTGGCCGTGGCCGTGGGGGCAGGCGGCGAGGTTGCCGTGGGTGGCGATCCGGGCGGCGTCGTCGTCGAGGTAGAAGTTGGGGCGCAGGTCCGCCTCGTCGTAGTAGCGGTGGAAGACCGGGGTGATGCCGCCGGAGATCGGGGGGACGATCCACGACCAGTCGGCGGGGACGATCCGGCCGGCCCGCTCCTCGCGCTCGATGTGGGTGAGGAAGCGGCGGGACTCGGTGTGGTGGTCCGCGATCTTCACTCCGGCCGAGTTGAACGAGTACAGCACCGCCACGTTGAGCTCGACGAGCGCGCGGTCCCGCCAGAGGGTGGCGTCGGAGCTGGTGTCGAGGCCGAGCTTGTGGGCGATCACGGGGAGCAGGTTGTACCGGTCGGCGTCGGCGAGGTTGCGCGCCCCGATCTCGGTGCCCAGGTACCAGCCGTTGAACGGCGCGAACGGGTAGTGGATCCCGCCGATCTCCAGCCGCATGTTCGAGATCGCGGGGACGGCGTGCCAGCGCAGCCCGAGCTCGATGAACCAGCGGTGGTCGGGGTGGTGCAGCGGCACTTCGAGGATGGCGTCCTCGGGCAGGTCGAACAGGCGCGGCTGCTCGCCGGGCACCTCAATCGCCAGCGGCAGGATGTCGAACGCGCTGCCCTTGGAAAGCCACCCCAGCTGCTGGACGGCCTTGGTGAACTCCACGTACCGCGGATCCCCGATGACCTGCCCCGTCGAGCGCCGGTACCCGGCGTAGCGGATGAGCTGGTCGTTCCAGATCCGGGTGTAGGGCTGGTGGGGTGCGGCCGGGGCGAAGATCGAGATCGTGGGGCGGATCCGGCCGCCGTTCGTGGTCTCGCGCAGGTGCGTGACGAGGTGGTGGTAGATCAGCTCGGGGGTCCGCGCGGTGCGCCGGTCGAGCACGCGCAGGCTGTTCCAGTAGAGCCGCCCGATGCAGCGGCTGGAGTTGCGCCAGGCGACACGGGCGCCGAACGCCAGCTCGCCCGGGGTGTGGCGATAGGTTCCGACGCTCGCGATCATGGCCTTGACCTGGCTCAGCCGCGGTTCGAGCTGTCCCGCGTCGGGGTTCTCGGAGTAGTACAGCCTTAAGAACTCTTCCG
Source organism: Actinomycetes bacterium (assembly GCA_025963185.1). GTDB lineage: Bacteria > Actinomycetota > Actinomycetes > Mycobacteriales > Cryptosporangiaceae > RYN-140. The sequence continues at coordinate 19,327 of JAOPVE010000269.1, forward strand.
CCTGGTCCGGATCGGCACGCCCGTAGATCCCGTCGCCCTGCGATGGCGCCGGGTAGGGGTTGGGCAGTGGCGGCGCCTCGGGAAGGAGCCCGGCGAGCGCGCCTGTGGGCAGGCGTGACCGCGGTCCCGAGTGTCGCCCTCGGGTCGCCATGGAGAGCAGTTCTCCGTAGGTCGGCACCGCGCTCGGCTTGGTCATTCGCGACTCACCCCAAGAGGCTCGAGAGCCCTTCTGTGGCTCAGTGTTGCGAGAGTGTTGCAGAAAGTGACACCCGCTGGCAGCCCGGCCCAGTGAAAGCGGTCGTTCCACCCAGAAGCGCAGGCGATCATGGCGCAATGCGACGAGGAGATTACCTGCCGTGGGTAAGCTATTGCTACCGGCCATTTGCACACACGTGCATCGGCGCAGGTCAATAGACCAAGGCTTGTACGTCGGGCCCGAGGGCTTCCTCCACGAACGCTGCCGCTCCGGCGATCCGGACCCCGTCGAGGACGTCCGCCTCGGTGATCCCGCGCCGGGCCGCGCACTGGGTGCACAGGGTGACGGATGCTCCCGTACGCAGGGCCGACAGTAGGTCCGCCAATGGCGCCGAGTGCTCCAGTGCGAACGACTCCGCGCGTCCGGGCAGGGCGAACCAGGCCGCCTCGCCGGTCAGCCAGAGTGACACCGGGATCCCGGACGCGAGCGCGGTCGCCGCGACCGTGAAGGCCTGCGCGCACCGCTCCTTGGCGTCTTCCCCGGCGGTGACCTTGACGACCAGCGAACGCGACATGGGCCACAGCGTAGAGCGCCCCGCCCTCGATACACTCAGGCGTGCTCGAGACCTTCTTCCTCTGCCTGCTGGTGGCCGCGTTCGCCGTGATCGGCTGGTTCGCCTTCTACGTCGTCTACAAGCTCTTCCAAGGGCAGCACTGACGTGGCGATCGGCCCGTACCCCTTCGAGGAGACGCACGACCTCCGCCAGGGGCCCGATCTGCACCCCGCCCTGCTCGGCCTGCTGCCGTTCGTCGGCGTCTGGCGCGGCACGGGCAAGGGCGGCTATCCCACGATCGAGGACTTCGACTACGCGCAGGAAGTCCGGTTCAGCCACGACGGCCGTCCGTTCCTGGCGTACGAGTCCCGGTCCTGGATCATCGACGCCGACGGCAAACCGGTCCGCCCCGCTTCGCGCGAGGTGGGCTGGTGGCGCCCGCAGCCGGACGACACGCTGGAGGTCCTGCTCGCGCACCCGACCGGCATCGCCGAGATCTACGTGGGGCGCATCGACGGCATGAAGATCGAGTTGTCGACCGACGCGGTGGCCCGCACCGCGACGGCCAAGGAGGTCGCGGCCAACCACCGGCTCTACGGCCTCGTCGAGGGAGCACTGCTCTACGCGATCGACATGGCCGCGATGGGCAAGCCCCTAACCCCCCACTTGTCCGCCCGCCTAGAACGCGTAGCCGGCTAACCCTCAACAGGGTTTGGATCTGACCTGGGCGGGCCGCGGACATAAGAAGACCCCCGAGCTTCTCCTCGATCGAGGAGTGCTGCCTGGACTGGGCAGCGGCTCGGGGGCCCGGTGACTTCCCGGGATTGCCGGCCGCCGTAACAAGCGGTCGGGTGATACCGGGTCCGTATGGGACGGCGGCTAGCGGAAAGCCACCTCACGAGTCCGACTGATACTCAAAGCTGGACCACCTCCTTTCACGTGTACGGCCGACGCTACCCCGCGTCTCGCGGACCGGCAACGGACTTCTCACAGCCCCTCGACCGGCGCCCAAAACCCCGAAGTGCGTGCCGCCAGACCGGCTATGACCGGTGCAGCGGCACACACTTCCCGTAAGGCGCGGGGGAGGGTGCGGCCGTCACAAGGCGAAGCCGAGGATCTCGCGGAGGGTGTCGGTGAGGGGGGCTGGGGCGAGGGGCTTGCCGTCGAGCTCGGTGATCCGGGCGATGCCGCGGCCGGACGAACACAGCCAGGCGCCGGACGAATCCAGCAGGTCGTCGACCGTTCCGCGCCGGTACTCGCCGGTCAGGCCTGCCTCGGCGGCGTGGTCGAGCAGATAGGCGGCGGTGAGGCCGGGCAGGATCCCGGTGTCGAGCGAGACCGTGCACAGCGTCTCGCCGTCCAGCCAGACGACGCTGGACGTGGGGCCTTCGAGGATCTCGCCGTCGCTGGAGACGAACAGCGCGTCGTCGCAGCCCTGCCCGGCGGCCCACCGCAGCGCGGCCATGTTCACCCCGTACGACAGCGACTTGACGCCGCCGAGCAGCCACGGGGCGGATGCTCGGGCGTCCGCGGTGAAGCCGAGCGGGGCCGTGACGACCGTGATCCCGGCGCGGCGCTGGGTGAGGGACGCCAGCGCGATCGGCGTGACCAGCGCGTACACCGTCGGCGGACCCTCACCCTCCGGCCCGCGAGTACACACGAGCTTCACGGTGCCCTCGCGGTCGGACGGCCAGGCTTGGAGCGCGGCGGCAACGAGATCCGCGAGGGCGGTGTGGTCTGGAAGCGCGAGATCGAGGCGGGCCGACGAGGACGCCATCCGGGACAGGTGCTCGCCGAGCAGCCATGCGCTGCCCTCGCGGACGTGCATGGTCTCGAACACGCCGTCGCCGCGGCTGACCCCGAGGTCGTCGGCGCGCAGGAGCGGGAGGTCGAGCGGCACGACACCGCGGCCCAGAACGGCCAGCACACGAGGATCCATAACCCCCGACGATAGCGAGGGCACCCACCGGCGGCGGCCCGGCCTCGTTAGCATCGAAGGATGACGAGCACGCCGCTCCCCGACGCGCTGCGGGCGCGCGGACTGCGCATGACGGCGCCCCGCCAGCTGGTGCTCGAAGCGGTCCGGCGGCTCGGCCACGCGACCCCCGAGCAGCTGCACGACGAGGTCACCCGCACCGCGGCCGGCATCAACCTGACGACCGTGTACCGCACGCTGGAGCTGTTCGAGCAGATGGGACTGGTCACCCACACCCACCTCTCGCACGGCGCCCCGACCTACCACGCGGCCGACGACCAGCACGTCCACCTCGTGTGCCGGGGCTGCGGACGGGTCGACGAGGTGGGCACGGAGCTGCTCGCGCCCCTCGCCGCTACCCTGGCGGACGATCGCGGGTTCGCGGTCGACGTCGGTCACGTGGCCCTGTTCGGCCTGTGCCGCGACTGTGCGGGAGAGGGGTCGCGGTGATGACGATCCCTGGTGCGGTCGCCGCCGAGGGCGTGGACGAGGGCGTGGCGGCGCACTACGGCGATCCGCTGCGCGAGCAACGGCTGCTCACCGAAGAGGTGGCCGTGGTCGACCGCGGCAACCGCGGAGTGCTCGCCGTCCCGGGTCCGGACCGGCTGACCTGGCTGCACAGCCTGCTCACCCAGCACGTCGAGCGGCTGCCGGCCTGGCGCGGAACCGAGGCCCTGCTGCTGTCCCCGCACGGGCACATCGAGAACCACGTGCTGATCGCGGACGACGGCGAGACCACCTGGCTCGACACCGAGCCCGGCCGTGCGGGCGAACTGCTGGCGTTCCTGGAGAAGATGCGGTTCATGCTGCGCGTCGATCCGGCCGAGGTGACGGATCGGTGGTCCGTGCTGTCGGTGCTCGGCCCGCGATCCGGCGAGGTACTGCCGGCGCTCGCCGAGTGGCAGGTCGCGGCGTTGCCGTCCGGCGGCTGGGTGCGGCGTAACCCCTGGGGTGCGGATCTGCTCGTGCCGCGCGACCAGGCCCAGCAGGTGGCCCAGGGGCTCGGCGTCCCGTTCGCCGGCGTGGCCGCGTACGAGGCGGTCCGGGTGGCGGCACGGCGCCCGCGGCTGGGGTTCGAGACCGACCACCGCACGATCGTCCAGGAGCCCGAGTGGGTCGCCTCGGCGGTCCACCTGGAGAAGGGCTGCTACCGGGGTCAGGAGACCGTGGCCCGGGTGCACAACCTCGGACGGCCGCCGCGGCGGATGGTCCTGCTGCACCTGGACGGGGTGAGCGACGACCTGCCCGCGCACGGCGATCCGGTCGAGGCTGACGGTCGCGCGGTGGGGTTCGTGGGCACGGCGATCCGGCATTACGAACTCGGCCCGATCGCGCTCGCGCTGGTCAAGCGAAACGTTCTTGACGATGCGGTGTTGCAAATCGGTGAAACTCGGGCGGCCATCGACTAGCACCGCAGATATTCGCGCCGGACCCCCTGCGGTTGTTATCCGACCGTGACAAGATGCCACGCATGACCAGCACGATCCTGACGGTCGCGCCCACCGGCGCCGAGTCGGCCAAGGCAGAGGTACCCCACCTGCCGGTCACGCTCACGGAACTCGTCGCCACCGCGAAAGAGTGCGAGGCGCTGGGTGCCAGCATCGTGCACGTCCACATCAGGGATGCCTCCGCGCTCCCGACCCTCGATCCGGGGCAGCTCAAGGACACCGTCGCCGCGCTACGCGAGGAGACCGGGCTGATCGTGCAGCTGTCCACCGGCGGGGCGGTCACCGATCCGGAGGACCATCGCCTTCGCGTGCTCGACGCCGCGCCCGACATGGCCTCGTGCACGATGGGCACGGTCAACTTCGGGCGGGACGTCTTCCTCAACCGCTGGGACTTCATCGTCGAACTGCACCAGCGCATGCAGGACGCCGAGATCGTGCCCGAGTACGAGATCTTCGACCTCGGCCAGCTCACGAGCCTGGAGCGGCTGCTCGGCAAGCACGGCCTGCCCTACGGCGGCCACGTGCACTGTGACCTGGTCATGGGCGTCCCCGGTGGGATGCCCGGCAGCACCGCCGCGCTCACGGCGGCCGTCGCGAGCCTCCCGGCCGGCGCCACGTTCTCCGCCACCGGCGTCGGCCGCAGCTCGCTGCCGGTCATGCTCGCCTCGCTGTCGGCGGGCGGGCACCTGCGGGTCGGCATGGAGGACACGCTCACCTACGCGCCCGGCCAGCCCGTCGCGGGCAACGCGCAGCTCGTCGCGCGGGCCGCCGGACTCGCCCGGGTGGCCCAGCGGCCGCCGATGCCGGTCCCGGAGGTCCGCGAGCTGCTCGGACTGCGCGACCGCGGGGCGGTGGCCATCGGTGCTTAGGCGGCGGACCAGATTGCCCGGACAGGTGGTGCCCGGACAGCTGCGGCGGTTCCGGCAGGCAGGGCAAGCGGGGCGGCTGGCGCACGCGGCGAGACAGGAAGGCACAGCGATGACCGACGTCAGACCCGGTGGCCGCCGTCGCATCGACCGTGTTCTCGATCCGGAGTACCTCGCCGGGCTCCAGTCGTTAGCGATCGGCGTGCTGCGAGGCAAGCGGCGCGACGCCGAGGCAGAGGAGGGGGACCTGTCCTACCTGCGGCGACTGCTCCACGGCCGGATCGACATCCTGCGCGCCGAGCAGGCCAGGCGCGCCCGCGCGATGCCCGCCGACAGCCCCGACGGGACCATGCTCGACGAGCTTCCGCGGATCCTCGCCGCCCGGTCGCGGATGGCCCGCCCGTTCGGCAAGATCCGCCACCTTGTTCCGGATCCGCCCCGGGCCGATCGGCAGCGGCGGCGGGTCGAGCGGCTCGTCGCGAACGTCGACCTCTCCGACGTGGCGGCGCGCACGGACGACGAGCTGGCCAGGGTCCTGCTCACGTACCAGGACGAGGAGAAGCTGGTCAGCGAGGTGCGCGGACGGGTCCAGCAGGTACTCGACCAGTGCTCGGCCGAGCTGGCCCGCCGGTACGTCGATGGCGAGACGACGATCGCCGAACTGCTCACCCCGCCGATCCGGACGGACCGCCCCGCCACGTCCTGACTGGCGTACGCTGTATTGCGGTGTCCGTTTTGTCTGGTGACCGGCTTCACGCCTTCCCTGCTAGCAGAGCGCTTGCAAAAGTTAGCACCCCTGCTTACCGTGGAGTCATGTCCGCACTGAGCGAGCTCGGCGAGTTCATCCGGGAACAGCGCCGCAACGCTCAGATCTCACTACGACAGCTGGCCCAGCAGACCGGCGTCAGCAATCCGTACCTCAGCCAGATCGAACGCGGCCTGCGCAGGCCCAGCGCCGAAGTCCTGCAGCAGATCGGCAACGCACTGCGCATCTCCACCCCGGTCATGTACCTGCGGGCAGGCCTCCTCGAGGCCAAGGAGAGCGGCGGAGTCGTCTCGGCCATCGCGGCCGACGACGAACTCACCGAACGCCAGAAGCACCTGCTGCTGGAGATCTACGACTCGTTCCGGCGCGAGAACACCGAGCACTCTCCCGGCGCTGACCGCGCCGGCCACCTTGTGGAGGAATCCTGATGGCCCAGAGCACCCTGCCCCGTCCCGTCTACGCCGTCGCCGGCGCCGGTGACCTGGCCGCCGAGCAGATCAAGAAGCTCGCCGCCCAGGCCCCCGAGATCCAGGCCGAAATCCAGTCCGGCGCCGCCAAGCTCCCGCAGGAGCTGCGCAAGCTCGCCAACGAGCTGCCGCGTGACCTGCAGAACCTCGCCACCGACCTGCCGTCGCTGGCGGCCGGCCTCCAGGCCAGGGCCCGCGGGCTCGACGTCGACACCGTGACCGCCGCCGTCCGCAAGAACGTCGAGGTCGCCCGCAAGAACGCCGCCGTCGCCCAGAGCAAGGCCGTCGACTACTACGGCGAGCTCGTCGAGCGCGGCCAGAAGGTCGTGAGCAAGCGCCAGGCCAGCACCCGCCCGGCGACCAAGCCCACGCCGAAGACGATCGCCAAGAAGGCGGCCGCGAAGAAGACCGCCGCCAAGTCCGCGGCCAAGGACCTCGGTCCGCAGCCGGGTCTCGACGTCAAGGCCCCGCTCGGCAAGCCGGCCGGAACCACCAACAGCTGACTCGCGACGTTCGCGGAGCCTTTCGCGGAGCCTTTCGGGGGCCGCACCACGACGACGTGGTGCGGCCCTCGATTTTTGTCGAAGAAGCTGGCCGGCAGCCTGCGCGGGCTGCGGATAGGCTGGGGTCATGTCTCTGTGGGCCCCGACGGTGGTCAGCTACATCGGCGAACTGATCCTCTTCATCTGCCTCGCGGTCGGCCTCTGGGCGCTCGTGCACTGCGCGTTGCAGCGCACCGACGCGTTCAGCGCGATCGGCACCTTGTCCAAGGCCATGTGGCTGGCGATCCTGGCCGGCACGATGCTGCTCGCGGTGATCCTGTCCGCGCTCGGTCAGCTCTTCACCCTCATGTCGCTGACGGCCTCGCTCGTGTACCTGCTCGACATCCGGCCGGCCCTCCGCGACATCACCAGCGGCGGCAGCAACTGGTAACCCGCTGATCGACTGGCGCGAACCCCAAGCCACCGCGATCAGCCCCTACCGG
>JAOPVE010000283.1 GCA_025963185.1 Actinomycetes bacterium
CGCCGGGGAACGCCCGGATCGGGAGCCGCCGCCCGTCGACGAACCGCAGGCCGGGCGGGCCATGCAGCGCCATGAGCACGGATCCGGCGGCGGGGTTGACGACGAACGGCCCGGCGAGCTGCCCCGCTGTCCCCCGGACGTTGCCGAGCGAGTCGGCGTCCGGTGCGCTCACGAGGTTCTGTGGTCCGACCGGGAGCCCTGTGTTGGCCGGCCCGGTCAGCTGTCTGTAGAGCGCCTCGACGGGCGGCGGGTTGGCGCCGGGCACGAGGTCGGTCCCCGCGCTGTAGTGCCAGATCGCGGCCTGCGCGGCGGCGGCCTGCTCGCTCGGGGTGGGCGGGGCGGGTGCCCGGACGAGCCTGGCCGCGGGCAGTCCCGGGGTCGTGACGCGGGCCGGGATCGGGGCCGGTGTAACGGATCCGGTGTCGCGGCCGACTACCCAGGTGATCTTGGAAAGCTGGTCGGGCGAGAGCCCGGTGCTCGCCGGGAAGCTGCCGGAGTAGCGGGTCGCGGGGGCGATCGCGGTGCCGGGATCGAGGGTGTAGCCCCCGATCGGCGCGCTTGCGGACGTCAGCGTGAGCAGCCGGGTCGGCACGTTGAGCGGGACGCCGTCCTTCTGCAGGGCGACCGCGGACGCGGTGGACGCGACGGGGCTGACGAGCCCGGCGGGCGGTGGGCCGGCGTGGGCGGCGGCCGGTGTGAGGGTGAGGGCTGCCACGGCACCTGCCGTGACGAGCCGGGCGGTCGGTGGGACGGACGGCACGTGGATTCCCCCGGAGTCTGGTCAAGCCGCATGGGACGCGACCGAGCGAACGGCGGGGAGCCTAGTAACCCCATCGAGGAGCAATCCACCCCTAAACGGGTAAACGGTATTTACACGACTCACGCGTCCAATCAGTGGACGATCCGGAGATTTCGCTGGTCAGGGATCCGCGCGATCGGCGCCCGCAACGTGATCATCGGGCCCTCGGCGCGCAGTTGACTGCGCAACTCCAGCCGTCCGAGGAGGCGCGCGAGCCGCGAACTGCCCGCGACCCCGTAGGCCACCATGTCCCGGCAGCCGAGCGCCGCGGCGGCGTCGACTGCGCGCCGGGCGAGCATCGTGCCCAGGCCGCGCTGCTGGTGGTCGTCCCGCACGAGGACGGCGATCTCGGCCACCGGCGGGCCTCCGAACACCTGCGCGAGGCCGAGCACGTCACCGTCCGGCCGCCCGGCGCACGCGACGAGGGCGAGACCCCCCGGCGGGTCGATCAGCCCGGCCAGGTCGGCGTCGGTGAGATCGGGAGGCGAGCCCAGGTACCGGTCGCGCAGCGTGTCGGCGCCGCACGCCAGGTGCAGGCCGCGGACGCCGGACAGATCCGCCGGGGTGGCGCGCCGGATCACCGCGACCCGGCCACCCACGAGGGCCACATGCGCGGGACCGTTCTCGGCGCCGGAAGCAAGGGGCTGGGACATGGCGATCACCTCCATGTCCGAGGGTCCGCCGGCACTGTTTCGGGACGGCTACGACACGGTGACCGAGCTGAGTCCGTCGGTCACGATCCGTACTATCAGGTCGGCTCTGGCCCTGGTCCGCCCGATCAGGTCGGCATTGCGCTGGTCGCTGCCCGTGGCCCAGGCGCGCGCGGCGGCCGGCGGCTTGCCGAACTGCTCGTGGCGGCGGATCAGCCGGTCCAGCCGCAGGGGCTCCTCGGTGTCGAGGAACCACACTTCGTCGAGCAGGCCGCGCACCGGCGCCCACGGTCCGTCCGCGAGCAGGTAGTTGCCCTCCGTGACCACGAGGGGCACGCTCGCCGGAACGCTGATGGCCCCCGCGATCGGCTCCTCGACGTCCCGCCGGAACACGGGCGCGTACACGTTCTGCTCACCCTGGTCGCGCAGCCGGCGCAACAGCGCGGCGAACCCGGCCGCGTCGAAGGTGTCCGCGGCGCCCTTGCGGTCCCGCCGCCCGAGCCGCCGCAGCTCGGCGTCGGCGAGGTGAAAACCGTCCATGGGGACCAGCACGGCGTCCTCGCCGAGGGCCTCTCCCACCGCCGCCGCGGCCGTCGACTTCCCGGCGCCCGGCGGGCCGGTGATCCCGAGGATCCGCCGCTCGCCCGGGGTTACCAGGCGCCACGCCCGGTCGATCAGCTCGCCGAGCGTGGCCGTGCTCTTCTCAGGCATCGAGACCTCCCCCAGCCTGGTGGGCGATCCATCCCCGTGGAACTCGGACGCTACAGCGCGGCGAGGCCAGCCGCCCGCCGAATGGGGGCGCTTCGCGAAAGGCTGTCCGCGGATCCGCGAGCAAGGTCTGCGCGTTCGGCCCGGCACACGTGCGGGGCACCGGGGGGTGGTGTCCCCCGGCGCCCCGGTCGGGGTGGTGGCGTCAGATGCCGCCGTCCTGCCACCACCAGTCGCGGCCCATGTCGGCGCGCGCGTCGACGTGCTGGTGGTCGGTGTTGTAGGTCTCCAGGCCCGAGAAACCGCAGGTCTGGGCGGTGCGGTAGACCGTGGAGTTCGCGACGCCGGGCACGTCCAGGTCGGCCGCGTGGCCGTAGAGGTGCATGCTGTCGGACGCGCCGCCGATCTGGGAGTTGTGCGCGATGCTGCGGAAGCCGGAGTTCACCGTGATCGCCCGGTCGCCGAGCTTCTTGCGCAGCGCCTCCAGCTTGTACATGGTCCGGCGGCAGTTCTCCTTGGCCGAGGACTCCGAGACCTTGCCGCTGGCGAAGTTGTGCGCCACCTGGTCGTAGAACTCGCTCCAGTTGAAGTGCGCGGTGGATCCGTCGGAGTTCTCCAGCGCGTTGAGCTTGGCCTGGGTGTTGGGGCCGGCGACCGCGTCGGCGCTCAGGCCGTAGGCCGCCTGGAAGCGCCGGACCGCGGCCGCCGTGCCGGGACCGAAGTCGCCGTCGATCGAGACCCGCACGTGCGCCTTGTTGCCCGAGTCGGCGGCCCAGCCGGCGACCCGGATCTGGAGCTCGGTGACCGCGCCCCCGGTCGAGCCCTGCTGGAGCGTGCCGCCCCAGTTGTAGGCCTGGGCCGCGCTCGCGAACAGCGCCGGCCCCGCGATGGCGCCGGCGCCGAGCACCACTGCGCCCCGCAGGATCCGCCGTCGGCTGATGGTGCTGGAGGTCAGAGACATGGTGGGTTCACTCCCCGTTCGGTGCGTGGCTTGCCGGTGGTTGCGTTCACCAAGATCACTCGGGCCCGCACGACGGGCCGTTCGCGGTCTTCGTGCTGATGCCGGCGCCCCGGCGAGGAACGGGGCCACCGGCGAGTGCCGGTGACCCCGTACGGGGGGCGGCAGAACCATCACCGGACGGGCCGCGGCGGGACAACGAGCGGCGGCTCACGGGGGACGCTGGGACGTCCCACGGCCACTGACCAGTTTGTTCACTGCATACGCGGGACGGGGCTGGGACGGCGGCTGCCGTAGTCACCGGCGCGGCCACGGGATCGCACGCCGGGCCTGTCAATTCGCCCCGCCTCGCTGTCCGCGAGGGAGCGCTGAACGCTATGTTTTCTTGCGATCACTTCGAGAAAAACGACAAGGAACGACAAAACGCCTAGGAATGGCGGCGGGGTGGCTTTCCCGATCCGTTAAATGCTTCTTCAGGGCACGGTACTCACGTGACCTGGGAGTTAGGCTCCACCAGGAGCACCCAGGCGACCGCGGCAGTCATCAGTGATGGCCGCCGCATCGTTCTGTGGCGGCCGGCTCAACCGGATCGACAGCCGGCCCGCTTCACCACCGGGCGCCCGTAGCTCAGCGGATAGAGCGACTGCCTTCTAAGCAGTGGGCCGCAGGTTCGAATCCTGCCGGGCGCACCGTCCCTGACAGCGCATGGACCCTAGACCCCCGGTCTAGGGTTCCGCCGTTTTGGGCGCTACCAGGCGTCGAAGCCGACGTTGGGTGAGCCTTGGGTTGTGGATCCGCGGCCGGTTTTGACCGTTTTGTGGTTACCGGCGA
>JAOPVE010000287.1 GCA_025963185.1 Actinomycetes bacterium
GACGGTGATGTGCCGGGCGCGGGGGAACCGCCGGGCTGTGGCGGGGCGAGCGCGTGCGAGGCCGACACCCGTCCGCCGTCGCTGACCCGGCGGCTGTGCCGGGCCCCGGCGAGTACCCGCTCACCCGTGGATCCGCTGGGCGGCGACGGCGGCCATGCGGGCGACACCGGCTCGCCGCCGACCAGCGCGTCGAGCAACTGCTGAGCGGTGGGCCGCTCCTCGGGCTCCTTGCGGACCGCCCACACGACCAGCTCGGCGATCTGTGGATCGAGGCCCTCCAGGTCGGGTTCGCCATAGAGCACCTGGTAGAACGCCGCGTCGGTGGACTCACCGAACGGCTGGTGGCCCGTTCCCGCGTACGCCATGATCGCGCCCCACGCGAAGATGTCGACCTTCTGGGTGACCGTGCCGCCGCGGAACCGCTCGGGCGCCATGTAGGACGGCGATCCCATCATGCGGCCCGGCTGGGTGATCGAGGTGAGGGAGTCGACCGCCCTGGCGATGCCGAAGTCGATGACCTGGGGCCCGAACTGGGAGAGCAGGACGTTGCTGGGCTTGAGGTCGCGATGCATGACCCCGGCCCGGTGGATCGCCCCCAGGGCGCTCGCCACCCCGACGCCCAGGGCGTGCAGTTGCGCGCCCGGTAAGGGGCCGGTCCGCTCGACGACGTCGGTGAGGGTCGGCCCGTCGATGAACTCGCTCACGATGTACGGCGCGTCGGCGGTCGTGTCCGCGTCCAGGATCGGCGCCGTGCAGAACCGGGCCACCTTGCTCGCGGTCGCCACCTCGGCGCGGAACCGGGCGCGGAAGTCCTCGCGGGTGGCGAGGTGCTCGCGGATCACCTTCACCGCGACCAGCTGACCCTCGGGCGTCTCGCCGAGGTAGACCACCCCCATGCCGCCCTCGCCGAGCCGGGCGACGATCCGGTACCGGCTGATCTCGCGCGGATCACCGGCGTGCAGCGGCTCCCTACTCACCATCCCACCTCCGGCGCGCGGGCCCCACCGACCACTGATCACCCACCGTACATTTGTGCCGGCCGAGCTCCCCCCGCCACAACGGCGGATCTTCCTGCCCGATCGTCGCCTCGGCGTGCGCAAACACGGGCAATGGTGGGGCATGAGGCCGCCCCCAGGGGGTTGTGGAACTCACTCAGGGTGACTACTGGGGGTGCCGTCCCACCGGACATCCAGGCGCCCGGGAGAAACCGTCTCGTCAGCGCTCGTTGCCGTCACCGCCTCGACGCGGACCACGACGGCATCGGCTGCGAGTCATGCCCGGCAAGGTCGGGCATCCCCCACCGCGGACCCCGTCGAGTAGCTTCCGCCGTCTTCCTCGGTGGGAATCCGAGCGCGTCATCGGGCCAGCGGGCCCTCGCCGTGCTAACGTCCATGCGTTGCAGTTCTCGTTGCTTCGGTGCTCGTGTGTGACAACCGCGAGTACCTCCCGCTAGCGAGGTCTCCAGTCGCTGGCGTGCCAGAGGCTGGCCGCAACACGCTGACCGCACAAAGCGGTTGGTCAGAGTCCAAAAGAGATGGTTTTCATGACTCAAGGCACTGTGAAGTGGTTCAACGCCGAAAAGGGCTTCGGTTTCATCGCTCCTGACGACGGCACTCCCGACGTCTTCGTGCACTACTCGGCGATCGCCAGCGATGGCTACCGCTCGCTCGAGGAGAACCAGCGCGTCGAGTTCGACGTCACGCAGGGGCAGAAGGGCCCGCAGGCCGAGCAGGTCCGCGCGGTCTGACCTGACTTTCTGCACGGCACAACCGCCGGCCACCCCCTCGGGGGTGGCCGGCGGTTGTGTGTCTGCCCCCACCAGCCGCGAAGTGCGGTAACCGCGACCGGCTGGGACCGGCCGCGATTACCGCACTTCGGGATCTGGGTTTAGTGGACCTCGGCGAGGGGCTCCGGTGCCGGATCGGCTGCCGCCGTACCCGTCCCCTTGGCCTCGCGCTTGAGCCGCCGCCGCTCCTTGCCGCCCTCGACGATCGTGTACAGGGTCGGGACCAGCACCAGCGTGAGTAGCGTCGAGCTGAACAGCCCGCCGATGACCACGATCGCGAGCGGCTGAGAGATGAAGCCGCCCTGGCCGGTGAGACCGAGCGCCATCGGCAGCAGCGCGCAGATCGTCGCCACGGCCGTCATGAGGATCGGCCGGAGCCGCCGCCGGCCCCCCTCGATCACGGCCTCCCGCACCGGCATCCCGCCCTCGCGGTACTGGTTGATCAGGTCCATGAGAACGATCGCGTTGGTGACCACGATCCCGATGAGCATGAGCACGCCGATCATCGCCGGGAGCCCGAGCGGGGTGTCGGTGGCGAGCAGCAGCAGGATCGCACCGGTCGCCGCGAACGGGATCGACACCAGCAGGATCAGCGGCTGGGCCAGGCTGCGGAACGTGGCGACCATGATGATGAACACGAGCACGATGGCCGCGAGCATGGCGAGTCCGAGCTTGCGGAACGCGTCCTGCTGGTCCGCCGAGACGCCGCCGAGCTTCACCGTGACCCCGGCCGGGAGCGAGAGCCCGTCGAGGGTCTTCTGCAGGGCGGCCGAGGTGGCGCCGACATCGGATCCGGTCGCCCGGCCGGTGATCGAGGCCGTGCGGTCGCCGTTGGTCCGGGTGATCTGCGTCGGGCCGGCGGCCTCCGTGACGTCGGCCACCGCGTCGAGTCGGACGACCGGCGGCGAGGCCTTCACCGGGATCGGGAGCGCCTTGAGCTGGTCCAGGGTCGACGGCGGAGCGCCGAACCGGAGCACGACGTCCCGCTGCTGCCCGCCGACGCTGAGCTTGCTGACCGTCTGCCCGCGGTAGGCCGCGCCCACCAGCTGGCCCACGGCCGCGTCGGAGAGCCCGTAGCGGGCCGCCACGTCCCGCTTGACCGTCACGTCGATCCGCGGGGCGCTGGCCGTGAGGTTGCTCGCCACGTCGCCGATCCCCGCCGTCCTGGCCATCGCGGCCTGCACGACGCGGGCGCCCTCGGCGAGGTCGTCCGGCCGGGGTGCCGTGACGATCACCTCGAGCTTGTCCGCCGATCCGCCCGGACCGCCGCCGCTCGCCGCGACCTTGATCGTGCCCGCGCCCGGCAGTCCGCCCAGGCGGGTGCGCAGGGCGGCCATGAGCTTGTCGACGTCGGTGCCGTCCTCGGCGGTGACCGTGAAGTTCGCGGCGTTCGCGGACTGGCCACCGCCGAAGCCGAACCCGGCGGACGATCCGATGGTCGCCTGGTAGGACTGCACGGACTTGTCCGCGGCGAGCACGTCCTCGACCTGCTTGGCGGCCGCGTCCGTGACCGCGAGGCTGGCTCCGACGGGAAGCTCCTGGGCCACCGTGAACTGGGTCTGGCCCTGCTGGTCGATGAAGTTGGTCTTGAGTAGCCCGCCCAGGCCCAGCGTCACGGCGAACACGGCCACGCCGATCAGCACGGTGGTCTTGCGCCACGTCGTCGCGAACCCGATGACCGGCACGTAGGCGCGCTGGAGCCGGCTGTTGCGCTCCTTCGCCACGGCCTTCTCCAACGTGGCCGCGCCGGATCCGCTGTGCTTCGGCCGCAGGAACCAGAAAGCCAGCACCGGGATCACGGTCAGCGAAACCAGCAGCGAGGCGACCAGGGCGACGGTGATCGTGATCGCGAACGGCCCGAACAGCTCGCCGACGATGCCGCCCACGACGGCGATCGGCAGGAACACGGCGACCGTGGTCAGCGTGGACGCCACGACCGCCCCGGTGACCTCGCGGACCCCGGCGAGCACCGCGGCACCCTTCTCCTCGCCGTACTCCAGATGCCGCTTGATGTTCTCCAGCACGACGATCGAGTCGTCGACCACCCGCCCGACGGCGATCGTCAGCGCGCCGAGCGTGAGCAGGTTCAGCGAGTAGTTGCCGGACCACAGCGCGATCAGCGCGACCACCACCGACAGCGGGATCGACACCGCGGTGACCAGTGTCGAGCGCACCGAGACGAGGAACACCAGGATCACCAGGACCGCGAACAACAGTCCGAGCGCTCCCTCGGTCGTGAGGCTGCGGATCGAGTCCTCGACGAACGGCGCCTGGTCGAACACCGAGGTCAGGGCCGCGCCGCTGCCGAGCTGCCGCCGCAGGTCCGCGAGCTGGTCGCTGACGGCGTGACTGATCGCGACCGCGTTGCCGTCCGGGGTGGCCGTGACCGCGATCCCCAGGCTGGGCTTGCCGTTGGTCCGGGTCAGGGAGGTCGGGGGGACGGTCCGCAGCTCGACGGTGGCGACCTGGCCGAGGGTCGCGGACGGCGTGATCGACAGCTTCTTCAGGTCCTCGACGCCGGCGATCGTGCCGCCGACCTGCACGGCGAGTGTCCGGCCGCCCTCGGTGACGGCACCGGCGGGCAGCGAGACGCCGTTCGCGCGCAGGGCCGCGGTCAGGCTCTGCGGGTTCACCCCGGCCGGGCCGGCCTTCTGCGGATCCAGCTCGACCACGACCTGCTGCTGGGCCGCGCCGGTGACCTCGACGTTGCGCACGCCCTCGATGGCCTGCAGCGCGGGCACCACCACGGCGTCGAGCTGACCGGCGAACTGCACCTGGTCACCGGGCTTGCTCGCGGCCAGGACCACGGCGGGGAAGTCGTCCGTGGATCCGGCGATGACCTGCGGTTCCACCCCCTCGGGCAGCTGCGCCCGGATCTTCGCGACTCCCGCCTGCAGCTTGTTGACCACGTCGTCGGTGGGAGTCCCGAACTCGAAGCTCACCTGGACCGTCGAGAAGCCCTCCCGGGACACCGAGGTGATGTCGGACAGCCCGCTGACTCCCGTGAGCGCGCTCTCGATCGGGGTCGTGACCTGCTGCTCCACCAGATCCGGCGAGACTCCCGGGTAGGGGGTCACCACCACCGCGGCCGGGAAGGCGATCGAGGGCAGGAGCTGCTGCTTCAGCGAGGTGACCGCGACGGCACCGAAGCCGAGGATCGCCAGCGCGATGATCGCGACCAGCCCGCGGTGCGCGAGACTGAGACGGGCGAGGAACGACATGTGACGGCTTCTCTCGGTCGGGAGGCCCGCTACGCGGGGCGGAACGTGCGGGTCAGCAGCGCGAGCAGGGTGTCCCAGTGGCGCTCGGCAGCCGCCGGATCGTAGGCGGCGGTGTCGGCCATCGTGAATCCGTGCGTGGCCCCCGCGTAGAGCTCGGAGGTGTACCGCACGCCGGCGGCGTCCAGCGCCTTCTCCAGCACCGCGATGGCCTCGGCCGGCATCGACTGGTCGTTGTCGGCGTGGCCGAAGTAGAGCTCGGCGGTGATCCGGTCCGCGAGGCGGTGCGGGCTCTCCGGCGCGTCGGTGGCGAGCCGGCCCCCGTGGTAGCTCGCGGCAGCGGCGACCCTGGCCGGGAACAAACCGGCCGCGCGGATCGCGTGGAAACCGCCCATGCAGTAGCCCGTGAGGGCGACCGGGCCCGGCGAGATGAACTCCTCACCCGCGAGAAAGTCCAGGTAGGCGCCCAGGTCGCGCTCCGCGGCACCAGCCGTGAAGGACGCCACGATCGGCATGAGGACCTCCATCAGCTTCGGCCGGTTCTCGGCCTTGAGGAGGTCCGGCAGGTCGTCGAGCACCGGCGCCGGCCCGTGCCGGTAGAACAGGTTCGGCACGAGCACGGCGTACCCGTTCGAGGCCAGCCGCTCGGCCATCGAGAACAGCTGCGGGCGCAGGCCGAACGCGTCCATGCAGAGCAGGACCGCCGGGTGGGTGGCCCCGTCGCCCGGGTGGGCGAGGTAGGCGTCGGCGGTCCCGTCCGCCGCCGGGACGTCGATCATCGCGGTGAACACAGTGGGGGCTCCTTCAGTGACTGTCGTGGGGCTGGCCGAGCGGGCTCATTCCAGCGCCGCGATCGCCGTGTTCTCCTGCGCGTCCTGGGCGGCGATCCCGGCGGCGTCGGCCGGGGTGGGCTCCTGGCTCTCCCGTCCCCGCAGCGGGATCTCCTTGATGAAGAAGGCGAGCACCGGCACGGCGACGGCGAACACGATCGCCCAGGTGAACACGTGCGAGATCGCCGAGGCCAGCGACTCAAGGAACCCGGTCCGGATCTCCGGGCGCAGCGCCTTGAGCGCCGCCGGGGTGACGCGCCCGCCGCCGCTGGTGAACCTGCTGCCCGCCGCGCCGAACCGGGTGCTCAGCTCGGAGGTGAGCTGGTGGTTGAAGATCGCGCCGAACAGCGAGACGCCGAAGGATCCGCCGATGGACCGGAAGAACGTCGCCGCGCTGCTGGACACCCCGAGGTCCTTCTGGCTGACGCTGTTCTGGGCGATCAGCATGGTGGTCTGCATGAGGAAACCCATGCCGGTGCCGAGGACCGCGATGAACAGGCCGGTCTGCCACTTGGCGGTGTTGACGTCCTGCTGGGCCAGCAGGTACATGGCGACCGCCATCACCACGCCGCCGAGTACGGGGAAGATCTTGTAGCGGCCGGTGCGGGTGATCGTCTGCCCGACGAACAGCGACACGGCCATGGCGGCGCCCATCATCGGGAGCAGCAGCAGGCCGGAGTTCGTCGCGGTCGATCCCTGCACCGTCTGCTGGTAGAGCGGCAGGAAGTTGATCGCGCCGAACATCGCGAAGCCGAGCAGGAAGCCGACGCCCGAGATCAGGCTGAAGTTGCGGTTGGCGAACAACCCCAGCGGCAGGATCGGCTCGGCAGCGCGCCGCTCCACCATGACGAACAGCACGATCGTCACGATGGCCAGCACGGCCAGCCCGAGGATCTGCCCCGAGGTCCAGCCGTACTGGGTGCCGCCCCAGGTGGTGATCAGCACGAGCGAGGTGATCGCCACGGTCAGCAGTCCGGCGCCGAGCCAGTCGATCCGGTGCTCGCTGCGGCGGCGGGGCAGGTGCAGGGTCGCGATCAGCACGACCAGGGCGATGCCGCCGAGGGGCAGGTTGACGTAGAACGCCCAGCGCCACGACAGGTGATCGGTGATGAAGCCGCCGGCCAGCGGCCCCGCGATCATCGCCAGCGACATGACCGCCGCCATGATGCCCTGGTAGCGGCCGCGCTCCCGGGGCGGGACGAGGTCGCCGATGATCGCCATGACGTTGACGATCAGCCCGCCGGCGCCCAGGCCCTGGATCGCCCGGAACGCGATCAGCTCGGTCATGCCGTCGCCGGGGCCGCCCAACATCGAGGACCCGGCGGCGCCGCACAACGCCGATCCGACGAGGAAGATGACGATCGAGGCGAGGAAGATCCGCTTGCGGCCGTACAGGTCGCCGACCTTGCCCCAGATGGGCGTGGACACCGTGGTGCCGAGCACGTACGCCGTGACCACCCACGACAGGTGGGACAGGCCGCCGAGTTCGCCGACGATCCGAGGCATGGCAGTGCCCACGATGAAGTTGTCGAGCATCGCCAGCATCATCGCCAGCAGCAGGCCCGGCAGGACGATCAGTACCTCTCGCTGCATGCCCGCCGGCGCGTCACCGGCCGAGGCTCCCGTAGAGGTATTGGACATGGTTGCGGTCCCTTCGTCTGGACTGCCGAGCGGCCTGCACCCGCGCGCTGCCGATCCGGATCCCGGCGGCAATCGGAGATACAGTTTGGTTTACACGAACTATCTGCCTCGCAGAGAGTATCTGCCGGCGCCAGGACCGGGCCACCGGGCACCGTGCAGTAGAGTCCCCTCACTTCGGGAAGGAGCGACGTGGCCGACCGAGACGCGCTGATCACCCGGATCATGGAGACGCAGCGCCAGCTCAGGCGCCGGTTCAGCGAGGAGAACATCCACCCGCTGCTCGACGTCAACGTCACGATGTCGCAGCTCAAGATCCTGATCCTGCTCGCCCGCCTCGGCGGCACGTCCGGCCAGGAACTTGCCAGGCGCACCGGGGTCAGCCTCGGAACTCTCACTGGCATCATCGACCGGCTCGTCGCCCAGGGCATGGTGACCCGCCGGGAAGATCCCCGGGATCGGCGGGTCCGCCGCCTGGAGCTCACCCCGGAGGGATCCAAGCTGATCAACGGGCTGATCGCCGCCGGCGAGGCGCACCAGGAACAGCTCCTCCGCCGCCTCGACGACGCGGGCCTGGAGATCGTGGTCCAGGCCTTCACCCTCCTGCTCGACATCGCCGCCCAGCCGGACCCCGCGGCCGAAAACCCCGAACCGCGGTAACCCCGGCCGCCCAGGACCGGCCGCCGTCACCGCACTTCGGTGCGGGGCGCGCTTCGGCGAGGCTGGGGTGGCGTGGAAGTTGTGAGGGGTGGGGCAGGTGTTCATTCAGCGTTCACGGGGGACGGTTGACGCAACCGGTCGCTACCCGCTTACGTCAACGCGTGCTGATATCAACGGATCCTGATGTGGTCCGGCTGCTCGCTGATCCGCTGCGGGCCCGGATCGTCGAGCTGCTGGCTGACGGCCCCGCGTGCACCTGCCACCTCGTCACCGACACCGGCGCGAAGCAGCCCACGGTCTCCCACCACCTCAGGGTGCTGCGCGAGGCCGGGCTGATCGAGGCCGAGCCGCGCGGCCGGTACACGTAC
>JAOPVE010000353.1 GCA_025963185.1 Actinomycetes bacterium
CACAGCACGACGGCCCCGCGGTGGGCGAGCAGTTCGCCGACTCGCCGGGCGGCCGTCGCCTCGGTGTCCGGGCACTCGGCCGGACCGCACACCGCCACCTGCGTCGCCATCCCCCCACGGTGCCAGGACCGGCAGAACGGCACACGAGCACACGCCGAGCGGCCGGGCGGATGGTCCGCCCGGCCGCTGGAGAAGTGCCTTACTTGCGGATCGCGCTCGCCAGATCCTCGTCGGTCTGCTCCAGGGCGTCGGCCGCCTTCGTCAGGTACTGGGACATGCCGTCCAGGCCCTCGGCGGCCTTGGTGATGCCGTCGTTGAATTCGGTGTAGGAATCGTCGAACTGCTTGCTGGACTTGTCGGTGACGTACCCGCCGGTGACCAGGTTGCTCACCATCGACTTGAGTTCCTGGAGCTTGTGGAGAATTTCGTCCTTGCCGGAGTTGAGCTTGTTCGACGCGTCGCGCATCTCCTGGTAAGTGACGTTCAGGTTAGGCATGGTGGCCCTTTCGATGTCGGATAATTGACGGCTACTGGAAACGGAACGTGCTCGTGATCGCGTCGAACAGGTCGAGCATCTCGGTGGCGAGCGGGAGCACGGGCGAACTGCCCGTGATCAGCGCGACGCGGGACGTTTCGGGGATCGGCACGAACGTCTGCAACACCGCGGTGCGCACCCAGCCCGTACCGTCCGGGAGGCTGATGTCCTCGACCCCGCGGGTGCGCGTGACGCGGCCGACGTGGGGTAGTTCGGTCTGCTCGACGATCCGCCATCTGCTGTTCTCGCCGGTGCGGGGCAGCGGGCGGAGGTAGTCGCCGACCGGTCCGGATCCGTCGGGCGCCTCGGCGACGGACACGCTGACGCTGCCGGTCAGCAGCGCGCTGCCGAACCCCTCGGCGAGTACCCCGCAGTACACCGCCCCGTGGCTGTAGGCGGTGCGCGCGGCGGCCCGCAGGGCCCTGACCAGCGTGGATCGGTGCGCGAACAGCTCGGGCACCGCCTTGGTGCGCTGGGCGACGAGCGCGTTGATCGCGCTGTTCCGAGTGTTCGGGTGGACGTCGACCTCGTACCAGTTCGGGGGGATCGACAGGGCGAACCCCGACGGCGCCGCCCCGGCGGGAGGTCCGGCGGGCGGGGTGGTCTCGGTGACGGTCACTTCTTCTCCATGCTGTCGCGCAGGGTCTTGTCGAGGTCGCCGTCGACCTTGGTGAAGTTGTCCACGGCCTTGCCGGCGATGTCGATGAGGCTGTTCATGTTCTTCAGGATCTGGGTACGGCCGTCCGACCAGTGCGATTCGAACGAGGAGATCGCATGGTCGACTGTGGACTCGCCGACGTCGCCGTTGAGCCAGGCCGGTGCGGCGATCAGGCCCGCCGCGATGTCTTTCATGGCCGACGAGAATGCCCGCAGGCCGTCGATATCCACTTCCAGGTCGCTCACGCCGAGAACTGTGGCAGCCCGCCCGAGCCGGTGTCGCGTGCGGGCGGGCCGCCGGGGACAAATGCCCCGAGTGTCAGGGGCGTTCGAACCACCGCCCTTACGGAAAAGCACATTCCCCCGCCACGATACGGATTCACACGACCCGAATTCTTTTGTGGAGGATCACATGGGCCGGCCCTCGGACTGGTGGGTGCTGGAGCTGGAGTCCGACCCCACTCCCGGTTCCCCCGACGACGCGGAGTTGCTGGCGCGGCGGCTGCACGACTTCGCGGACAAGGCGGAGTTCGCGCACGGTGCCGTGACCAAGATGCAGGGGGACGACGCGGTGCTGGCCTGGGTCGGCAAGTCCGGAGACGCGTTCCGCGACCAGTTCGGCGACTTCCCCGGGCAGGTCGAGAAGCTCTACCGCTCGCACCGGATGGCCGGGGACGCGCTGCGCACGTTCGCGCCGAAGCTGACCGACGCCCAGTCCGACGCCGACAAGGCCCTCGCGGATGCCCGGGAGGCCCGCAGCCAGCTCGACGCGGCCGCGAGTGCGCTGTCCGCGGCCACGGCCGACGCGGCGAGCAAGCACCACGCGGCGGACACCGCGAAGTCGGTCCAGAAGCCGGACAAGGACGCCGTCGCCCGAGCCGTCAAGGACGTGCAGTCCTCGGACGCCACCCTGACGACGGCGCACGGCCAGGTCGCCTCCGCCCAGTCCGCGATGGACGCGGCGAAGGCGCTCGCCGAGCAGGCCCGCCAGCTCCGCGAGGACGCCGCGCACGAGTGCAAGCAGAAGCTCGGAGAGGCGGCGGACGCCGGGATCCACCCGCGCTCGTTCTGGGACAAGGCCAAGGAGTTCTTCTCCGGGGTCTGGCACATCCTCTGCGAGGTCGCGAAGTGGGTGGCGATCGTCGCCGGGGTGATCGCGCTGATCGTCGGCGGTCCGGCCGCCTGGATCGCGCTCGCCGCCGGGGCCGTGCTGCTGATCAAGGCGGTGGCCGACTACGCCCAGGGCCACGGCAGCGTGACGGACCTGGTGTTCGGGATCCTCGGCGTGATCCCCGGGGTGAAGGGCCTGACCACGGCCGGCAAGCTCAAGGACCTGTTCAAGTCCGGCGGCGTGACGGCGATCGGCAAGGCCGCGCTGACCGGCATGAAGGACATGGCGATCTCGATGGCGCACCTGGCCAAGTCGTTCGGGACGGCGGCCACCACGGTCGTCAAGGATCTCGGCACCAAGACCGGATCGAAGTTCAACGGCCTCCCGCATGTCACCTCGAAGGGCAACAAGGACATCCCGGCCTGTGGCGATCCTGTCGACATCTCGACCGGGCGCATGTTCCACGCCGAGACCGACGCCGAACTCCCCGGCGCGCTGCCCCTGCGGCTGACCCGCACCCACCGGTCGGACTTCCGGCTCGGCCGGTTCTTCGGCCCGTCCTGGGCGTCCACCCTGGACCAGCGGATCCAGGCCGAGGACGGCGGCGTGCACTTCGTCACCGAGGACGGATCCGTGCTCAGCTACCCCGAACCCGACGCGGCCGGCCCGGTGTTCCCGGTCCACGGCGAGGCCATGCCGCTGCGCCGGACCGGGGACGGCGGCTTCGTGGTGACGGATCGCGGGTCCGGCCGCCGGCTGTGGTTCGCCCCGCCGGACGGCGAGGGGGCCGCCCTGCTCACGGCGATCACCGGCGACGACCAGCACCGGATCGACGTGAGCAGGGACGGATCCGGCGTCCCGACCGAGGTGCGCCACTCGGCCGGCTACGCGATCACGGTCGGATCCGCCGACGGCCTCGTCACCGCGCTCACCGCCGGCGGCGAGGTGCTGCGCGCCTTCCGCTACGGCGAGCACGACCAGCTCACCGGGATCGTCAACGCCTCCGGCCTCGCGATGACCTACGACTACGACGACGCCGGCCGGATCGCGCGCTGGGACGACCGCAACGGCATGTGGTACCGCTACGAGTACGACTCGGCGGGCCGGTGCGTGGCCACCGAAGGCCGCGACGGGTACTTCAGCTACACGTTCTCCTACGATCCGGTGCGGCTTGTCACCCGCGCCACCGACTCGCTCGGGCACACGACGACGTTCGAGCTGAACGAGAACCTGCAGGTCGTGGCCACGACGGATCCGCTCGGCGGGGTCGTGCGCACCGGGTGGGACGACCAGCACCGGCTGCGCTCGCGCGTCGACCAGCTCGGGCGCGCCACCTACTGGGAGCACGACGGGAACGGCAACGTCCGGTCCGTCACGCTCCCCGACGGATCCTCGGTTCTGCTCGACTACGACGTGCACGGTGAGCCGATCGAGATCGCGGGGCCGGACGGCGGGCGCTGGCAGTTCGACCGCGACTCCAACGGCGAGCTGGTGCGGCAGGTGGACCCGGCGGGCACGGAACTGCGGTACACGGACGCGCTGGCCGAGGGCACCGATCCGGCGCGGGTGCACTGGCTCGGGCGGCGGCCCACCGTGGACGCCTCGGGCCAGCCCGTCGCGTTCACCGACGCGGCCGGGCAGACCCACCGGATCACCCGCGACCGCTGGGGCCGCCCGGTGTCGGCCGCGTGGCCCGGCAAGCCGGGCGGGGAAACCCGCTACGAGTGGACCGCCGACGGCGACCTCGCCACCCGGACCTCCCCCGACGGCACGTCCGAGCACCGCAGCTACGACGCCGAGGGCAACCTGATCGCGCTGGTCGACGAGCGCGGCGGCGTCACCAGCGTCGAGTACTCGTGGTTCGACCTCGCCGTCGCCGAGACGGATCCGGCGGGGGCGCGCACCGAGTACGGCTGGGACACCGAGCTGCGGCTGGTGTCGGTGACCAATCCGCTCGGGCAGGTGTGGCGGTACTCCTACGATCCGGCCGGGCGGATGAGCGGCGAGATCGACTTCGACGGGCGCGAGTACCGCTACGGCTACGACGCGGCGGGGCAGCTGATCCGGGCCGAGCAGCCCGACGGCACCGTCACCGAGTACGCCTACGACCTGCTCGGCAACCTCGCCGTCCAGCGCACGGGGGCCGAGGTCGCCACCTACTCGTGGACCGCCGCGGGCCTGCTGACCAGCGCCGCGACTGAGTCCGCCACCGTGCGGCTGGACCGGGATCCGGCGGGACGGCTCGTCGCCGAGACCATCGACGGGCGGACCGTGGCGGTCCAGCGCGATCCGGTGGGCCGCCCGGCCAGCCTGCGGATGCCGTCCGGGGTGGGCGCCGAGTGGCACTACGACCCGATGGGCCGCCCGACCGCGCTGCTCGCCGCCGGGCACGTCCTCTGGTTCGGCTACGACGAGGCCGGGCGGGAGGCCTGGCGCCAGTCGGGGGACGCGGCCGTGGTCATGCACGAGTACGACTGGGCCGGCCGGCTGTCGGCGCAGACCCTCGTCGGCGGGGACCTCTGGGGCGAGCCGAGGCTGCTCGAACAGCGCCAGATCCAGCGGACCGGCGGGGACGTGGCCGCGATCCGGGAGCGGATCGGCGGTGGCCGCGAGTACACCACCGAGATCACCGGCCGGATCGTCGAGGTCCGCGGCGGATCCGGCACCGAGGAGTACGGCTACGACGCGCTCGGCAACGTGACCAGGGCGGCCGGATCCGCGGCGGCACCCGGTCCGCGCACGTTCGCGGGAACGCTGATCGCCGAGGCCGGCGGCTACTCCTACCGGCACGACGGGAACGGCCGCCTCACCGCCCGGGGATCCGCGGCGACCGGCCAGTGGCTGCACGAGTGGGACGCCGCCGGCCGGATGACGGGTGTGGTCTGCCCCGACGGATCCCGCTGGCGCTACCACTACGACCCGCTCGGCCGCCGGATCGCCAAGGAGCGCCTCGCCGCCGACAACACCCCCGCCGAGCGGATCGAGTTCAGCTGGCTCGGATTCCGGCTCACCGAGCAGGTGCACACCGCGGCGGACGGCACCCGATCCGTCACGACCTGGCTGTACCACCCGGTGACCGGGCACCTGGCCGCGCAGGTCCGCGACGGGCGGCTGGCCATGGCCGTCACCGACGAGCTGGGCACCCCGACCGAGCTGATCGACCCGGACGGGGAACTCGCCTGGCGCCGGGACGCCCCGCTGTGGGGCGCCGACGGATCCACCGAGCTGCTGTTGCGTTTCCCCGGCCAGTACTACGACGCAGAGACCGGGCTGCACTACAACGTCCACCGCTACTACGACCCGGTGACCGCGCGGTACACGAGCCCGGATCCGCTGGGCCTCATGCCGGCGCCGAACCCGGTCGCCTACGTGCCGAACCCGCTCGCGGCCGCCGATCCGCTGGGGCTGTGGCACTGCACCGAGTACAACGGGGTGTTCCCGCGCAACGACTACGTCCACCACGTCGGCCCGCACGGCCAGACCCAGGGCTTCTCGCAGCAGTTCGTGCGGGAGAGCGAGCACGTGATGCCGATGGCGGCCGTCCGCGGATCGGGGATCCCCTCGCTGGGCCCGCGGAGCGAGATCACGATCAGCATCCCGTACTGGGCCCACCGCGGGGCGGTCAGCGGGGCCGGCGGCGGGATCTCGTCCACGGGCCGCGGGACGGTGGCCTCCGGCTGGTCCGGCGACCTGGCGGCCATGCTGCGCAACGGCGACTTCCACGGCGCGTACGCGAACGCGATCCTCGACCAGCTCAACGTCAGCATCCACTCGGCCGGCGCGCTCTGCCACTACCTCGACCACGTGCGGGACATGACCCTGCCCGCCGGTGCGGCCCCGCGCCTCACCCACGCCGAGGTGGCCAACCTGCAGGGCTTCGTCCAGGCCACGTACTGGCGGCGGATGGGGCCGACGCTGTCCGAGTCGCCGGACGTCATCTCGGTGCTGGAGCGGAACAACTTCGATCCGAACGCGATCAGCGCGGCACTCAACATCAGCCCCGCGCACGCCGGCCAGCTCGTGAACAACCACCGGATCGAGTCCAGCTTCGTCAACCTGGCCCAGTCCGGGCTCTCCCGCGGCGAGATCGCGACCCGGCTCGGGATCGGAACGGCCGACGTGGACGCGCTGGTCAGGGACGTCTTCCCGCACTCGCACGTGGACGACATCCGGCCTTGAGTGGCCCACGGCCGAGCCCGGCCTCGCAGCGTCGCGAGGCCGGGCTCCCCACCGGGTCTCTCAGGGGCTCAGGGCGGCCAGTTCCGACTGGCTCAGCAGCCTGGACCGGATCAGGAAGCGCACCCCGTCGGGCGCCTCCAGCGAGAACCCGGATCCCCGCCCCGGCACCACGTCCACCGTCAGGTGCGTGTGCTTCCACAGCTCGAACTGGCTGACCGACATCCAGAACGTGATCGGCTCGTCGATGCCGTCCACGTCGAGGGAGGCGAGCAGCACGTCCGAGGATCCGGTCCGGAACTCCCCTTCGAGGTAACACATCGGCGAACTCCCGTCGCAACACCCGCCGGACTGGTGGAACATGAGCGGGCCGTGCCTTCCCCGCAGCGACCGCAGCACCTCGGCCGCAGCGGCCGTGATGTCCACCCTGGACGTCATCAGAAGAAGCCCATCGCCTTCGGCGAGTAGCTGACCAGCAGGTTCTTGGTCTGCTGGTAGTGGTCGAGCATCATCCGGTGGTTCTCCCGGCCGATCCCCGACTGCTTGTAGCCGCCGAAGGCCGCGTGGGCCGGGTACAGGTGGTAGCAGTTGGTCCAGACGCGCCCCGCCTGGATCCCGCGGCCCGCCCGGTAGGCCTGGTTCATGTCCCGGGTCCAGACGCCGGCGCCCAGGCCGTAGAGGGTGTCGTTGGCGATCTTGAGGCCGTCGTCGAGGTCGGCGAACCTGGTCACCGAGACGACGGGGCCGAAGATCTCCTCCTGGAAGATCCGCATCGAGTTGTCGCCCTCGAAGATCGTCGGCTGGACGTAGTAGCCGTCCTTGAGTTCGCCGTCGAGCGAGGACCGGTGCCCGCCGGTGAGCACCTTGGCGCCCTCCTGCCGGCCGATGTCCAGGTAGGACAGGATCTTCTCGAGCTGGTCGTTGGACGCCTGCGCGCCGATCATCGTCTCGGTGTCCAGCGGGTGGCCCTGCTTGATCGCCTCGGTGCGCTTCACGGCGTGGCCGAGGAAGTCCGAGTAGTGGCCCTGCTGGATCAGCGCCCGGGACGGGCACGTGCAGACCTCGCCCTGGTTCAGCGCGAACAGCGTGAAGCCTTCGAGTGCCTTGTCGTAGAAGTCGTCGTTCACCGAGCTGACGTCGTCGAAGAACAGGTTCGGGCTCTTGCCGCCGAGCTCCAGGGTGACCGGCTTGATGTTCTCCGAGGCGTACTGCATGATCAGCCGCCCCGTCGTGGTCTCGCCCGTGAACGCGACCTTCGCCACCCGGGGCGAGGAGGCCAGCGGCTTGCCGGCCTCGACGCCGAAGCCGTTGACGATGTTGAGCACGCCCGGCGGGAGCAGGTCCGCAACCAGGGACATCCACAGGTGGATCGACGCGGGCGTCTGCTCGGCCGGCTTGAGCACCACACAGTTCCCGGCGGCCAGTGCCGGCGCCAGCTTCCAGGTCGCCATGAGGATGGGGAAGTTCCACGGGATGATCTGCGCGACCACGCCGAGCGGCTCGTGGAAGTGGTAGGCGACGGTGTCGTCGTCCAGCTCGCCGAGGGTGCCCTCCTGGGCCCGGATCGCCCCGGCGAAGTACCGGAAGTGGTCGATCGCGAGCGGGATGTCGGCCGCGAGGGTCTCCCGCACCGGTTTGCCGTTCTCCCAGGTCTCGGCCACCGCGAGGAGTTCGAGGTTGTCCTGCATGCGGTCGGCGATCCTGTTGAGGATCTGCGCGCGCTCGGCCACCGGCGTCCGGCCCCACGCGGGTGCGGCCCCGTGTGCGGCGTCGAGCGCCTTCTCGACGTCGGCGGCGGTGCCACGCGCGATCTCGCAGAAGGTCTGGCCGGTGACCGGGCTGGGGTTCTCGAAGTACTGGCCCAGCGCGGGCGGAACGTACTCGCCACCGATCCAGTGGTCGTAGCGGCTCTCGAAGCTGACGATCGAGCCTTCCTGGCCTGGCGATACGTAGCGGGTCATCTGCATCACTCCCGGGCACCTCGCGCCGCCGAGGGATGGTGGCGGCGTCCTGCCCGGGACGCTAGTTACGGCGACGTTGCAACGACGTTGCACGCCCGTACTCGGCGTCCAGCTCGCGGACGCGGTGCAGGACGATCGGCAGGCGCGGGGATCCGGCGGGGAGCACGGTGGCCAGCGCGCGCCACATCGCCAGGTCGTCGGCGCCCCACGGGGTGGCCGTCCAGGCGCCGATCAGCCGCGGATCCCGGCCACCCAGCACCGCCGCCCGCAGCTGCCCGTGGACCAGCCTGCGCAGCCGCTCGACGCCCGGGGCCTCCGAGGCCGGCAGCAGCGGGCCGGAGTACGCGCCGAGCGCGTCGGCGGTCCGGCCCTGATCCAGCAGCCGCAGGACCGTGAGGAAGTCCGCGCCGACCGGGGCGAGCAGCCGGTACGGGCGGGAGTCGAGCAGGTCCGGTCCGAGGGCCCGCCGCAGCCGGTACAGCTCCGCCCGCACGGTGACCGGGTTGAGCAGCTCGTCCCCGTAGACGTCCAGGCCGAGCTGGTCGCCGGTCTGGCCCTCGGCATGCCAGAGCAGCAGCGCCAGGAACTCGCTGTGCCGCCGTCCGAGTCTGACCCGGCCGCCGATCCGGGTCAGGACGGCCTCGTCCCGGCCGAGCAGCACCGCTCCGGCCTGGGGAGCCGGGGCGAGCGCGGCGAGGTAGGCCTCGGCCGCGCGCGCCGTGGCCTGGACCAGCGCCAGGCTGTGCGGGTTCGCCAGGTGGTCGCCGCCGGTCACGTCGATCGCCCCGAGTAGCCGCCCGGTCACCGGATCGTGGATCGGCGCCGCCGCGCACGTCCACGGCTGGACCCCGCGGCTGAAGTGCTCGGTCGCGAAGATCTGCACGCAGTGGTCCACGGCCAGCGCGGTGCCCGGGGCGTTGGTCCCGGCGCTCTGTTCGTCCCACCGGGCGCCCTCGACGAAGTTCATCGACTCGGCGGCCCGCAGGACCGACCGGTGGCCCTCGACGTAGAGCAGGCGGCCGTGCGCGTCGCAGATCGCCATCAGGTGCTCGCCGTCCTCGGCGATCGTGCCGAGCAGGTCGCGGAACACCGGCAGCGCGCGAGTGAGCGGATGGGCCTCCCGGTAGGCCTCCAGCTCGTCGTCGGACAGGTCGACGGGAGCCGCCGAGTCCGGATCCACGAGCGCGCCCGCCGATCGCCGCCACGAGTCCGCCACCACACTGCGGATCTCGCTCGGCACCGGCCGGCCCGTCACGAAGCCCTCGTGCGCGCGCCGGACCTCGCCCCTGCGCTCGCGGGGGTCGGCGCCGACGGACAGAGCAAGCCACGGGCTGGACAAGGGCGTCCTCCTTGCCACCCATGGTGCGCGGGGTCAGGCTTTCCGACAACACGTACTTCGGATCCGTGTCGCGGACAGCCGGCCGGCTGATTGCGGAGCGTCGATCCGCCGCGAGTTACGCCGCCGCCGCGGCGGGGTAGGTATCGCCTATCAGGGAGGCGCGCCATGACAGACCCGATCGAGCTCCGCACCCAAACCGTGCCCGAGATCGGGGCCCGCGTCCCGGTACCCGGCTACGACCGGTCCGCCGTCACG
Organism: Actinomycetes bacterium; assembly: GCA_025963185.1. Taxonomy (GTDB): domain Bacteria; phylum Actinomycetota; class Actinomycetes; order Mycobacteriales; family Cryptosporangiaceae; genus RYN-140. The sequence goes on from JAOPVE010000353.1 coordinate 10,035, forward strand.
TCCGGGATCGTGCACATCGGCGTCGGCGGGTTCCACCGGGCCCACCAGGCCATGTACCTGGACCGGCTGATGAGCGACGGCAAGGCGCTCGACTGGGGTATCACCGGGGTCGGCGTCATGCCCTTCGACCGCAGGATCGCGGACGTGCTCACCGCCCAGGACGGCCTCTACACGCTCGTGGTCAAGCACCCCGACGGCACCTACGAGCCCCGCGTCATCGGATCCATCGTGGACTTCCTCTACGCGCCCGAGGATCCGGAGGCCGTCATCGAGAAGATGGCCGACCCCGCCACCCGGATCGTCTCGCTCACCGTCACCGAGGGCGGGTACAACATCCACGCCGTGACCGGCGAGTTCGACGCGACCAACCCCGCCGTGGTCGCCGACCTCGCGCCGGGAGCGGTGCCGGGTACGTCGTTCGGGCTGGTCACCGAGGCACTGCGCCGCCGCCGCGACCGCGGGATCCCGGCCTTCACGGTCATGTCGTGCGACAACCTCCAGGGCAACGGGCACCTCTCGCAGCGCGTGTTCACGGCCTTCGCGCGGCTCCGGGATCCCGCCTTGGGGGAGTGGATCGCCGAGAACGTCCGCTTCCCCAACTCCATGGTCGACCGGATCACGCCCGTCACCACCGACGCCGACCGCGCCCTGGTCGCCGAGCGGTTCGGGATCGCCGACGCCTGGCCCGTCGTGTGCGAGCCCTTCACGCAGTGGGCGCTCGAAGACTCCTTCTCCGACGGCCGGCCGCCGTTCGAGGACGTCGGCGTGCAGGTCGTTCCCGACGTCGTGCCCTACGAGCTGATGAAGCTCCGGCTGCTCAACGCCGGGCACCAGGGGCTGGCCTACTTCGGCTACCTGGCCGGATACCGGCTCGTGCACGACGGCGCCTCGGATCCGGCGTTCCAGCGGTTCCTGCTGGCCTACATGGACAACGAGGCCACGCCGACCCTCGCGCCGGTCCCCGGAGTCGACCTCGACGCCTACAAGCACACCCTGATCGAGCGGTTCTCCAACCCCGAGGTGCGCGACACGATCGCCCGGCTGTGCGCCGAGAGCTCCGACCGGATCCCCAAGTGGGTGCTCCCGGTGATCCGCGAGCAACTCGCCAAGGACGGCGAGGTCACCCGCGCCGCCGCGATCGTGGCGAGCTGGGCCCGGTACGCCGAGGGCACCGACGAGGACGGCAACCCGATCGAGATCGTCGACCGGCTGCGTGACGTGCTCACCGAGGCGGCGAAGCGCCAGCGCGAGGATCCGGACGCCTTCATCTCCAACCGCGAGATCTTCGGCGACCTGATCGACGACAAGCGCTTCGTCGACGCCTACCGCTCAGCCCTGGCCTCCCTCCACACCCGCGGCGCCCAGGCCACGGTCGAATCCCTCGCCTGACTTACCTCGGCGAAGTGTGTGCCGTTCGGCCGGTCCTGGACGGCCTGGCGGCACACACTTCGCACGCCGTGGACGGCACCTTCGGGCAGGGAGTCAGTCTGGCGGCATATACCGGCCGCTGATATATTGACGACATGGCACCCCTTCCCTTGCAGGAACCGACGTTCCTGATCCTGACCGCGCTCGCCGAGCAGCCGCGGTACGGGTACGACGTCATCCAGCAGGTCGCCGCGCTCTCCGGCGGCCGCGTCACGTTGCGGGCGGGCACCCTGTACGGCGCACTGGATCGGCTCGCCGACCAGAGCTGGATCGCTGTCGACAGGGAAGAGGCCGTGGACGGCCGCCTGCGCCGCTACTACCGGATCACCGACGACGGCGCCGCCGTGCTGTCCGCCGAACTCGGCCGTCTCCGCGCCAACGCCGACGCCGCCGCGCGCGGCCTGCGTGCCCGCGCCGCGGCCCTGCTCACCCCACCCCCCGCTCCGGCCTGAAAGGCACGTCGATGACCTACGCGAGCCCGATAGAAGCTCGTTTCCGCTCCTTACTGCGCTGGTATCCGGCCGAGTACCGGCAGGCCAGGGAGGAGGAGATCGTCGCAACGCTGATGGAGTCCTCGCCGCCGGGCCGCGACCGGCCGTCCGCGGGTGACGTGGCCGATCTCGCTCTCGGGGCGGTCCGGGCGCACTGGCGGGTCAGCCTGCGCGAGTCGCCGGTCCGCGCGACTGCCCCGGCCGCGGCGGTCGCCAGTCTCCTGCTCGCGGCACAGCTCATCGCCACCCTGCTCGTCCGGCTGAGCGGCGATTGGGGACACGCGCGGCGGGCAGGCTGGGAGTTCGGGTTTCTCACCCAAAGCGATTTCGTCGTCACGTATGCCCTGAACCTGACGGCGGCCCTCGCCGGGCTGCTGCTCGTCAGGGCCGTGGCGCAACGGGCCTCGGGGCAGGCGCGCCTGTTCGCCGTGACCGGCGCGATCCTGTCCGTCGTGGACGCCGGCTGGTCGACCGGCTCGCAGATTGTGGCGGCGGGCGTGTATGTGCCGATCGCCTTGCTGGTGGCCGGCGCACCTGAGGTCGCGCTCCCGATCCGGACCAGGTCCGCGTTGCGCCTGGCCGCGCTGACCGTACTGCCGCTGGTCGTCCTGTTCGGAGCCAGCGAGGCGTGGATCTTCGCCCTCGGCTGGTATCCGCAATCGGGGAGTGGGCTGGCGGTCATCCTCGCCGCCGCGCCGCTCGTGGCACTTGCGGGCGCGCCGATCGCGACGATCGTGTTCCTGGTGCGCCGGGGCGCTCGCGGAGCCGTTCTCGCCGGGCTCGCGGTCGCCGGAGTGTTCGTGCCGACGGCCTTGCGCGCCGCGCCGGCAGTCGTACCGGCCCTCTTGTCCCGCACGGGATTGCTGCAGGACTCCGCATTCGCCGCCATCGCCGCGGCCATCGGCTTCGTCGCCTTCGCCCGGCTGCTGAAGTTCCGTGCGGACCAGCGGACCAGCGCCTGAACCCTCCCCCTCGCGCGCAAGTGCGGTAACCACGGCCGGTCCCGACC
>JAOPVE010000402.1 GCA_025963185.1 Actinomycetes bacterium
GTGACGGCGACGGTGGCGGTGGCGACAACGGCGACTACGCCGACGGCGGTGGCGACTACGACGGCGGCGGTAGTGACGGCGGCGGTGACTTCGGCGGTGACTCGCTCGCGGACGGCGGCTGGGGCGGCGGCGACTTCGGTGGCGGCGACTTCGGCGGTGGCGACTTCGGTGGCGGGGATTTCGGCGGCGGCGACTTCTGACCCCGCCGCGCGCCGTTCTTAGGCAAGTATTAGAACGGGGCGTTTTCGCAGCTCAGCCCCATTTTTTGGGTCCGTGGCCCGGTGGCGGCGGCCGTGAACCGCATTACCGTTGATCCCATGGACGAGAACAGGGCTCGCACGGTCGTCGACACACTGCGCGACCGCGGCGTCGACGCACACCTGGCGAAGGCCGGGGTCTATCAGTTCGGCGTGCGGATCGCGCTGCCCGGCGGCCGTGAGGCGCTCTGGGACACCGACGGCACCGCCGGGCTCGAAGCGCAGGTCATGGCCAACGGCATGCTGGTGGGCTTCGTGCCCGTGATCGAGGGATCCGACTCGTTCGACACCGGTCAGGTCGTCGAGGCCATCGTCCACACCGACTACGACCAGCCGATCGCCCGCCGCCGCACGACCCCGGTCCCGGCCGCCGCCCCACTCCCGCGCCAGGGCGGAGTCTTCCGCCGCTTCTTCGACGGCTTCCGCTACCGCTGACCCCAGATCCGCCGCCGGGTTGTCCTTGCGCAGTGCCCTTTGCGAAGTGCGTGCCGTTCGACCGGCCAGGACCGGCCTAGCGGCACACACTTCGGGGGTGGTGGGGGCTTACGGTGAGCCGGCCGCCGTTCGCTGCCGGGAGGAGCGCAGTCTCAGCACCACGGCGAGGGGCCAGAGTGACTGCGCGCCCGCCGCCGCCCGCTCGGCCAGGCCGACCCGGTGCCCGCCGCCGTACAGTTCCGCCCCGAACCAGACGACCAGCGCCACGAGGATCGCCGCGGCGGCGAGGTCGATCCGGTCGCCGAGCAGGGCCGGCCACACCGCCAGGCTCAGGAATGCGACGGACGCGACCAGGGCGTGCACGGAGTCCGCCCCGGTACCCAGCGGAAACGCGGCCACCAGGCCGGTCGTCGCGCCACCAGCGGCGAGGACGCCCCGGGCCCGGCGCGGGGCGGATCCGGCGAGCGCTGCCGCGGTCGTCAGGTGGCAGGCGCCGACGAGGGCGAGGGCCAGGGTCATGATCCAGCGGCTGTGGGCGTCCGCGGCGGCGAGCGAGCTGATGCTGCGGACCACCGGGTCGTAGCCCGGCGGCTGCTGGGCTGCCGCGACGGTCCAGCCGCCGACGAGCAGGATCGGCGCGAGCGCGGACGATGCCACTCCCCACCACGGCACCCGCGAGGCCGGATCCCTCACGGGCGGACCGAGCGAGGTCCGGCGACCGAGGCGCCCAGTGCCGTCACGCGCTCGCGCAGGCCACGGTCGGACGTCACGACGGTCACCGCGCGGCCGTCCGCCACCGCGTCCCCGGCGAGGCGGACCATCTCGTCGTCGCCGGATCCCGGGGCATGCGCGACCAGCACCGATCCGGCCATCCCCGGATCGTGCCCGCCCCGAGCCGCACCTTCGAGGACCACGAGCGTGTCGCTGCCCGGATCGGTCACCAGCTCCCGCAGCAGCCGGGCCGCGGCGCCGGGCCGATCCCGCCACCACCCGTCCGGCCGCGAGCCCACGACGTTCGCCGCGTCCACGATCACGAGCGGCCGCCGCCCCGACGACGGTTCGGCGGAACCCGGCGGTTCGGCCGAACCAGGCGGCTCAGCGGCGGGCGGCTCAGCGGCGGGCGGCTCGGCGGCGGGCGGGTCAGCGGTCATGCCCGGGTCATGAACTGGCTCAGGCCGAGCAGGTCGCCGCGCAGGGTCGACCGCAGCTGGGCGGTGAGCAGCGGCATCGAGAGCCGGTAGAAGCTGCCCGCGTCGGCGCGGACGCGGATGCTGCTGCGGGTGCCCTCCGGGTGCTCCTCGAAGCGGTAGGTGTAGCGCAGCTTCATCGGCCCGGCGACGGACTTCATGTCCAGTTCGGTCGGTGGGTCGTAGCCGACGACGCGCAGCACGTACTCGAAGGTCTTGCCGAGGAACTGGGCGGCCCTGGTGATCTCGGATCCGACCCCGAACACGCCGTCCGGCCCGGGCATCGTCAGCTCGACACTGCGGATGCAGGCGCTCCACTCGGGATGGGTGCGCCAGTCCATGGCGTACTCCGCGATCTTCTCCGGCGGGGCCGCGATCACCCTGTCCACGCACACATCCAAGTTCACCGCTGGACCACCTCCGTTGCGGGCCGCCATCGTCCATTCTGCGTCGCGCCGAAACGAGCACGGCGATGCCCCCCCTCGACAATGGCCGGCGCGCCGTGATCGTGGCAGTACCCGGCGGTACCGGATCTCATCACACCGCCCCCAAACCTCCCCGCGGTGACGTGGGACCTTGCCGATCGCCCGGCGGACTGGTCGAATCGGACCCGCTCGGGTCCGCCCGGACGCAGTTCAGGGCACTGCGGCGGAGGGGTCCCGAAGAGACGGATGGTGACGATGTCCCGATATCCGCGGCGGGCGGTGGCCGATCCGCCCCGCCCGTTCCACATCGCGTTGCGGTCGGCGATCGAGGCCCGCGGCCTCACCCTGGAACGACTGCAGGACCGGCTGGCCCAGCACGGCCTCACGGTCTCGATCACGAGCCTGAGCTACTGGCAGCACGGGCGCTCGCAGCCCGAACGGCCGGAGTCGTTGCGGGCCCTCGCGGTGCTGGAGTCCGTGCTCGGCGCGGACCCCGGATCGCTGGCCGCGCTGCTCGGACCGCCCCGCCGCCGCGGCCCCCGCAGCCTGCGCGGACCCCGAGGCCACCGCCCGGACGAGGTGTTCGGTCCCGGCGCATCGCTGGGCCACCTGTTCGACGAGATCCCCGGTTCGCGCCGCGACGACCTCGTGCTGACCAACGAGCACATCCGGATGGAGTTCGACGCCAACGGCTGCATGGGCGAATCGACGTTCCGGCTGCTCGCCGAGGCCCAGTGCGACGGGGCCGACCGGTACTACGCGGTGTACCGGGGCGACGCCGGCTGTGACACTGCCGGGCTGCAGATCGAGGCGCTGAGCGACTGCCGGATCGGCCGGGTCGCGCGCGACACCGACGCCGGCATGCTGGTCGCCGAGGTCCTGTTCGGGGCGGAACTGGCGGCCGGGGACAGTCAGCTGTTCGAGTTCGCGATCCGCGACGGGTCTGTGGTCACCTCCGATTTCGGGCACGCGTTCCGGCACCGGATCGGGCAGTCCCTCATCCAGGCGCGGTTCGATGCGGCGGCGCTGCCGGCGAGGGTCCAGTCGTTCACGCAGGACCGGCTGTGCGATCCGCGGATGTACACCGGGGACCTGGTGCTCAGCCCGTACCGCGCGGTATTGCTCGCCCCCGGCCCGGCCCTGCCGAGCTGCGTCGGTCTCACGTGGACGTACGCCTGACCCCGAGCCGCGGTAACCACGGCTGAGGAGCTACAGCAGGTCCGGCGTGGGGCTGCCGCGTGTTGAGGGTGGTTTGTTCGCTTGCGTCACGTATGACGGTGTGAGCAGGCCACCGATCCGCGGGTCGGCGGCGCACCGCGCGAGGAGGTCCCCGCTGTGATGCTTGCCCGGATCGGCGCCACGGCGCTCGCCGCCACCGCACTGTGCACCGCGGTTCCGGCCCACGCGGCCCCACCCCCGGCGCCGCGCGGCTACATCGTCACCCTCAAGGCCACCCTCGGGACCGCGAGCGCCGGGCACGTCGCGCACCGGATGGCCGCCCGGTACGGCGGGCACGTCACGCACACCTACAGCCACGCCCTGCACGGCTTCTCGGCCATCCTCACGCCGTCGGCGGCCGCCGCGCTGGCCCGCGATCCGGCCGTGGCGATGGTGGAGCCGAACCGCGCGGTCCGGATCGCCGCGACCACCCAGCACGATCCGCCGAGCTGGGGACTGGACCGGATCGACCAGGGATCCCTGCCGCTGAACCACTCCTACACCTACTCGCGCCGCGCCTCGGCGGTGCACGCGTACGTGATCGACACCGGGATCCGCACGACCCACCACGCCTTCGGCGGCCGTGCGTACTCCGGCTGGGACTTCGTCGACAGCGACAAGGACGCCACGGACTGCAACGGGCACGGAACGCACGTCGCCGGCACCATCGGCGGATCCTCATACGGGGTCGCCAAGGCCGTCACGCTGGTCGCCGTGCGCGTGCTGGACTGCGACGGCGCCGGCGACGACGCGGGTGTGATCGCCGGGGTGGACTGGGTGACCGCGCACGCGGCGAAGCCGGCCGTGGCGAATATGAGCATCGGCGGGGACCCCAGCGCGAGCCTGGACGCGGCGGTCCGGCGGTCGATCAGCTCCGGGATCACGTACGGGATCGCCGCGGGCAACGGCGACGACAACGGTCACGCCTACGACGCCTGCAAGGACTCGCCCTCGCGGGTCACCCAGGCGATCGTCGTCGGCGCGACCAGCCGCACGGACTACCGCGCCCCGTGGTCGAACTTCGGCCCGTGCCTGGACCTGTTCGCGCCGGGCGTCGACATCCTCTCGGCCTGGTGGACCGGAAACGACGCGACCGCGACGATCTCGGGCACGTCGATGGCGACCCCACACGTGGTGGGAGCGGCTGCGCTGTATCTCGCCGCGCACCCGCTTGCCCGTCCGGCCCAGGTCAGGGACGCGCTGGTGGCCGCCGCGACGAAGAACCTGGTCCACAGCGCCGGTGCCGGATCCCCGAACCGGCTACTCCGCGTGGCGTGAGGTGAACGCGGGCCGGTTACCGTCCGTACCCCTCGGTAAGCCGTGACCGCCTGCCGAGGGGATCCCATCGACCATGCACGCCCGCCGGATCCTCGCCGCGGCCGCTTTCGGGCCGATCATGTTCGCCGCGCTCGCCCTCGGGGCCAGCCCGGCGTCGGCCCACGGCGCGCTGGACATCCCGAACAGCCGGACTGCCGAGTGCGGCGAGCCGGGCAATCCGCAGCTCCAGTCGACGGCGTGCCAGGCCGCGGTCCAGGCCAACGGCGGCGCCCCGTTCGCGTTCGACAACCTGCGGGTGCCCGACGTGAACGGCCGGGACCGCCAGGTGATCCCCGACGGCCAGCTGTGCAGCGGCGGCCTTCCGGCGTTCCGCGGCCTGGATGTCGTCCGCGCCGACTGGCCCACCACGACCTTGACCAGCGGCGCGAAGTTCACGTTCCGGTACCCCTCGACGATCCCGCACGAGGGCTCGTTCCGGCTCTACGTCAGCACGGACAGCTACGACCCGAGCCAACCCCTGACCTGGGCGGACATCGAGCAGAAGCCGTTCCTTGTCGCCGACAACCCGCCGCTGACGAACGGCGCCTACCGCTTCCGTGGCACGCTGCCCGCTGGCAAGGCCGGCCGGGCGATGATCTACGCGATCTGGCAGACCACGAGCACTCCCGACACCTACTACTCGTGCGCGGACGTCGTGTTCACCGCTCCCGCCGCCCGCCCGCCCGCCGCGCCCCGCCCGCAGGCTCCGGCCGCTCCCGTTGTCCCGCCGCCCGCGGCGGAGCAGAGCCCGGTGCCGCAGCTGCCCGATCCGGAGGCCACCGGAGTGATCGAGGCGCAGCCGCCCGCCGTCGCGCCCGTCGCGCCGCAGTCCCCGCCGGACCTCGCGCCGCAGCCCGATCCGTCCTCGGTCGCCGTGTCCACTGTGAGCGTCGACCGGCCGAACGTCCTCGGCACGTCCCTGCTGGTCGGAGCGATCGCCGCGGCACTCGCCCTCGGTGTCCTCCTCGCCGTCCGCCAGTACCGCTCCCGGCGCGGATAAGTCGCGCCTAGGGCGTCCTGTCCGCGAGGATGAGGCCCGGATCACACTCCGGGAGGGTGCCCGATGGCTGACCAGACCGAGCTGGCCGCGCAGGTTCAGGCCGGATACGCGTTCGACGGGGCGGCGCTCGAACTCGGCGCCCTCGTCGAGAACGGCAAGGGCAACCCGGCCGCCAAGGTCCGGATCCCGCTGTCGATGGTCAACCGGCACGGCCTCGTCGCCGGCGCGACCGGAACCGGCAAGACCAAAACGCTCCAGGGGATCGCCGAGCAGCTCTCGGCCGCCGGGGTCCCCGTGTTCCTCGCCGACATCAAGGGCGACCTGTCGGGCGTGGCCGCGCCCGGGGCCCCGAGTGACAAGGCGAAGGCCCGCGCGGCCGAGATCGGGCAGGACTGGCAGCCCGCCTCCTACCCGGCGGAGTTCCTCGCGCTCGGCGGGCACGGATCCGGCGTCCCCGTCCGGGCGACGATCACCTCGTTCGGGCCGATCCTGCTGTCGAAGGTGCTGGGGCTGAACGAGGTCCAGGAGTCCTCACTCGGGCTGGTCTTCCACTTCGCCGACAAGAACGGCCTACCGCTGCTCGACCTCAAGGACCTGCGCGCGGTGATCCAGTACCTCACCTCGGACGAGGGCTCGGCGGCGCTCGCCGAGTTGGGCGGACTGTCCAAGGCGACCGCCGGGGTGATCCTGCGCGAGCTGATCACGTTCGCGGACGCCGGCGCCGAGGACTTCTTCGGCGAGCCCGAGTTCGACACCCGCGACCTGCTGAGGACCGCGCCCGACGGCCGGGGGATCGTCACCGTCCTGGAACTGCCCGACGTCCAGTCGCAGCCCGCGCTGTTCTCCACGTTCCTGATGTGGCTGCTCGCGGACCTGTTCCACGACCTCCCCGAGATCGGCGACGTCGACAAGCCCAAGCTCGTCTTCTTCTTCGACGAGGCCCACCTGCTGTTCCGCGACGCCTCGAAGGACTTCCTCGCGGCGATCACGCAGACGGTCCGGCTGATCCGGTCCAAGGGCGTCGGGGTGTTCTTCGTGACCCAGACCCCGAAGGACGTGCCCGGCGACGTGCTCGCCCAGCTCGGGAACCGCGTCCAGCACGCGCTGCGCGCCTACACGCCCGACGACGCCAAGGCGCTCAAGGCCACCGTCTCGACGTTCCCGAAGTCCTCGTACGACCTGGAGGAAGTGCTCACCCAGCTCGGGATCGGCGAGGCGATCGTCACGGTCCTGTCCGAGCGGGGCGCGCCCACCCCGGTCGCCTGGACCAAGCTCCCGCCGCCGCGCTCGCTGATGGGCCAGCTCGATACGGCGGCCTTCGAGTCGGCGGTCAAGGGATCCCCGCTGCTGCCCAGGTACGGCGAGCAGATCGACCGCGAGTCCGCCTACGAGCGGCTGACGGCCAAGGTCGCGGCCGCACCTTCTGCGCCCCCGGCCGTCCCGGCTCCGGCCCCGCATCGGGAGCCCGCGCAGGCCGGTCCGTCGAAGGTCAAGCCGGAGAAGACCGTGGTGGAGCAGGTGCTCGGCAACGCGGCGGTCCGCGGAATGCTGCGGTCGGCGGCGACCGTGGCGAGCCGGGAGATCATGCGCAGCATCTTCGGCACAGCCAGCCGCCGCCGCTGACTTATTTGGTCCGGCAGCTCACGCGGGTCTGTGCGGCGGCCAGGTGCTCGTGGCCCGGATTCGCCCCGCGGGTCAGCAGCGTGATGGTGAACTGGCCGCTGCGCACCGGGAACGTGCCCGCGCTGACCCAGCTCCCGCGGTTGGCGACCTGGTCGACGCTGAAGGTGGCGCCGCCCGAGACCCGGTACCAGGCGGGCTTCCCGGCCACGTCCTGCGGGCTGTTCCCGGTGGGCACGAAGACGCCGAGCTGGCAGTCCCCGGCGACGACGGGACTGGTGTGGAACGACCACACCACCGCGGATCCGGGCTCGTCGCGCGCCGGATCCCCGGACATCGGCACGGCCCAGTACGCGCCCGAGCAGCCGTCGCCGGACCAGGCCCCCTGGGACTTGCGGTACCAGCCCGCGGATCCGGAGGTGTAGGTGCCGATCCGGTCGAACGATCCGGTGGGGCAGCCCTCGCCCGCGACGGCGGAGAACGTGGCGGGCGCCTGCGGGGCGGGCGCGGCGGGCACCGAGGACCGGGACGCGGCGGGCGGCGGCGACGCGCTGGCGGCCACGGACGC
>JAOPVE010000430.1 GCA_025963185.1 Actinomycetes bacterium
GGAGAGCGGGGAGCGCTGGATCAGCCGAGGTGGGCGTTCGAGATCGTCTCGCGCAGGGTCGGCGCGGCGCCGATTCTGGTCCACTGGCGCTGGGTCCACACGTGCAGGCTCCAGCCGGATCGGGTCATGTACGCGAGCACCCGCTCGTACTGGCCGGCGAGGTCGCGCAGCATAGCCTCGACGCCGGGCTCGGTGTCGGGGATGGCCAGCTGCTGGGGCGGCTGGAGCAACTCGGTGCGGCTGACGTCGTGTTCGATCGCGCCGATCCGCTGGGGGAGCGCCGCGACGACTCGCTGCACGGCGTCGCCGAGCGTGAGGTCCAGTTCCTGTGGCGCGTACCGGCTCGGGGCGCCGCGATAGGCGACGGTGGCGCCCCAGCGCAGGGATCCGTGCTGGCTCGCCGCGACCGAGATCTCCAGCCGCGCGTCCACCCCGCACACCGCGCGCAGCAGCGACTCGACCGGAGTGCTGGCCGGCGGCCGGACGAAGTACACCAGCCGGGCGCCGGGACGGCCCGTGGTGAGCCGGGCCAGGTACTCGGCGACGACCGCACGCGGATCCGCGAGTTCGGTCGCGAACACGCCGTCCCTGGCGAGCACGCCGGCCGTGCGGGCCCCGTGGGTCGACAGCCAGTCCGGATCGGTGCCGAACTGCTCGGCCCAGGCGACCGCCGTGAGTTCGCGCGGGACCTTCGCGCAGCGCGTGCCGTGCTCGTTGAGGAAGAACGTGACCTGCGGAGACGGGCCGACCGCGAGGTTGGTGGTCACGCCGCGCCCGTCCGGGCCGATGATCGTGACCACCGCGCCGAGGTGGACCAGTCTGGTGTCGTCGCAGCCCGAGCAGTACGGGGCGGGCGCGCGGCCGGCCCCGGCACAGCGCGGGCAGTCCGCGGACGGCGCCTCGCCGAAGTACGTGCACGAGCAGTCCTGCCACGCGGTGCCCGAGATGCAGCGCGCGCACCGCTGGGTGGGGATCGGCGTGCCGACCGTCCGCGATCCGGCGACCGGGATCGCGCAGTCCAGCACCCGCTCCGTCGTGGCCCTGACCTGCCCGGTCTGCTGAGTGGTGAGGATCTCGCGCTCTTCCGCGACGATCAGCGGCGAGATGTGCCAGCGGCCGTCGCGCCACACCGCGGATCCGCCCGCCACGTCGACCGCGGCCGCCCTGACCCGTTGTTCGAGGTCCTTGATCGTCCACTGTGCTGTGTCGTCGGCGGGCACCGGCCGGGCGAGCACCCAGTGCCCGCCGCCCATCGTCGCGGACTTCATCTGCTCGGCCAGTTCGGCGGGAGTGGCGTGCACGACCGCGTCCTTGAGCGACAGCGGACCGCTGTACCAGGCCTGCCCCGGCCGTGGCGCGGACCCGGCGACCTCGTACGACACCGACCAGCAGCTCTCCACCATGCGGATCACCAGGTCGAGGTGCGCGGCCGCCGCGGCCTCCCGCAACTCGCCAAGCCGCCGCTCCGGATCGACGCGCTCCCGCACCCCGGCCGGATAGCCCACGTACAGGTGCCAGCGGCGGCGCCCGGCCCACTCGGCGATCGCGGCGCGCTCGATGTCCCGGCGCTCGTCGGGCGAGGCGCCGTCGCGGTACTCGTCGGGCAGGAAGATCGGCATCGCCAGGTCGTCGTCGCGCAGCGGCTGGTCGAGGCTGTCGTACAGCGACTGAACCCCAGCCTGCTCGGCCAGCGACCGCACGGCGGGAGTGAGGTCGATGACCCGGCGGCTCGGCTTCACCGACCACGGCGTGATGTCGTACGCCCCCGGCACGACTTGGACCGACGCCGTCTGGCCCGTAACGGCGTTGACGACGGTGAGCACACCCTGGGCCCGCAACTGGCCGCTCTGCCGGCACGGGAAGCACATCACCGTGGACTCGCCGGTGCCGTGACACAGCTCGCAGTCCGCATACGGCTCGCCACTCGATAGCAGCCCGGCGCCGCGGGTGAGGAACGTGTTGCCGTTGTGTCTGCACGTGCACGCCGTCATGCGCAGACCGAGCCCCGCGCACGCGGGGCAGGCGATGAGGGACGGCGTTGCCCCGACCTGCTCTGGCATGTGACCTCGTCCAGCTACCGCGCCGCAAGCGGCGGACCGTCGGAGAACCGGGCACGATCCACAAGGGATCGAGGTGTGCGGAGCGTGCTCGGTGAATGCTCCACGGTAGCGAACACCACTGACAAATGGGCCCGATCTGACACAGGTGTTACAAGCGCGTGCCAGTGATACGCGATCACGTCAGTTGTACGGCACCAGTCAACAGCTGGTTCAGGGTGGATCTCTAGACGCCGGTGCTCATGTCGACGAATCGGCTGAAGTGACCCTGGAACGCGACCGTGATCGTGTCGGTCGGGCCGTTCCGGTGTTTGGCCACGATGAAGTCCGCCTCGCCGGCCCGGGGGGACTCCTTCTCGTAGTAGTCCTCGCGGTGCAGGAGCAGCACCATGTCGGCGTCCTGCTCGATCGCGCCGGACTCGCGAAGGTCGGACAACTGCGGACGTTTGTCGGTGCGCTGTTCGGGACCACGGTTCAGCTGGCTCACCGCGATCACCGGCACCTCGAGTTCCTTGGCGAGCAGCTTGAGCCCACGGGAGAGCTCAGAGACTTCCTGCTGGCGGCTCTCGGTGCGCTTGGGCGAGCTCATCAGCTGGAGGTAGTCCAGCACGATCACCCGCAGGTCGTGCCGCTGCTTGAGCCGTCGCGCCTTGGCCCGGATCTCCATCATCGTCATGTTCGGCGAGTCGTCGATGAACAGCGGAGCCTCACTGACCTCGCCCATGCGGCGGGCCAGCTTGGTCCAGTCGTCCTCCGAGAGCTGCCCGGATCGCAGATGGTGCAACGGAACGCGCGCCTCCGCCGACAGCAGGCGCATGGTGATCTCGATCTTGCTCATTTCCAGGCTGAACACCGCCGAGGTCAGCCCGTGCCGGATCGACGCCGACCGCAGCACGTCCAACCCGAACGTGGACTTCCCGAGCCCTGGCCGGGCTGCGACGACGATGAGCTGGCCAGCGTGGAGGCCGTTGGTGAGGCGGTCGAGGTCGGCGAAGCCGGTCGGAACTCCGCTCATCACGCCACCGGTGGCGCCGATCGCCTCGATCTCGTCCATCGTCGGCTGGAGCAGTTCTTCGAGGACCGTGTAGTCCTCCGCCGTGCGGCGCTCGGTGACCTCGTAGACGGCCTGCTGGGCGAGGTCGACGACGTCGTCCACATCCCGGCCCTGGCCCGAGGCGGCGCCGTACCCGAGCTGGACGATGCGGGTCCCGGCCTCGACCAGGCGCCGCAGCATCGCGCGCTCGGCGACGATCTTGGCGTAGTAGCCCGCGTTCGCGGCCGTGGGCACGAGGGAGATCAGGGTGTGCAGGTAGGACGCGCCGCCGACCCGCGCGAGGCCGCCGTCGTCCACCAGGGCAGCCGCGATCGTCACCGGATCGGCAGGCTCGCCCCGCCCGTACAGGTCGAGGATCGCGTCGAAGATCGTCGAGTGCGCCGGCTTGTAGAAGTCGATGGTGCGGATCACCTCGACGACGTCGGCGATCGCGTCCTTACTCAGGAGCATGCCGCCCAGGACGCTCTGCTCGGCCGCGATGTCCTGCGGCGGGGTGCGGTCGTACTCGGCGGGCGGATTGAGCACTCGGACGTCGTCGCTGACCGCCACGCCCACCACCCCCCGCCCTCGCGCCCCGAAAGACGCGCCCCGATGAATCCCCCGCGATCCACACCGTCGCACCGGGGTCTGACAAGAACTACATCGCTGTAGCTCGTCCGGTTGAGCAGTGGCCGCACGCTGACCATAGGGACGTGAGGGGGTCCGCTCAACGAGGGCTGTGCACAGACCTGGGCACAGCCTGTGGATTACGGTGGGTAACCCTGTGCGGGACCTGTGTGCTCACTGTGGACAAGCTGTGCAGACGATCGTCCGCACCGGTCCTGAGCTGGCATTTCTTCATCCACGGGCTGTGGACGGCAGAAACATGGAAGGTTTTTTCGCCGGCGCGCCGGAACCGTCACCATCGGGGCACTCGCTCGTTGTACCGCCAAGATCCTCGCGCCGGGCAGTACCGGTCACGCCGGCCATGAGTCGCGATGTTTCCGCAGGTGAACGGCCATTTAGGCCCGCAGCGCCCCGCGCTAACCGGACAACCCGGACTCCCCGACCCGCGAGTACTTTGTCGGTTTTGCGGCTTGTAACGACGGGTCACCGCGAAGTGCGGATCCGTAATGAGTTATCACCAGGCAGCGCGGGTTATCCACAGCATGCAGAGGGGCCGGCCCACTGGGCCGGCCCCTCTGTGAGGACCGCATTACACGGTGCTGATCCGAGCCGAAAACCGGCTCGCCGGATCAGGAACCGACGACGTCCACATTCAGCGTGGCGGTCACGTTCGAGTGGATCTTCACGACGACCTTGTGCCCACCGGTGGTCTTGATGTGACCCGGCAGTTCGAGGCTGCGCTTGTCGAGGATCGGGCCGCCAGCGGCCTTCACCGCGCCAACCACGTCGCTGGAGGTGACGGAGCCGAACAGGCGGCCGCCCTCGCCCGCGCGCGTCGTGAGCTTCACCTTGAGGCCCTCGAGCTGCGCCTTGATCTCCTTGGCGTGGTCGAGGTCGCGCACCTCGCGGACCGAACGAGCCCGCTTGATCAGCGCGATCTGCTTCTCGGCGCCCTTGGTGGCGAGCAGCCCCTTGCCCTGCGGCAGCAGGAAATTGCGGCCGTAGCCGTCTTTGACCTCGACGACGTCACCGGGCGCACCCAGGCCGTCGATGTCGGCGGTGAGGATGATCTTCATAGCGACCCTCCTCAGCGGGACGAGCTGGTGTAGGGCAGCAGCGCCATCTCGCGGGAGTTCTTGATCGCCTTGGCGATCTGCCGCTGCTGCTGGCTGGAGACACCGGTGACCCGGCGGGCCCGGATCTTGCCGCGGTCGGAGATGAACTTCCGGAGCAGCGCGGTGTCCTTGTAGTCGATGTAGCGGATCTTGTCTTTGTCGAGCGGATTGACCTTCTTCTTAGGCTTCCGCACCGGCGGCTTCGCCATGTGTCCTGCTCCGATGTCTCGCGGTGAGTGTCAGTGAAAGGGGTGGCTCAGAACGGGGGTTCGTCGCTGAACGAACCGCCGCCGGCCGGGGCCGCCGTTGCCCAGGGGTCGTCTGCGGGGGCAGCCGAACCGCCGCCGCCACCGCCGCCCGAGGACCCGAAGCCACCGCCGCCGGACCCACTGCGCGTGGTCTTGTTGACCTTCGCCGTGGCGCTGCGGAGCGACGGGCCAAGCTCGTCGACCTCGACCTCGTAGACCGTGCGCTTCTCACCCTCGCGCGTCTCGTACGTGCGCTGCTTGAGCCTGCCCTGCACGATGACGCGCATGCCACGCTGCAGCGACTCGGCGACGTTCTCGGCCGCCTGGCGCCACACGTTGCACGTCAGGAAGAGGCTCTCGCCGTCCTTCCACTCGTTCGACGTCTTGTCGAACGTGCGCGGGGTTGAGGCGAGCCGGAACTTCGCGACGGCCGCGCCGCTGGAGGTGAATCGCAGCTCGGGGTCGTCGACGAGGTTGCCGACCAGGGTGATGACGGTGTCGCCTGCCATGGGATCTCCTTCGCCAAATGCCCAGTACGACCGTTCGCGCACCTCGACAGGAGCAAGGCTCCCACCGGGGTACGACGAATCAGGGCTTGCGCTGGTTGCGCTGGTTGGTAGAGCGCATCTCGGGACGGAGAACCTTCGTGCGCAGCACCGACTCGTTCAGGTTGAGCTGACGGTCGAGCTCCAGCACGGCAGCAGGCTCGGCCTGCAGGTCGATGATGGCGTAGATGCCTTCGACCTTCTTGTCGATCTCGTAGGACAGCCTGCGGCGGCCCCACACGTCGACCTTCTCGACACTCCCGCCGGACGTCCGGATCACGTTGAGGAACGTGTCGAGCGACGGGGTAACGGTGCGCTCCTCAAGATCGGGATCGAGGATCACCATGACTTCGTAGTGACGCAAGAGAAAACCCACCTCCTATGGACTCAGCGGCCACGGTCTCTCCGTGGCAGGAGGGTTATTCGCGTCAGCGAACCGAGGAAGCGTAACAGCAGGTGGGGCGGCGGTCCCAATTCAGGCCGACCGCGGGCGCGGCCGGTCCCGCAGGGCCAGCACCGAGCGGATAGCCGCCGCCCCCACCCCGCCGAGCAGCACCGTCGCCACGAGGATCAGCAGCCCGAGCAGGCTCCCGCTGCCACTGACCGTCGTCACCCTGGTCCCGCGCACACCGGTGCCCTGCTGGGGGATGGCGGCGGCGAAACTGCCGTCGACGGACGCGTCACCACGCGCGGCCGCGGCCGACGGGCTCGCGGCGATCGGGTGCCGCCACGTGCCTGCCTTGTGCGACGCGTTGGGTGAGGGCACCAGCGCCGATCCGGCCACGGCCGCGGACGCGCTGGCCTCGGGCGACTGCGGATCGGCACTCACCTCGGGAGCCGGGCTCGGGATCGGGGAGGGCAGGGGTGGCGGGGGATCCGAGCCGGCCGGGTTGCCCGCCCGGCGCGCGCCCACGAGGACGGTCCCGGACGAGGAGGTGAGGTCGCCGGCCGCCGGGATCCCCACCGCGGTCGCGCTGGCGGACACCTGGCTGTCGGTCTCGGCTCCGGCGAAGCTCACGGTCTGGGTCTGGCCGTCCGCGAGGCTGACCGTGGCCCCGCCGACGGTGAGGGTCAGCGGGGTGCCGGACGAGTTGACGAAGTCCACCTCGCCGCCGGGCGGGACGCTCACGCTGGGCGGCGACAGGTTGATCCCGTCGAGCACGCCCAGGGCGTTGACCGAACCGGTGAACCGCATCGCCGGTGGGCCGGCGTGCGCCGATCCGGCGAGCAGGCCCCAGCCGGCCGCGAACGCGATGGCTAACGACGCTGCGCCGCGCGCCACCCGGCGCGCGAATCCTCTGCTCGGCATGATCGGCTCCCCACTCCCCAACCGGACGCGCTCGCAGTGGCCAACGAGCCTGGTCGCTAGCGGTAACGGCTCAAGTACACCGCTGTCACGGTGGTGTCGTGGCCTTTCCCGCGGGGAAGTTCCTGTCGCAGCCACGCCGTACGCTCGCTCCATGCGAATCGGAGCCCATGTCGATCCAGCCGATCCCCTCGCCGAAGCGGAGGCGCGGGGGGCGGATGTGGTGCAGTTCTTCCTGGCAGATCCGCAGGGGTGGAAAAAACCCAAGCCTCGTGAGGACGCTGCCGCGCTGATCGCCAGCCCGGTGGAGGTCTACATCCACGCGCCGTACATCGTGAACCTGGCCAGCACGAACAACCGCATCCGCATCCCCTCGCGCAACCTGCTCGCCACGCACGCCGAGGCCGCCGCGACGGTCGGGGCCAAGGGGCTGATCGTCCACGGCGGGCACGTGGGGGAGTCCGACGATCCGCAGGTGGGCTTCGACAACTGGCACAAGGCGTTCAAGTACGCGCAGGAGTCCGGCGGCTACCCGGTGAAGGTGCTGGTCGAGAACACCGCCGGCGGCGAGAACGCGATGGCCCGCCGGTTCGACCGCCTCGCCCGGCTGTGGGATGCGATCGGCGAGTTCGGTCCCGGGTTCTGCCTCGACACCTGCCACGCGCACGCCGGCGGTGAAGACCTGCTCGGCATCGTCGACCGGGTGAAGTCAATCACCGGGCACATCGACCTGGTACACGCGAACAACTCCAAGGACGAGTTCGCGTCCGGCCGTGACCGGCACGAGAACCTCGCGGCGGGGCAGATCGATCCCGAACTGCTGGCCGCCGTGGTCGCGGCCGCGGGTGCCCCGGTGATCTGCGAGACGCCCGGCGGGTCCGAGGGCCAGGGCGCCGACATCGCCTACCTGCGCGAGCGGGCCGGCAAGTGACCGAGGCTGCCGAACTGGAGCGCCCGGCGCCCGCCGCGCGTGTGCCGAGCGCTAGTCAGCGGGCACTGGGCCTGCTCCGGCGGGAGGCCGTGCTCGCGCCACTCGGGGCGTTCGTGCTGGCGATCCTGCTGACGTGGCCGTCGGTCCGGCACCCGGAGACGACGATCCCGCAGGACATCTACGATCCGCTGATGTTCGCCTGGGCGCTGTCCTGGCCTGGGCACGCGTTGTTCAGCGACGCCTCGCTGTGGCAGGCCAACTCGTTCTTCCCCGAGTCCGACACGTTCGCGTACTCCGACACGCTGCTCGGGTACGCGCCGCTGAGCCTGTTCGGCCACGGTCCGGTCGCCGCGCTGGTCCGGTACAACGCGATGTTCGTCCTGATCGCGTTCATGGCGTTCCTGGGTGGCTACTTCCTCGCGCGCCAGCTCGGATCGCGCTGGCAGGGGGCAGTCGTCGCCGGCACCGTGCTGGCGTACGCGCCCTGGCGGCTCTCGCACGGCGGGCACCCGAATGTCATCTCCGTCGGCGGCATGGCGCTGATGTTCGCCGCACTCGCCCGGGGCCACGGGTACTCCTTCCGGCGGGGGTTCCAGCCGGGGGAGATCCGCCCCGGGTGGGCCGCCGCGGCCTGGGCGATCGGCGCCTGGCAGCTCACGATCGGGTTCGCCGTGGGGCTGCCGTTCGCGTACGTGGTCCTGCTGATCTGCCTGGCCGGCGGCGTGGGCTGGCTCGTGACCGGCCGGCGACCGTTGCCCCGCAAGCTCCTGATCGCGGACGGCCTCGGCGCACTGCTGTTCGCCGTCACCGGGGCACTGATGGCGATCCCGTACCAGCGCGTGGCCGATCGGTACCCCGAGGCCAAGCGCGGCATCGAGCAGGTCAAGTTCTTCTCGCCGCCGCTCAAGGCCTTCTTCGTCGCGCCGCCCGAGTCCTGGTTCTGGGCACCCCGGCAGGTGGCCGCGCGCGCGGCGATCCCGTTCGTGCCCGAGATGACCCTGCTGCCCGGGCTCGCCGTGCTGCTGCTCGCACTCGCCGGGATCGCGATCAGCGTGTGGACCGTGAAGCAGCGTCTCGCCCTGGTGGCGATCACGGCCGTCGCGACGATCCTCGCGATGGGCACGTCGTTCTTCGGTGGCACCTACAGCTACCTGGTCCTGCTCGACCACCTCCCCGGCTGGGACGCGCTGCGCACCCCGGGCCGTCTGATGATCTGGGTGACGTTCGGCCTCGGCCTGCTCGCCGCCGGGGCCGTCACCGCGGTGATCGACCGCATGTCCGCGGTGCTCAGCCGCTTGCAGGCGACGAACGACGAGGCTGAGCCGGCGGCGGTGGCCGGGACCGGGCGAGTCCCCGCGTTCGTGGCGGCGGTAGCACTCGTCCCGGCCCTGCTGGTGCTCGGCGAGGGGCTGAACAACACTCCGCACCCCGTGGTGCCCACCCAGCCGTCCGTCATGGCCGATGCGCAGGGGCCGATGATCATGCTGCCGTCCGGGTCGTTCCCCGACATGTGGGCCATGTACTGGTCCACGAGCACCTACCCGAAGATGATGAACGGATCCAGCAGCTTCAACCCCGTCTCGTTGCAGCAGGCCCAGCAGGCAGTAGCCGGCTTCCCGGACGCGGCGAGCGTCGAGTATCTGCACCAGCACGGGGTCAAGAGAGTCGTACTCGTCACGGGGATGACCCCGGGCACACCCTGGGAGAACGCGGCGAACAAGCCCGTCGACGGCCTCCCCCTCACCCGCACGGTCCGCCCCGACGGCATCATCTACACCCTCACCAACTAGCGCGCACCCGCCCCAGCCAGCTGCCTGAATTTCGGCGGAAGGTGCCGGATTTGCTGCGGGCGGGCAGGTCGGTGCCGCAGGTCGCGGCGCCGGATTGCCGAGTTGGAACCGAGGTCGCGGTCACGCGGCGGGCCGCGAACTGCCGAATGAGGCGGTGCCCCCAAAAGGCCCGGTCAGCGGCCGTCGCTCAGATGGCCGCTGAAGGGCCTACCAGTGTGGAGCGGCTCCGGCCCCCGCAGGGGTCTCCAACTGTGGATTCTATCGCCTGGAGTAGACCTGGTCTGTCCGCGTGCGGTGCCGCACGCATGGCTGACCGATGTGATCCGC
>JAOPVE010000465.1 GCA_025963185.1 Actinomycetes bacterium
GCTTCTTCGGCCGCGGCGACCAGCGTGACGACGGCGAGCCACCCGCCGAGGCCCGCGAGGGGACGGGCGCCGAACCCGCCGACGATGACCGCCGGGGCGCACAACACCGCCGCGCCCACCAGGCCGAACCGCAGGTCACGCCAGGCCCAGGTGAGCCGGGTGCCGACGGCGAGGACCAGCGCGGTGAGACAGGCGGCGAACGCCAGGCCCGCGGTCGGCGAGGTGACGATCCCCGGGCCGCCGATCACCGCGCGCAGGCCCACCGCGGCGGCGAACCCGGCGGCGAGCGGCAGCACCGAGCCCACCCGGGCGGCGAGTCCCGCCCCGGCCCGCCCGGCTTCCCGGGTGCTCACGCGCGGCGCCGGTTGCGGATCCGCAGCCCCACCACCACGAGCACCATGGCCGCCACGGTCCCGGCGAGCAGCCCGCCCACGGGCAGCCGGCGGCGCGGCGGCGAGCCACCTCCACCCGCGCGGCCGGGAGCCGGAGTGCCCGACGGGATCGCCAGCGCGTAGTCGCCCGCACCGGTCACGAAGGCCCGGAAGAAGTCGCGGCCGGGCCGGTCGGTGTCGAGCCAGCGCCAGGCCGCCGAGGGCGATCCCCGGTAGACGAACCGGGGGAAGACCTCGGTGAGCACCGGCTCCCGCAGCGAGATCGTGGCCGCGTGCCCGGCCCGGAACACCGCGCCCGGGGCGCTGACCCGGTAGCCGTTGCCGGTGATCGTCCCGCCGTCGGGGCCGGGGCCAGCAGCGGCCAGCGGATCGGCGCGCACGGTGATCCGGCCGGCGTCGGAGGTCATCGATCCGTCGGGCAGGTGCAGGCTGACCTGCGGGCCGAACTCGCCGGAGTTGGTGTCGGCGTAGCGGCTGGTCCCGCCGTCGACAGAGACGACGACCTTCGCGCTGGTCGGGGGCTTGGTCGCCGGTGCGCCGGGCGGCGGCTGGACCCACCGGTAGGGCTCGTCGGGGAAGCCGATCCCGTCGTAGAGCGGCACGGATCCGGGGCTGGCGAGCCAGGTGCCCGCGAGCAGCGCGACCGCGAGCAGCCACACCACCCGGACCCGTGTCACCGGCCCGTCACCGCCTCGGCTGCGTGGCCGGAGTCGTCGGTGGCGAGCGGCTGCGCGATCAGCACGAGGCTGGCCATCGTGTACGCGACCATGGCGACCAGCCACGGGTACTCGCTGCTGCGGGCCGCCCTGGCCGCGGGGGCCGCCGTGACGAGGTGCCGGTGCGCGAGCACGACGGCGACCACGTGCGCGACCACGATGACCAGCACGGACGCGTACCAAAAGAACGCACTGGGCAGGATCGACGGATCCGGCTCGAACCGCCCGTCGAAGGGATACGGCAGGTGCAGCGGCCACCCCGGATCCCCCACCGGGTTGCCCAGCAGCGGAGCGAGCAACTGGGCGTTGACCAGCACGTACTGCAGGTTGTGGGCGAGCAGGTAGCCGAACGCGATCGGCAGCATGCTCGGCAGCAGTCCCGCGAGCGCCGCGGTGAACCCGGTGCCGTGGCGCCCCGCGCGGGCGGCGGCGAGCGCGAACGCGCCGAACACCGCGCAGGTCACGACGGTGAGGGCCGCGAAGGTGGCGAGCCGGAGCGCCTCGGGGTGCTGGCCGGCGAGCTGGCCCTCGATCCGGGCCCACTGCGGGGTGGCGAGGAGCCCGTCGAAATTCACGCTGACCAGCAGCAGCAGGACGAACGCGATCCGGCTCGGGGACGCGTCGAAGCCCGCCGTGAGCCCGCCGGTGAAGCCGCGGCGGCCGGCCGTGCCGAACCGGAACCAGCCGAGGCGGCCCCAGGTGGCGAACAGGACGCTGAAGACCTCGCCCCTGGCGATCCAGACCGGGCCGAACAGGATCCCCGCGAACGCACTGACCAGCGAGTACAGCAGGATCCCGGTGGCGATCACCCGGGGCAGCGTTGCCGTCTGGCTGAACACCAGCTCGGCGCAGGCCAGCGCGGCGAACAGGGCCGCGGCGGGCCACCAGCCGATCCGGTCCGGCCAGCCGAGCGGGCGCTCGGTGCCGAGGACGAGGCGGCGGATCCGAGCGGTGCCCGCGATCCTGGCCAGCGCCGCGAAGGGGTTCACGGGGCGGGTCCAGTCGCCCGCGATCCCGCAGCTCAGCGGCACGGCGATCCACGCGATCAGCCAGAACGCGGTCGGCAGGATGTTGGCGGGCACCTCCTGGCTGCCGGTGAAGCCCGCGACGGCCAGCGCGGCCGTGACCGCCAGGCCCACGGCCGCCCAGCCATGCCCGCCCGGGACGTTCGGCGGCGGGTCAGCCGCGACAGGCTCGCGGGCGGGGCGGCCAAGTACGAACAGGAACGACACGAGGACCACCGCGGCTCCCCCGGCCACGAACAGCGCCAGCGGGATCGGCAGGTCGTAGCGCGCTCCGAACGCGTGAGCCAGGAACACTCCCTGATCATGGCCGATAGCGGACGTAACCAGGGCGATCCGGAGATTACGGACCACCACGTGTCAGCGGCCCGACCGCAGGGCAGAGTGGGGGGATGACGACGACGACCTCGCGTGAAATCGAGCGCAAGTACGTCCTTGCGCCCGGGACCCCACTGCCCATGCTCGGTGGCGTCAGCGGTGTCGACGCCGTCACCGAGCCGAACGCCTTCACCCAGGAGGCGATCTACTTCGACACTCCCGGGCTGCGGCTCGCCAGCAACTCCATCACGCTGCGCCGGCGTACGGGCGGCACCGACGACGGCTGGCACCTCAAGCTCCCCGCCGCGGGAGGCCGCGACGAGATCACCGTCCCGCTCGGCAGCGCGGGCAACGAGCCACCAGCCGACCTCGCGGATCTCGTCCAGGCCTTCACCCGCGGCGAGCCCCTCAGCCCCGTCGGCCGGATCGTCACCCACCGCGCCGCGCGCCTGCTCAAGGCCGAGGACGGCACGGCGCTGGCCGAGGTCGTGATCGACGACGTGAGCGCCCAGACGCTCGGCGAGTCCACGACGCTGACCACGTGGTCCGAGGCCGAGGTCGAGCTCGTGGGCGGCGATCCGGGACTGCTCGACGAGATCGAGGACGTGCTCGCGGCCGCGGGGATCCAGCGCGCGGCGTCACCGTCCAAGCTCGCCCAGCTCTTAGGAGACCGCCTCCCGTCGCCTCCCCCGAAGGCGGCGAAGCGCTCGTCCGCTGGCGAGGTCGCGGTCGCCTACCTGCGCGAACAGCTTCAGACGCTGCTCGCCTACGATCCGCGGGTCCGGCGCGACGAGGACGACGCCGTGCACAAGATGCGGGTGGCGACCCGGCGTACCCGCAGCACGCTCAAGACGTTCGGGCCGCTGTTCGCCGATCCGGATCGGCTGACCGCGCTCGGCGAGGAACTGCGGTGGATCGGCGCGGAACTCGGCGCGGTCCGGGACCTCGACGTCCTGCCGGCCACGCTGGCCGCGGCGCTCGCCGGGGTCCCCGACGAGCTGATCGTCGGTCCCGTACACGCGCGGATCGCCGCCCGGACCGCCCACGACCGCGCCGCCGCACGCACGGAGTTGCTCGCCGCGCTGAACAGCGACCGGTACTTCGCGCTGTTGTCGGAGTTCGAGTCGCTGGCCGCCGATCCGCCGTTCGTGCCCGCCGCGGGCGATCCGGGGGCGCACGGCCTGCCTCGGCTGATCCGCCGGACCTACCGCCGGGTGGCCCGCCGGGTCACCACCGCGCTCGAAGCGGATCCGGGGCCGCACCGCGACGAGGCGATCCACGAGGCCCGCAAGGCGGCCAAGCGCGCCCGGTACGCCGGCGAGGCCACCGCGCCCACATTCGGGAAGCTGGCCCGCGCGTACGCCGCCCGGATGCAGGAGCTGCAGGAACTGCTCGGCGAGCACCAGGACACCGTGGTGGCCCGGCAGGTACTGCGCCAGCTGGGCATGCAGGCGCAGCTCGCCGGCGAGAACGCGTTCACGTACGGGCTGCTGTACGGGCTGGCCGCCGGCCGCGCCACCGCCGCCGAGCAGGCGCTGCCCGCGCTGTGGCACGCCCACAGCGACGACAAGCTCCGCGGCTGGTTCAGCTGACGGGTCCGGCCGGGGCGGGTCCGGGCGGCGGATGGCACGATCGGGGTATGCCGGATCCCCAGCCGCCCGCGCCCCTCGCCGGGCCCGACGAGCCTCCGCCAATCACCGCACCGGCTCCGGACGCGACGGCTCCGCGGGTGTGGCGGCAGGAGATCCTGCTGGTGCTCGCGCTGTCGCTCGGCGCGTCGGCCGTGGCGTCCCTGATCTCGTTCACCGGGGTCCTCACCGCGCCCGGGGCGGTCGCCGCGCACACGACCACGCTCGTCGGATCAGCCGCGCCCGGCCGTCCGTGGCTCGACCTCTCCTGGCAGCTGTTCCGCCTGGTCACCAACCTGATCCCCGTGGCGCTGGTGCTCCACCTGCTCGCGCGCGGCCGCGAGGGGCCGCGGACCATCGGCTTCGACGCGTCCCAGCCCCGCAAGGACCTGCTGCGCGGACTGGCCGTGGCGGCCGGAATCGGCGGATCCGGGCTGGCGCTCTACTTCGCCGCGCGCGCCGCCGGGGTGAACCTCAACGTCGTCCCCGCGGATCTGCCCGACGTCTGGTGGCGGTACCCGATGCTCGTGCTGTTCGCGATCCAGAACGGGGTACTCGAAGAGGTCGTCGTGCTCGGCTTCCTCGTGCACCGGCTCTCGCAGCTCGGCTGGTCGTTCCGCGCGACGACCGTGACGAGCGCCGTCCTGCGCGGCAGCTACCACCTCTACCAGGGCATAGGCGGCTTCGCCGGAAACGTCGCGATGGGACTGATCTTCTGCTGGCTCTACCGCCGGTGGGGCCGGATAACGCCGCTGGTGATCGCCCACGCGGTAATCGACACGGTCGCCTTCGCAGGCTTCACGTTCCTGACAGCCCACGACCCATCCCTCCTCCCCCACGCAGGCCCCGCCACCGCCTTCTTCAGAAGTGCGGTAACTCCGGCCGGTCAGGACCGGCT
>JAOPVE010000466.1 GCA_025963185.1 Actinomycetes bacterium
TCCGCGAGGGTCCGGCAGTGGGGCTTCGGGTCGTGATGACGAGCGACCGCAGCGGGCTGATCGGGCAGACCTCCGCCGTGTTCGACGAGCGCATCATCCTGCGGATGGCCGACGCGAACGACTGGTCGATGGTCGGCGTGAACCCGAAGGACGTGCCCTCCTCGATGCCGCCTGGGCGCGCGCTGTGCCCGCGGTCCGCCGGGGTGCTCGAAGCGCAGATCGCGCTGCTGAACCCGGATCCGGCCGGTCCGGCGCAGGTGGCGGCGCTGCAGGCGATCGGGCGCTCCGCGGCGGCGGAGCACGGGCGGCCCGCGCGGGCACGGCGGCCGTTGCGGGTGGATCCGCTGCCGGTGCGGATCACCGTGGACGAGGTGCTGGCCCTGGATCCGGACTTCGAGGCGCCTGTCCAGCCGTGGGCCCTCGTCGGGGCGGGCGGCGACGAACTGGAACCGCTGGGCGTCGACCTCGCCACCGGTGGACCGGGGTTCGTGGTGGCCGGACCGCCGCGATCCGGCCGGTCGACCGCGCTGCTCACGATGGCGAGCTCGCTGCTCGGAGCGGATACGCCGGTGCTGATCCTGACCCCGCGCCGGTCGCCGTTGCGCGCGCTCGCCGGGCGGCCGGGCTGCCTCGCGGTGCTCGACGCCGACGCCACGGACGCATCCGTGCGCGCCCAGTTGCCCACGGCCGGGCGGTTCGTGGTGATCGTGGACGACGCCGAACTGCTCTACGACGGACCGCTCGACGGCGTACTCGGCGAGGTGCTCCTGCGCGGGCGGGACGGCGAGTGCGCGCTCGTCGCCGCCGGATCCGCCGACACCCTCGGCACCCAGTACCGCGGCTTCGTCACCGACGCCCGGCGATCCCGCAGCGGACTGCTGATCTCCCCGCAGGGCCCGGCGGCGGGCGACCTGTTCGGGATCCGCCTCCCGCGCGACACCGGCGGCGGACCGGCCGGGCGCGGGCTGCTGCTCACCAGCGGCGAGGTGGCGCCCGTGCAGGTGGCGCTGTGACCTGTGGTTTCCCGCTGGCCCGCGCACGGCAAAGGCCCGCCACGAGGTGGCGGGCCTTCAGTGCACCAGCACCGCCGGGATCAGCGGGTGGCCGCCTCGATGTTGTCGGCGTTCGTGCGGATCGCCTTCGACGCCTCGTGCAGGGTCTGCACGAACTTGTCGAACGTCGGCTTGAGGTCGTTCCACTCGCCACGGAAGCGGTCGGCGGCCGGCCCCTTCCAGATCTCGCTGCTGTGGTTGGTGTCGCCGTTCAGGCTCTGGATCAGGCTGTTCAGCGTGTCGCCGTCCTTGTCGAACTTGGACGCGAGCTGCCGCAGCTGGCCTAAGTCGGCTCCGAACATGCTAGTCACGTGCGGTTCCTCCCGTTGGGTGGTGCGCACACCGTCAACGCCGTGCGCATGGGCACGCTAACGTACCGCCGCCACCAGCAACGCGAA
Source organism: Actinomycetes bacterium (assembly GCA_025963185.1). Lineage (GTDB taxonomy): Bacteria > Actinomycetota > Actinomycetes > Mycobacteriales > Cryptosporangiaceae > RYN-140. The sequence goes on from JAOPVE010000466.1 coordinate 1,451, forward strand.
CGAGTTCTTGCCTGTGGACAGTCCATGCGGGCTGTCGCCGGCGATCCGTAGGATGGCCCTCGTGATACGGGGATCCCGCACTGTCTTAGAGCGTCCGCCGACAGGGCCATGCAGGCTCCGCCCGCCCTATCGGCGGACACTCCTAGTCGCGCTCGCGCTCTGCGCCACGGGGCTCGCCGCGGCCTGCTCGCCGGGTTCGGAGGATCCGCCGGCCGGTCAGCGGGTCGAGATCGTCGCCGGCGGCGGCACTCCCGCGGGCGCGTCGATCGACGGCGAGCTCAAGGATTTCGCGGTCGACTCCGCGGGTGCCGTCCACGTGCTCACCGCGACCGGCGGCGGGCTGACGATGTGGACACTCCAGGGCGGATCGCTGGGCCACGTGGCGGTGGACCTCGATCCCCGGGGGGTCGCGCAGGTCGCCGCCGCACCCGACGGGTCGGTGTACGTGGCGTCGAAGTCGATCCGCGAGGGCCTGTGGAAGGTCGGTGCCGACGGCGGCACTACGCGGATCGCCCCGGGGCCGGTCACCGGCGTCGCAGTCTCACCCTCGGGACAGGTCTACTTCGCCGAGTCGCACCCCTCACCGGACGACTTCCAGCTGGTCCGCACGATCGACGGCGGCACGATCCGGACGGTGTTCGGCCGCGACCTCACCCACCTCAAGCCGCGCGACTGGGCGGACGCGAGCGTCACGACCGGCTTCCCGGCGGGCACCAAGGCCACCGACCTCGCACTCGACGACACCCAGGCACACCTCGCCGTGGGCAAGAGCGGCGAGGTGTACGCGGTCACGGGCGAGCACCGGGCGGTGTACGCGAACTCCCAGGGCGTCGCCGTCGAGCTGGCGTCGTCCGGGGGCAGCGGGCTCGGGTCCGCGAGTACGCCGTTCGCCAAGCGCGGATCCGCCGGCGAGGCCGACTTCCTGCTCACCGACGGGCTGGCCGGGCCGAGCATCACGACGGATCCGAAGACCGGCGACGTCTACGTCCTCGACCTGCTCCGCAAGCAGGGCGAGCCGCGCGCCTTCAACTGGTCCGGCGACTACACCTCCCGCCAGAAGGACCTCATCGACTCCCGCGACTACGGCCACTCCACGTACGCGGCCATCCAGCGGATCGACCCCAGCGGCGCGCTGTCGACGGCCGCATACGGCGCGGTGGCCGCGGCGGTCAACGGCGACTGGCTCTACCTCGCCACCCGCACCGCCAACGGCAACTCCCCCCAGGTCCTGATAGCCCGCACCCCCATCCCCCGCTGACCCCTCACACCCGAACTGTGTGCCAGTACGCCGGTCATAGCCGGTCCAACGGCACGCACTTCCGGGAAGCGGCGGATCGGGGGTGGGGGTTAGTCGCCGCCGTGGGCGGATGCCGAGTGTTCGCCCGTTTGCCCGGCCTGGAACTTCGGGAAGATCTTCGCGACCACCGCCGGGTTGCGAAGCCACTCGCTGAACGCCGCCGCCTGGGCCGGGCTCATGTCGCTGATCTCGCGGATCGACTTGCCGTCGTCGGACAGGAAGTTCCGGGCCGGATCGCCGTTGATGAACTGGTGCGGATCCGCGGTGATCTGTTTCTTGTCCGGCCCGCTCACCGGGGGGATCGCGTCGGGCTGGCCCGCAAGGAATCGCTCGGCCGCGTCCCGGCCGTCCTCGGCGTAGATGCTCTGCCAGGACGTGTCCCACTCGGACTGGGAGAACCTGTCGACCTGGTCCTTCATGCTCGCCGGGACGTCGTTCTCGTCGACCGCGATGATGCCCTTGAGGAGGTCCTTGCTCAGATCCGTGAGGGTTTCCTTGGCGAAGTCGATCGCCTGTTTGCCGGCCTCCTCGGGCGCGGCCGCGGCCCCCACCAGCGTGAACCCGGCCTCGATGAGCTGCATCCGGGCCTCGTTGGTGTCCTTGACCCACTTCTCGATGCCGTCGCCGAACGACTTGGCGACCGTCGCGAAGTTCTGCTGGTAGAACGTCCGCATCACGCCGGCCTCGAAGCTGGCGATGCCCGCCTGGTCCGCGGGCAGGTCGTAGATCTCGGACTTGACCCGCTTGTCGTAGCCCTGGAAGTCCGCGGCGAGCTTCATGGCCTCCGTCGGGTCGCGCATGCCCTCCTGCATGAGCGCGGTCCACAGGTCCGGGGGCACCTCCAGGCCTGGGCGCTCCGGCTCGCCGCCGTTGCGGAAGGCGAGCTCGTCGAAGTCCTTCATGGACTTGCCGTCCGGTCCGGCCAGGGCGAGCTTGCTCGGAGTCAGGCTGGTGACGCTGTAGGCGATGTCGTCGAAGTAGGTGTGCGCGATCTCGCCGTAGACCTTCGTGATCGAGTCGTAGGCGTGCAGCTCCGGCGGCGGATCCTCGCCGTCCTTCGGTTTGGCCGCCGCGTCGTCGGCCTTGAGCGCGAACATGAGCTGCGTGACGTTCTGCTGGGCGAGCCCCGGATCGACCCCCCGCACCGTGATCGTCGCCGCCTGGATCAGGTTCGCGAGGGCCTGCTGGCGCTCCGGCGGGATCCCCGCGTAGGTCTTCGACGCGTCCTGGATCTTGCCGAGGTTGTCTCCGAACACCCAGCCCGAGGCCAGCGCGTTCTCCGAGATCGTCTTCGTGAACTGGGTGTACGCGTCGCCCTGCCACGATCCGACGGTGGGCCGGTGCTGCATCGGGCCGATGTTCATCGAGAACGCCTTCTTGCCGAGCGCCCGCAGGAACACCGGATCGAAGGCCGCGCCCGAGGATCCGCGCAGGACGAACGCCAGGACCTCGGGCTGGAACTGGCCTCCGCCGGGCATGTCCTTCGGGAAAGCGATCCGGTTCATCCAGGCGTCGTCGAGCGGGGTGGTGCGGCTGTAGGTCGCGAGTCCGGTGCCGAGCGCGGCCGAGATCGCGTCGGCCTCCGAGCCGTGGTCGCGGTAGTAGTCCGAGGCCATGACCAGCTGCGATGCGATGCACAGCCGCTCGGGGCCGAGCTTGTCGTAGAAGCCCTTCATGTAGTCCGGATCCGTGCTGTTGGCCTGGAGTTCGGCCAGCAGGTCCGGCGGGAGCTTCTCGTGGTCCATCAGTTCGGACATCAGCCTGTCCGCGAGCTGCTGGCCCTTGCGGTTCGCGTCGGATCCGGAGAGGAACGAGTCGGGTACGCCAGGTATCAGCACACCCTGGATCGCCCCGTTCGCGACGTGCCCCGCCTGCGCGCTCATCGCCTCGGCGAGGTTCTGCCGCCGCCGCAGCATCGGTAACTGGTCGTGCACCCACGATCCGATCTCGGCGACCCGCCGGACCCCGTCGGTGGGGATCCCGGCTCGCTCCAGATCGGACTTCAGCCCCGCGGCCGCGTCGGCCAAGGTCTTGCCCGCCGACTGGATCCGGTCGTTCGCGGCCTTGATCGCCACCGGATCGATGCTCGAAAAACTCATGTCGCCCCCGTCAGACACCCCGGTTACACCGGGTCAGACCGCTCCGCGCTGGTACGCCCGGTACATGCGCGCCTCGTCGGGCGTGCACTCGCGGGGCGTGCGCTGAAGTTCGCCATCGACGGCGGCGCGGACCTCGCCGGCGAGCTGGTGGAGGCGGGTCTTGCGGCCGTCCACCTCGCGGCCGAATGCCTCGGCGGCGCCGCCCGACCACGCCTTGCCGTCGTTGAAGTCCTGCGCGGGTACGTCGAGCGCGCGCTCGGCGTCGGCCATCGACTGGGCCACTCGCGTGCGTAGGCGCTCCAGCTCGCTGTACCGCGGATTCGCCACCTTGTCGGTCATCCCCGTACTCCATCCCCGCTCCACGCGCTGACGCGTGCACGGGCGGAGCGTACCGGCC
>JAOPVE010000478.1 GCA_025963185.1 Actinomycetes bacterium
CCATGAACGCGCCAGACAGCGGCGCTGATGTGGGCCACTCCGCCGTCGCGGGGGATGGCCTCGATCTACCCGGCCAGGCACGGCTGCGGCAGCTCGCCGACGAGCAGTCGGCGCTGCGGCGCGTCGCGACGCTGGTAGCCGGCGGGGCGCAGCCGGACGACGTATTCACCGCCGTCGCGGACGCGCTCGGCCACCTCATCGGTGCCGACGCGACGTTCGTGTCCCGCGTCGATCCGCCGACCGGGGAGCAGGGTGACCTGGACGGATATCTCACCGTCGTCGGGTGCTACGGCCGGGTCAGCGCGCAGGTGCCGGTCGGGTTCCGGCTGAAGCTGGTACCCGGCATGATTCAGACCGCCGCGCTGCGCACCGGCCGCCCGGTCCGGGCCAAGGGCGAACGGCTGGCGAGCGGGCCGTACGGAGGCTGGGTCGGCGGGCTCGGCATGCGGGCCGGGGTCGCCACTCCGATCCTGGTCGGGGGCCGTCACTGGGGTGTGACGGTGGCCGCGACCGCGCAGGAGGACTTCCCGGCCGGCACCGAGTCGCGAATGGCGGACTTCGTGGAGCTCGCCGCGATGGCGATCGCCAATGCCCGGGCCGAGCACGAACTGCGCGAACTCGCCGACACCCAGGCGGCGCTGCGGCGCCTCGCCATGCTGGTGGCGAGCGGCGAGCCACCCCAGGTGGTGTTCGCGGCCGCGACCAGGGAGGCGCTGCGGCACTTCGGCGGTGGCACCGCGAGGATGATCCGGTATGAGCTCGACGGGACGGCGACGCTTATCGCCAACGAAGGCACGACGGGTCCGCACGTGCAGGTCGGGAAGCCCTGGAAGGGCTATCCGCCGAACGGGCTGACGGCGACCGTCCTGCGAACCGGCCAGGCCGCCCGAGTCGACGACTACCGCGACATTCCCGGCGGTGAGCCGTATCTCCGCGAAGGGCTGCGGTGCGCGGTGGCCGTGCCGATCCACGTCAATGGGCGGCTGTGGGGGACGATCGCCGTCGGATCCGGTGAGGGCCCGCTGCCGGCCGATACCGAGCAGCGGATGACGCAGTTCACCGACCTGGTCGCCACCGCGGTCGCGAACGCGCAGAACCGATCCGAGCTGATCAGGTCCCGCGCCCGGATCGTCGTCGCGTCGGACGAAGCGCGCCGGCGGATCGAGCGTGACCTGCACGATGGCGCGCAGCAGGGCCTTCTCGCGCTGGCACTGCGGCTGCGCTCCGCGGCGGCGGACCGGGGAAAGTCCGGCGAGACCCGCGATATGCGGGCCGAGATCACCGACGTGGCCGCCGGACTCATGGACGTGATCGACGAACTGCGGGAGATTTCCCGTGGCATCCACCCCGCGATCCTGTCCACCGCGGGCCTGCGGCCGGCGCTGCGTGCGCTCGGGCGGCGCTCGGCCGTCCCGGTGGAGATGGACCTGCGGATCGACGGCGACCTGCCCGAGCCCGTCGAGGTCGGCGCGTACTACGTCGTCTCGGAGATGCTTACCAACGCGGCGAAACACGCGCACGCGTCAGTCGTCGAGGTCCACGCGGAGGCCTCCGGCGGCAGCCTGCGGGTGTGTGTGCGGGACGACGGGGTCGGCGGTGCGGATCCGCTGGACGGGTCGGGGCTGGTCGGCCTCAAGGACCGGATCGAGGCGCTCGGCGGCACGTTCTCGATGCGCAGTCCGGTGGGCCGCGGCACGACGGTGACCTGCGAGCTTCCCGTGCTGGCCAGCGGCCCGGATTCCAGCCCTGGCGAGTAACGGGAGGCGTCCCCTGACGCGCTGGTCAGCTCGCGAGAGCCAGTAGCTGCGGGGTGCGTGCCCGGATCGCGGACGGCGCCGGGTAGACCACGTCGATCGTCGCGAGCGCCCACGTCATCCGCGCGACAGCGGTTTCCGGGTGGTCACCGAACTCGCTCGCCAGCCGGGCGGCGCAGCCACGGATCCCGAGCCGCCGCAGTGTGTCGGCGACGGCGCGGCGGACCTGCTCGGGGGCCGGTGAGTCGGCGGGCTGCACCGTCGAGACGAAAAGCGCTTCGGCCCGGATCGCCACCAGTGCGGTGGGCGTCTTCACGGCCGGGATTTCCACCATGGTGATCCCCTCGCTCCTGCGCCCGCGGCTCGGTGGCCTGCGCACTGGTGGCCTGGTACTGCGTGTATCAACGATCACGCCCGGACGTGCCCGTGTCTTCGCCGCCAGCGCCCAACCCCGTTACCGGGTAGCCGCAACAGCCGGGTCCCAGCCAGCAATGCGCGGAGGCGGTGGCTGGCGGCGATGCCTGGGCCTCAGGTATCGCGCGAGCCTGGTTCCGTGCCGCCGCCGCGCGGATCCGGCTGAGCTGGAGGAGATCGAGATGAGCGCTCGAACACTGGCTGAGCACCCGGTGCCTGCCCGCGAGACAGCCGAGAAGAAGTCGCAGGCCACTATGGTGCGTGCCTGCGCGGTGAGGAAGGGTTTCCAGGTCGGTCTAGCCCGGCGGGGTGCCGGATCTGTCCCGGACCGGTGGAGGATCTTCCAGACCGTGCTCGCCGCCACCCGGTGACCAAGGCCGGCCAGTTCGCCGTTGATCCGGCGGTGTCCCCAGGTCGGGTTCTCCGCCGCGAGTCGCAGCACCAGATCACGGATCTGGTGGCGACCGGCGGCCGACCCGGTCGGGCGTGCGGGTATGTCCAGTGCCGGGCGATGAGTTGCCGGTGCCAGCGGAGCAGGGTCGCCGGGGTGACGAAGAACGCCGCCCATTGCGGGCGGGGGAGTAGCCGCGACAGCGCCGCGAGCACCACCCGGTCGGCCGGTTGCAGGTCGGGCCGGTGGACTTGCCGGCGTAGCACTGCCACCTGGTGGCGAAGCACCAGGAGTTCGACATCCTTGGCTCTGCCGTCGCGGGCGAGCTGGGTCAACATCTGCCGCACCTGACGCAGCAGCACGTACACCAACGAAGCGCTCATGACCGAGGATCGTCGCAGCCACCGTGACGGGAACGCCGCAAGAACTGCAAGGCCGGTCTGTCGGGCTCGTAAACCCGGTTCGGTCACCGTGGCAATGCCGAGGCCCATCGGAGTGAGGACACGAGGCCAGCCCCATGCGAGACGCGGGGCGGGTGAGCGGGGCCGGTGGCGGGCGCCCCCAGCCGGGGCCGCCTCGCTGCGCGGGGGAGGGCTGGTCAGGCGGTCGCGGTGTGCTCCGGGTGCAGGTTCCTGGGGTGCGTGTCTTCCCGGTGCCCCGGCAGCCGGGAGCAGACCAGGTCCGGTGGCGCTGGGAACGGCACGGGCACGGCGGCGCTGATGTCCCCGACGGTCACGTTCGCGGCGCGGCCCCAGCGGATGTTCAGCCGGGCACGGTCGGGGGTGGCGTAGGCGTGC